>DXHJ01000066.1 GCA_019113475.1 Candidatus Dorea intestinavium | reverse complement strand
TACAGTATAGAGAAGAAAGAAAAAAAGAATAACAGGAGCAAATTACTATTATGGAAAAAATAGCAATCGTTACAGATAGTAACAGCGGTATAACACAAAAAGAGGCAAAAGAACTGGGGATTTGGGTGCTTCCTATGCCATTTTCAATTAATGGCACCGTTTATTTTGAAGATATTAATTTATCGCAAGAAGAATTTTATCAACATCTTGGGGCTGATGCAGAAATTTCTACTTCACAACCAGCAGTTGGCGATGTATTAGCTTTATGGGATGAACTTTTAAAGACGTTTGATACCTTAATTCATATTCCGATGTCTAGTGGTCTTAGTAGTTCTTGTGAGACGGCAATGATGTTAGCAAGAAAGTATGAAGGTAAAGTTAGAGTTATTGATAATCAAAGAATTTCAGTAACCCAAAAACAGGCAGTCTTTGATGCCCTTGATTTAATTGCTAGTGGTAATACGGCAGATGAAGTAGAAAAAACATTAATGGAATCCAAATTAGACGCCAGCATTTATATTATGGTTGATACTTTAAAATATTTATTAAAAGGTGGCAGAATTACTCCGGCTGCAGCGGCCATTGGCACCGTTTTAAAAATCAAACCAGTACTTCAGATTCAGGGAGATAAATTAGATGCTTTTGCAAAGGCTAGAGGGACGAAAAATGGCAAACGAATGATGCTTGAAGCAATGGCAAAAGATATCGAAAATAGATTTAGTGATGATGAAATCAATCTAGCAATTGCTCATACTTGTTCTGATGATGTAGTAAATGAGTGGAAAAAAGAAGTAGAGGAAAGATTTCCTGGCTACCCAATTGTCTGTGATAGACTCTCTTTAAGTGTGTCTTGTCATATTGGACCAGGAGCTCTAGCTCTTGCTTGTACAAAAAAAATTAAAACTGCATAGATTTTTGATGCTCATTTAGAAAAGGTGTCTGATATTTATTGGTCACTACGCTTTGATACAAATTGGAAGCATAGATTTCCGCTAAGGGAGAGTCCTTGCTAAGTTTTGTAATAATAGGAATGGAAGAGTTCTTTTTTGCCAAAGAAAGAAGACTTGACCATTCTTTTTTAAAGCCTAAAACTCGAACATAAGTGGGAGCTTTAATGGTACCGTCTAAAGTAAAAAGGTCGGTTTTTTTAATATCCAAAACCAAATGTAATAAGGCACGACTAATTTTTGCATAAGTTAAATCCTTTGTTTTTAGCAAAGTGATAAACTGGGTGGTATTTACAAACCGATTTTGAGTATTCATTATTTTATTTGCTAAATCCTCATTAATATCCACAAACTCCAAAAGAGACTTAGCATTATTAGTTAAGATTTTTTCTTTTAAAAGAAGTGAATAATCGTCAAAAGAGAGAGGGTAGTCTTTTAGGTAATGTCTTTTGAACAAATCATAAATAGCAGAGGGAACTTGTTTCTCAATAATTTCTAAGTCTTTACTTGGGGTACCACAAAGGGAGCTTCTAATAGCGCTAGCACTGCTAAGAGAATCCTGCAAAGTTTCATCATTATAAGAAGCACCAATTCTTTTAATGGTAAAAGGCTTTATTTGGCTATTTAGTGATTTAAGAGCCTTTAAATATTCAATACCTAAAATATTGTTTGGGTTTTTAATGACCTCAGAAAGCTCGGGGTTATTTAAAGCCTTTAAAAGAGACTTTTCCCGGGCACTAGGGTAAGAGAGTCCTTTTTTTAGCTCTGCTTTTAAAAGTGCGACATAAGAAAGAGGTGGATTTAGAAGAAAACTGGCCATCTCTTCTAATTGTTTTAGCTCGCCGGTTTCGCTTCCAAAACACAAAAAATCAACGATCCCCAGGTGATGGAGAATCGATACTGCACCATAAGCAAAAATTTCAGCACTTGCTGTAGCATAAAGGTTTGGTAATTCTAAGACCATGGTTGCACCACATTCTAAAGCCATCTTTGCACGTAAGTGTTTGGGCATAAAGGCCGGAGCACCTCTTTGAACATAATCGCCACTCATAATAACGACTACTTGATCTGCTCCTGTTAGTTCTTTCGCCTTTTTTAAATGGTGTAAATGACCATTGTGAAAAGGGTTGTATTCGGTGATTAGTCCAACTACGCTCATGAATTTCTCCTTGTCTAATTAATGTGTTACTATTATACTGAATAAAGATAGATGGGTCAAAGACTATATAGGAATAAGATTTTAAAACAAGGGGCAGTAACAATGGAAATAGCTATGAACAAGGAACGCATCCTTGAATTATTAGATAAAAGAGATTATAAAGAATTAAAAGATGAACTCTTTACCCAGGTTCATCCCGTCGATTTAGCAGAAATGTTAGAAGAATTTGAGCCAAAGTATAGAGTTATGATTTTTAGACTTCTAGCAAAAGAAGAGGCGGCCGAAACTTTTACGAACTTAAACTCGGACATGAGAGAAGAGCTTATTGATGCATTAACCGATTCTGAGCTTGAAGAAGTCATGGAAGAAATGTATGTTGATGACTCTGTTTATGTTCTAGAAGAAATGCCAGCAAATGTAGTTGATCGTTTGCTTTTAGCAACGGAACCAGAAAAGCGAGCCCAGATTAATACCTTGTTGCAATATCCTGAAGATAGTGCCGGCAGTATTATGAATGTGGACTATATAGCTTTTCGTAAAGAAATGACAGTTTCGGATGCGATTTTAAAGATTAGACAAGTAGGACTAAATCGAGAAACTATTTATACTTGTTATATTACTGAAAAAAGAAGATTGATTGGTACCGTTGATTTAAAAGAACTTTTAACCTCACCAGAATCTAAAACTATGGAAGAAATCATGGATACCAATATTTTATATGGCAAGACCACGGATGACCAGGAAGAAGTTGCGAAAATAATTTTGAAATACAGCTTAATTGCTCTTCCCATTCTCGATCATGAAATGTGCATGGTAGGTCTTGTTACGGTTGATGATGCGATGCAGATCATTGAAGATGAGGCGACTGAAGATATTAGCATTATGGCCGGTGTTTCACCAAGTGAAGATTCTTATTTTGGGACAGGAGTTTTTAAACACGTACGAAGTAGACTTCCTTGGCTCTTATTTTTAATGTTATCAGCAACGGTAACCCAAATGATTATGGGGCATTACGAGGCAGCTCTTGCCATTATGCCGCAACTAGCCGGTTTTATTCCTATGTTAATGGGTACCGGTGGAAACTGCGGTTCTCAGAGTTCGACCCTAGTCATTCGGGGAATTGCGGTAGGAGAGATTGAATTTAAGGATTTATTTAGAGTAATGTTTAAAGAAGTAAGAGTAGCACTTATTATTAGCGTAATCTTATCTGTTGTAAATGGGGCAAGAATCATTATTATGCATCAAGGAGATGCAACCATTGCCATTACTATTGGTCTTACCATGGCTTGTACCATAGTAATTGCTAAAATTGTGGGTTGTACGCTGCCTTTACTTGCGAAAAAGATAGGACTAGATCCGGCTATTATGGCAACGCCACTGATTTCTACCCTAGTAGATATTAGTACTGTAACGGTTTATTTTGCCATGGTAACTGTAATGTTCCATATGTGAAATTAATAACGACGATTGTATCGAAAAATAGACAAAATAAGCCAAATATAGGGCAAAGACACCTTGTTTTTAAAGGTGTCTTTGTTTATAATTAAACTATTGATTATAGGAAAGGAGTCTTACGTAATGGGATTCATCGACGAAATTAAGACCAGAGCAAAATCAGGAAATAAAACAATTG
>DXHJ01000001.1 GCA_019113475.1 Candidatus Dorea intestinavium | reverse complement strand
AATAAAAGAAGAAAGGCTCAAGTTATATTTTGATAACTTGAACCTTTCTTCTTTGTATTTCACTGATGCTTATAATTCTTCGTCTTCTTCTGTATTAACAGTGTAATTTTGACGTTTTCTGGCCATTTCATCATTGGCTAAATATTCATCATAAGTTGTAATTTTATCGATTAACTTACCACCAGGGACAATTTCCATAATACGATTGGCAGTAGTTTCTACGATTTGGTGATCGTGAGAACTAAAGATAATTACGCCAGGGAAATTAATTAGTCCTTTATTAAGAGCAGTAATAGATTCCATATCTAAGTGGTTAGTTGGCTCATCAAGAAGCAAAACATTGGCGCCTGAAATCATCATCTTAGATAGAAGACAACGAACCTTTTCTCCACCAGAGAGTACTTTAACCTTTTTAATACCATCATCACCAGCAAATAACATACGACCAAGGAAACCACGGACATAAGTTACATCTTTATCATCAGAGTACTGAGTAAGCCACTCGACGATAGTATAATCATTATCAAACTCCTTACCACTATCCAGTGGAAAATAAGCTTGAGAGGTGGTTACACCCCATTTATAGCTACCTTCATCAGGTTCGAGTTCACCCGCTAAGATTTTGAAAAGAGTTGTTTTAGCCAGTTCATTTCCGCCAATTAAAGCAACTTTGTCTTCACGACCGAGTGTAAAAGTTAAATTATCTAATACTTTTTCACCATCAATCGTCTTACTTAACCCTTCTACACTTAAGACTTCATTACCAATTTCACGGTTTGGCTTAAAGTGGATATAAGGATATTTCCTACTAGAAGGAACCATGGTATCTAGTTCAATTTTTTCTAAGGCACGTTTTCTAGAAGTTGCTTGTTTTGATTTTGAAGCATTAGCACTAAAACGAGAGATAAAATCTTGAAGTTCTTTAATCTTATCTTCTTTTTTCTTGTTAGATTCTTTCATTTGCTTAATGATTAATTGGCTTGATTCATACCAGAAGTCGTAGTTTCCAGCATATAATTTAATCTTACCATAATCAATATCAGCAATTTGTGTACAAACCTTATTTAAGAAGTAACGATCATGAGAAACGACGATTACTGTGTTATCAAAGTTGATTAAGAATTCTTCTAACCAAGCAATAGCATCGAGGTCTAAATGGTTGGTGGGCTCATCGAGTAATAAGATATCCGGATTACCAAAAAGTGCTTGTGCTAAAAGAACCTTAACTTTTTCTGGACCAGCAAGTTCTTTCATTTCTTTTAAGTGAAGTTCTGTATCAATACCAAGACCGTTAAGAAGAGTAGCAGCATCTGACTCTGCCTCCCAACCATCCATATTGGCAAATTCTGCCTCAAGTTCACTGGCTTTTATACCATCTTCATCGGTAAAGTCTTCCTTAGCATAAATCGCTTCTTTTTCTTTCATAATTTCATAGAGTCTTTTGTTCCCCATCATAACCGTGTCAAGAACTGGAAACTCATCGTATTTAAAGTGATCTTGTTGCAGGAAAGATAAACGTTCTCCAGGAGTGATAATTACATCTCCTTGGGTAGGCTCTAATTGTCCTGATAAGATACGAAGAAAAGTTGATTTTCCTGCACCATTGGCCCCGATAAGTCCGTAACAGTTCCCTTCTGTAAACTTAATGTTTACATCTTCAAAAAGAGCTTTTTTCCCTACTCTTAATGTAATATTGCTTGTACTAATCATAATCTATGCTCCTTAAAATTAAAATTCTCATTTTTACACATCGAGCATATCTTAACAAATCTAATAGAAATAAGCAAGAAAAAGGTGTATTATTAGGAAGAGAATCAAAAAAGGAGCGAATAATTTATGGAAAAAGCAACATTGATACTAGAAGGCGGAGCATCAAGGGGATTATTTACTTCCGGAGCTCTTGACTATTTAATGGAAAAAGAATTAGAACTTAGTCATGTAATAGGTGTTTCCATGGGAGCTTGTAACGCTGTAGATTATGTATCAAAACAAATAGGCAGAACAAAAGACTGCATAATTCAAGAAGATGAGGGCGCAGATTTTTACTTTGGTCTTAAAGATATGATAAAAAATAAAAGTGTAATGGATATGGATATGATTTTTGAAGAATTTCCTAAAAATCAACATCCTTTTGATATGGAAACTTATAAAAACTCACCTATTTCTTGTGAAGTTGTAGCAACTAATTGTGTCACTGGTAAGGCAGAGTATTTAGATGAAAGACAAGATATCAATCGCTTAATGAAAATTTGTCGAGCATCTTGTTCTATGCCAGTGGTTGCTCCTATTACTTTTTTAGATGAAGTCCCTTATTTAGACGGTGGAGTATCAGATCCTGTTCCATTAAAACGGGCTATGAGCTATCATAATAAAAAGATTGTAATAATACTTACCCGTAATGCTAATTACCGTAAAAAGCCCCATAAAAAGCCTATAAGAAAGCTGTACAAAAAAATGTACAAGGAATACCCAAATTTAATTAAGACGATGAATAATCGTTATCGTCATTACAATCGTGTTATGGATAAAATAGAAGAGTATGAAAGAGAAGGCTTGATTTTTGTCCTAAGACCTGAACTTCCTACCATTTCGCATATGGAAAAAAATAAGGAGAAGTTGCATGAATTTTATGATCATGGCTATCTCCTTATGAAAGAAAACTATAATAATCTGTTGGACTATTTAACATATATAAGCAAGAATTCTCCTTCCTCTAAAGGGCTTATAGGAAGCCTGTAGGTAGTGAGATGAATTGCCCGATTCA
>DXHJ01000065.1 GCA_019113475.1 Candidatus Dorea intestinavium | reverse complement strand
CAGGATGATTTAAGAAAGAAGTTTACGGATTTTGGTTTTGAAGTTATTGAAGTGGAAGATGGTAACAACCTATTGCAGCTAAGAGAAGCTTTTGAAAAAGCAAAAGAAATTAAAAATAAACCTAGCTTAGTGCTTGCTAATACCATTAAAGGTAAAGGCTCTAAAGTAATGGAAAATAAAGCAAATTGGCATCATAAATTACCTAATGAAGAAGAAGTAAAAGAAATTAAAAAAGATTTAAAAAATAAAAGGGAGGCACTAGAAAATGAATAAGATCGCAAACAAACAAGTCATTTGTGATGTACTTCTTGAAAAAGGAAAAGAAGATAAGGATATCATAGCACTTTGTAGTGATTCTAGAGGAAGCGCTTCCTTTACCCCTTTTGCTAATGAATTGCCCGAGCAATTTGTTGAAACAGGTATAGCTGAACAAAATATAGTAGGAATTTCAGCAGGATTAGCAAGATGTGGGAAAAAGCCTTATGTTGCTTCTCCGGCCTGCTTTCTAAGCACAAGAAGTTATGAACAAGCTAAAGTGGATGTAGCCTATTCTCACACCAATGTAAAACTAATTGGTATTAGTGGTGGAGTTAGTTATGGTGCTCTTGGCATGAGTCATCATTCTCTACAGGATGTAGCGGCAATGTCGGCGATACCGGGTATGAGAGTTTATTTGCCAAGTGACAGATTTCAAACCAAGAAACTAATTGAAGCATTATTAGAAGATGAAGAACCTGCTTATATCAGAGTGGGAAGAAATGCAGTTAAAGATGTATATGAAGAAAATAATGTGCCTTTTGAACTCAATAAAGCAACTATTATTCAAGAAGGTAGGGATGTGGCAATTATAGCTTGCGGAGAGATGGTTAGTGCCGCAAAAGAAGCTGGAAAGCTACTAGAAAAAGAGGGTATCAGTGCAGCTGTTGTGGATGCCTATAATTTAAAACCTTTTGATGAAGAAACGATAGTAAAGGTAGTAGAAGGAAAAAGTGCAGTCTTTACAGTAGAAGAACACGTACCTAGTGGAGGACTTGGTTCTATGGTTGCACAAGTAGTTTCTAAAAATAAACCAACCAAGGTTATTAATTTATCTCTACCAGATGCACCAGTTATAACGGGAAACTCACAAGAGGTTTTTGAGTATTATGGATTAGATGCAAAGGGAATAATGAAAACGATAAAAGCCACTTTACAAGATTAACAGGAGAGTCCTGTTAATATAAAACTTAATTCATAAGGAGGATTAAAATGAAAGGTTTAAAGAAAGTACTAGCATGTGGGCTAATCATCTCAATGGTGGCGGTAATGTCTGTTGGATGCGGATCTAAGAGCGATGATGCTAAAGAGGAGACCAAAGAAGAAACAAAAACAGAAGAAACAAAAGAAGAAAGTTCCAATGAAGTATTAAAAGGTGGCGGATCTAATATTATTTATATTATAACCCCATCACATTCAAATCCTTTCTTTAAGACAGAGGCAGTTCAAGCGGAAGCAAAAGCAAAAGAATTAGGATATGAAGTAAAATCAGCATCTCATGATGATGATGCAACCAAGCAATCTGAGTTGTTTGATAATGCAATAGCTGATAAAGCGGCAGCAATTATTTGTGACAATGCTGGTGCAGATGCTACTGTAGAAGCAGTTCAAAAGGCTAGAGAAGCCGGGATTCCAACATTTTTGATTGACCGTGAAATTAATGCGGAAGGTGTTGCTATTTCCCAAATTGTTGCTAACAATTATCAAGGTGCCAAAGCCATTGCAGAAAAATGGGTTGAAGAGATGGGCGAAGAAGGGGAATATGCAGAATTATTAGGAAAAGAATCTGATACTAATGCAGGCGTTAGATCTTCAGCTTTTCATGAAGTAATTGATCAATATGATGGCTTTAAAATGGTTGCTCAACAGGCTGCTAACTGGGAACAAACAGAAGCATATGAAAAAATGGAAACAATTATTCAATCTAATCCTGAAATTAAGGGAGTTATCTGTGGTAATGATACAATGGCAGTAGGTGCTCAAGCAGCTCTTGAAGCTCATGGAATGACTGATGTGAAAATTATTGGTGTTGATGGATCGGATGAAGCGGCTGATTTAATCAGAGCAGGAAAGATGACCGGAACAGCTTTACAACAATGTGCTCTTATTGCAGAGATGGCTGTGGAACAAGCTGATCAATATCTCAAAAAAGGAAGTACAGGACTAGAAGAAAAACAACTTGTAGACTGTGTAGCAATAACGAAAGATAATGTTGATAAATTAAAAACTTTTGTTTACTCAGAATAAAATCAAGTTCTTAGGAAGGCGTATACTACGCCTTCCTATCTTTTAAAAACCTTATGGATTATTAAAACGTAATGATACAGGGAGGATAACATGAAGCGAAGATTGATGGCTTTATGCATAATTTTAGGCATGCTAGCAACTACACTAACAGGTTGTGTAAAGGTTGTTAAAATAGGTGAAGAGGATAAGATTACCGGAAAAAAAGAATTTAATGCAGGAGATAATGTGGCGGGAATTTGGGAAAGCGATGCATTACCAGAACTGGAAGAAAAAGCAGTTGATTTAAAAACATTTTTAACAGAAGCAAACGGTGATATCAAAAGCCTTGTTGATAAGTATGGAAAATATTCTATGGGTACTTCTGGTGAGATTAATTATGTTGTCAAAGGAAGTGCAGTAGTTGAAGAAGTAAATCAAGAATCAAAAGCTGGATTTATGACTGTAAAGTTAGATGATTATAATGGAAATGAAACAATCAAATTACAGATTGGCAGTGTATACAAAGGATCATCAGTTAGAGATTCATTGGATTTTATTAAATTTGGAGATTACACAAATCAAGAGGAATGGGCAGCAGTATCACAAAGTATTAATGCACTTGTAGATGAAAATGTTATCAAAAAGGCGGATGTTAGCTCACTAAAAGGGAAAACAATTGAATTCCTTGGAACCTTTACTGCTACAGATAATGAAGAAGTCTTGATTACACCAGTTCAGTTAACGGCGAAATAGGAGGGCTATTTGATGGAAGACGCAAAGAAGAATCAAGAAGAAGTATGCCTTCATGCTGAATGTATTAGTAAAATATATCCCGGTACAAAAGCTTTAGATGAGGTTTCTTTTGATTTGCTTACGGGGAAAGTTAATGTGTTGATTGGCGAAAATGGAGCTGGTAAGTCAACATTAATGAAAATTATTGCCGGGATTGAACAACCAAGCGCTGGGCAAATTTATATGGATGATAAGGAAGTACATTTTAAAAATACCACAGAAGCTAGGAAACACGGTATCGGTATTATACACCAAGAGCTGAGTCTCTTTCCGAATTTAAATATTTATCAAAACATCTTCATGGCCAATGAAGAAAAAAGAGGGAAGCTTGCCCTTAATGATAAGGCTCATATTGAAAAAACAAAAAAAATATTAGAAAAATTGGAGCATCCTTTAGATCCTAATGTTTTGGTAGGAGATTTAAGGGTCGGTCAGCAACAAATGATAGAGATTGCAAGAAATTTAGTGGCTGATGACTTAAAAGTGCTAATTATGGATGAACCAACTTCCTCTTTAAGTGAACAAGAAGTAGAAGTCCTTTTTAAAATAATGAGAGAGCTTACCGCAGAGGGAATTTCTATTGTTTACATTTCTCATAGGTTAGAAGAAATTATGCGAATAGGAGATCATGTAACTATTTTAAGAGATGGAAAATATGTTGCTGATTCAGATGTAAAGGAAATTGACATTCCTTGGATTGTTCATCAAATGACGGGAGGAGAAAAAGCATATCCCAAAAGAGATCGAGCAATTGACTGGGATAAAGTGGATAATATCTTAGAAGTTAAGAATCTTATGTTACCTAAAAGTGGTGGTGGTTACCTTTTAAATAATGTGAATTTTTCACTAAAAAAGGGCGAAATATTAGGAATATATGGTCTTATGGGAGCAGGAAGAAGCGAGATATTTGAATGCATCATGGGGCTTCATCCAGAACATACAGGAGATATTATTTTAGAAGGTAAGAAGTTAGTGATTAAATCAGTCTCCGGACAAATAGATAAAGGATTCGCCTTAATACCAGAAGATCGACAAGGACAAGCAATTATTCAAACTTTAGATATTGAGAAAAACTGCTCATTAGCGGCAATGAAAAATTACAAAAAGGGACCATTTTTAGATGTAAAAAAAGAGTCGAAAATGGTACAAAAAGAAATTGATGATATCCATATAAAAGTAGCGGATAAAAAACTGCCAATTCTATCTCTTTCTGGTGGCAACCAACAAAAGGTAGTTATCGGAAAAGGTATCTTGACGAATCCTAAAATACTTCTTATGGATGAACCTAGTCGAGGAATTGATATAGGAGCAAAGACAGAAGTCTTTGATATTATTAATCAATATGCCCAAGAAGGTCTATCGATTATTGTTATTTCTTCAGAATTAAATGAGATAGTATCAATTGCCGATCGTGTAATGGTCTTGTCTAACGGGGTAAAAACGGGAGAGTTTACAAAAGACGAAATTCAAGAAGACACATTAGTTTTAGCCTCTTATAAAGGACATCACGAAGCGAATCTAGAAAACAATAAAGGAGAGAAAAGTAATGTCAAGTAAACAAAAAACATCAAATGGTTCATGGAAGATGACCCTTCTTAAGGGGAGAACCTTTATAGTTCTCATAATCTTGTTAATTTTCTTTAGCTTTAAGGCCAATAACTTTTTAAGTGTTAGTACTTTGATGATTGTGGCAAAACATGTGGCTCTTTATGGAATTCTAGCTATTGGGATGACCTATGTTATTATAACAAGTGGTATTGATTTATCAGTTGGCGCAGTAGTAGGGCTTACCGGGATGATTGCTGGTGGTCTTATAAATGAAGGCCTTACTTTGAAAGTATTCGGTGTAACTTTATATTTTAATGTAGTTGCAATTGTTATAATTTCAGCCATTATAGGCGCTATTATCGGTTTGATAAATGGATTTATTATAACGAAATTTAATGTTGCGCCGTTTATAGCAACATTAGGTATGATGTATGTAGCCCGTGGATTAGCAAATATAAGATCAGGAGGCGCGACTTTTTCGAACCTTAGTGGTAATAAAGCTCTTGGTAATACAGGATTTGAGATATTTGGCAGAAACATTCCAGGAACGCCTATACCAGTTGGTGTTATTATTATGGTAATTATAGCGATTATAGCAGCAGTGGTGCTAAAGAAGACACCTTTTGGTTGGCACGTATTTGCAATCGGTGGAAATGAGAAGGCAGCAGGTTTATCGGGCATAAAAGTGAACAAAGTAAAAATGTTAGTGTATGCATTTTCTGGCTTTTGTTCTGGAATTGTGGGAATTATAGCAACTTCACAATTAGTTGCAGCACATCCAAGAACAGGTGAGTCTTGGGAAATGAACGCGATTGCAGCAGCAGTGCTTGGAGGAACTTCCATGTCAGGCGGGATTGGCACGATTGGCGGTACAATTGTGGGTGCTTTTGTTATTGGTGTTATTAATGATGGAATGGTTATGTGTGGTGTATCTGAATTTTGGCAAATGGTAATAAAAGGATTAGTTATAGTTTTGGCGGTTATAATTGATCAATTCCAAAGAAATTTACAAGCAAAAATGGCTTTACAAGCAAGAAATGAAAATAAATAAGGAAAGATTATGAAAAAAAGTGGAATATTAAATGCTAAGTTAGCGGGTTTAATAGCTGGGCTTGGCCATAAAGAATGGTTTATGATTGCGGATTGTGGAATGCCAATACCTAAAGAAGTAGAAATTGTTGACTTATCATTATGCATGGGAATTCCTCGGTTTTTAGATGTTTTAGAAAATGTGTTAAAAGAGGTCAACGTGGAATACTATGTGTTAGCTAAAGAAATAAATGACCATAATCTACCAATTAAAGAAAAAAGCTTATTAATACTTAAGGGAGTAAACCATGAATGCATAGATCATGAAGAACTAAAAAAGTTTTCATCAAAGGCAAAGTTCGTAATTAGAACAGGAGAAGATACGCCTTTTGCCAATATTATGCTACAATCAGGTGTAAGTTTTTAGTAAAGGAGATAATTTTATGAAAGTACTTAATTTTGGCTCCCTAAACATAGATTATGTATACGATGTTTCCCATATATTAAAGCCCGGGGAAACAATAAGTTCAATGAATATGAATATTTACCCAGGTGGTAAAGGTTTAAACCAATCCATTGCTTTAGGAAAAGCTGGTGCCCCAGTCTATCATGCGGGTTTAGTGGGGGATGAGGGAGAACTTCT
>DXHJ01000064.1 GCA_019113475.1 Candidatus Dorea intestinavium | reverse complement strand
GTCTAGCTATTGGAACCGGAATGGATTTAGGAATTGTGGAAAATGCGACGGGTGGTCTTCATACTAATTATGAGGGAAAAGCCAATAAAGCCTATGAAGCCTTAATGAAAAAAGATTATGATTTTGCTTATATTCATATTGAAGCCCCGGATGAAATGGGACATCAAGGGTTAGTAAAAGAAAAGATACAAGCCATTGAAAAGATAGATGAAAAAGTTCTAGGCACTCTTTGTCAACAACTGGATGAAGAAAAGGTGGCGTATCGAATTTTAATTCTACCAGATCATCCAACCCCGATTGTTGATCGAACTCACACTAGTGATGCAGTTCCTTTCTTGCTTTATGATAGTACCAAGAAGCAAAAAGAAAATGCCGGATTTTCTGAAAAAGAAGCAGAAAAAACCGGCTGGTTAATCGAAGATGGTTATACTTTATTAGATGTTTTACTTAAATAATTATTGTGATACCTACCATCAAAAGTAACGTCTTTGCCAAACCAAAGAGGTGGAACAAAGTTACAAGCTGTTTCCTCGTCAGGAAATTCAACCTCAGCCAGAATAAGAGGGGAAAGATCATGATGAAAAATGTCCAATTCGATTACTAGTTGGTTATCAATTGGTATTAGGTATCTAGTTTTAGAAATAATAAGCCCATCGCATTTTTCTTTTAAATGAAGATAAGACTTTTCATTAATTGGTAGGTTGTATTCTTCCCTAGACATTAACCCCGCAGATTTATAAGTTAGTTCATAGGATTGATCACTTTTTCTGATACGGACAACAGGGTCCGTATTTAAGTAGCCCTGTTCAAGCTCTTTCTTTTTATAAGAATTTAAATTATCAGGAAGTTGGTTGATTAAAAATTTTCGTTCTATTTCCATGTGGCGCCTCCTTATCATTAAAGTATAGGTGGATTTTGCCATAGAGTCAATGAATCAGGAGGATAAATGATGAAGAAAGTTTGTGTGTTATTAGCAGAAGGATTTGAAGAAGTAGAAGCCTTAACAGCAGTAGATTTACTTAGAAGAGCACAGATATATGTGGATACTGTTTCCATTGAAGAAGGCTACGGTGTCAGTGGAGCTCATGGCATTTTAGTTCAGACAGAAGACTTGTTTCAAGAAGTGGATTTTTCTTTATTCGATATGATTGTTTTACCGGGAGGAATGCCGGGAACAAGAAATTTAGAAATGCACAAAGGAGTCAAACAAGTGATTAACGAGTACAATAACAACAATAAGCTAATTGCTGCTATTTGCGCTGCCCCAACAATTTTAGGTAAAATGGGATTGTTAAAAGGGAGAAAAGCAACTTGTTATCCAGGTATGGAAGAAGAGTTGCATGGAGCGGTAGTTTCTAGCGATAGTGTTTGTGTTGATGGAAATATTATTACCAGTCGTGGTGTGGGAACAGCCATTGACTTCGCATTGAGATTGATTGCTATTTTAGTAAATGAAGAAAAAGCAGGAGAAATTGCTGATGCCATTGTTTACTAAGAAAAGATTGCTTTTACTTTGCTTACTTCCTGCCATTTTTTTGACAGCATGTAGTGATAACTTTGATCCGGTAGCTTATACAAGAGCTATCCTTGATTTGAGTTTCCAAGGAGATATTAAAGAAGCACTTGCAGTAGAAAAAGAAGCGACACCGGAAGAATTAGAGACAAGCTATTACGAGTTTGTCTCTAACTTTGTGGAACAAAACATTACCGCTGATATGCAGATGGAGGATGTTACACAATCGAAGTTTGTGGATTTAACCATGAATATATTTTCAATTCTTCGTTACAATGTGAAAGCGGGCACAAAAATAGATAGCGATACCTATAGTGTTGAAGTGGAAGTAAATCCCATTGATACCTTTACTCAATTTGAAAAATATTCCCAAGAAGATGCGAAGAAAATAAAAGCAAAAAAAGAAGCAGGTGGCTATGAAGGTACAAAAGAGGAAGTCGAGGCACAAGTTTTAGCGGATATCTATAATCATTCTTATGAATTATTATATACGGCCTATACAGAAACAAAGTACCTAGAGCCAGTTACTTTGACTTTAGAATTACATAAGAAACAAGAGCACTACGAAATCAAGCAAGAGGATATGAATGAATTGATTCGCGAAATTTTTTGTTTCAATTGACAAAAGTAGAAAAGACAAAAAATATATGGTATACTAATAAAGTTAGTTACTCATGAATCCGACAAAGAGCGGATAAAACATTAGGAGGATTTTTATTAATGAGTTTAAAAGTTGAAAAATTAGATAACAATATGGCAAAACTTACAATTGAGGTTCCAGCAGAAGATTTAGAGAAAGCTTTACAAAAAGCATATTTAAAACAAAAAAAGCAAATTAGTTTACCGGGATTTAGAAAAGGTAAAGTGCCACGTCAAATGATAGAGAAAATGTACGGACCAGAAATCTTTTATGATGATGCAGCAAATGAAATTATTCCAGAAGAATATGGCAAAGCATACGATGAGACTGAACTTGAAATCGTTTCTAGACCAGAAATCAATGTTGTACAAATTGAAAAAGGAAAATCCTTTATTTTCACAGCTGATGTAGCAACAAAACCAGAAGTTAAACTTGGTGAATACAAAGGCTTAAAAGCTGATAAATACTCTACTGAAGTAACAGCAGAAGAAGTGGATGCAAAGATTAACGAAGAAGCAACTAAAAATGCCAGAACTGTAACGGTAGATACTCCAGCAAAAGATGGTGATGAAGTAATCATTGACTTTGAAGGATTTATCGACGGAGTAGCATTTGAAGGTGGCAAGGGTGAAAACTACCCACTAGTTCTTGGCTCAAACTCTTTCATTCCTGGCTTTGAGGAACAATTAGTAGGTAAAAAAGCTGAGGAAGAAGTAGAAGTAAAAGTTACATTCCCAGAAGAATACCATGCGGAAGAACTTAAAGGTAAAGAAGCAATCTTTAAATGTAAAATTCATGAAGTAAAAGCAAAAGAATTACCAGAAATTGACGATGAATTTGCTTCAGAAGTATCTGAATTTGATACACTTAAAGAATACAAAGAAGATATTGAAACTAAATTAAAAGAACAAAAAGAAAAAGAAGGCAAAGCAGCTCAAGAAGATCAACTTGTAAATGCCGCAATTGAGAATGCAACTTATGACATTCCAAAGCCAATGATTGATTCACAAGTAATGCAAATGGCAGATGATTTTGCTCAAAGAATGCAATCTCAAGGACTTTCTATGGAACAATACTTCCAATTCACAGGTATGACTTCTGAAAAAATGTTAGAAGAAATGAGACCTCAAGCAGTTAAGAGAATTGAGACACGTCTTGTTTTAGAAGCAATTGCCAAAGCAGAAGATATCCAAGTTTCTGACGAGAAAATTGATGAAGAAATCAAAAAAATGGCAGAAACATACAAGATGGAATTTGACCAACTAAAAGGCCTAATGGGCGATAATGAAAAAAATCAAATGAAAGAAGATATGGCTGTTCAAGAAGCAGTAACATTCCTTGTTGAAAATGCTACTATCGCGTAGATTCAAATAAGAAGAATGGAGGGAATATAATGAGTTTAGTACCTTATGTCATAGAACAAACAAGTAGAGGGGAGCGTTCTTATGATATTTATTCAAGGTTATTGAAGGATAGAATTATATTTTTAGGAGAAGAAGTCAACGATGTGTCTGCTAGTGTAATCGTAGCACAACTCTTGTTTTTAGAGGCAGAAGATCCAGACAAAGATATCCATATTTATATTAATAGTCCAGGTGGATCTGTAACAGCAGGTCTAGCAATTTATGATACTATGCAATATATTAAATGTGATATAGAAACTATTTGTATTGGTATGGCAGCAAGTATGGGAGCATTCTTACTATCAGGCGGAACAAAAGGTAAGAGAATGGCTCTTCCTAATGCGGAAATCATGATTCATCAACCATCAGGTGGTGCACAAGGTCAAGCGACAGAAATTCAAATTGCTGCAGAACATATCTTAAGGACAAAAGAGAAGCTAAACAAAATTCTAGCAGACAATACTGGAAAACCTTTAGAGGTTATCAAAGAAGATACAGAAAGAGATAACTTTATGTCAGCCGACGAGGCAAAAGAGTATGGCCTTATTGACGAAGTAATCAAAAGGCGCTAGATCGTTAGTGAGGAGGTAACATGGCAGGGAAAAATGATGAACAGGTAAGATGTTCTTTTTGTAACAAAACCCAGTCACAAGTGCGAAAGTTAATTGCTGGACCAAACGGTGCCTACATCTGTGATGAGTGTATTGAAGTATGTTCAGAAATTATAGAAGAAGAATTAGATACTACTCACGGTAGAAGAGAGTGGAATCCGTTCTCCGAAATCAACTTGTTGAAACCTGAAAAAATAAAAGAATTCTTAGATGAATATGTAATTGGACAAGAAGAAGCAAAAAAGGTACTTTCTGTAGCAGTTTACAATCATTATAAAAGAATTATGGCACCTAAAGATTTGGGTGTAGAGCTTGGTAAAAGCAATATTCTCATGTTAGGTCCAACCGGAAGCGGAAAAACTTTATTAGCACAAACCTTAGCAAAAGTATTAAATGTACCTTTTGCTATAGCAGATGCCACAGCTCTTACTGAGGCTGGTTATGTAGGAGAAGATGTTGAAAATATTCTTTTAAAGATTATCCAAGCAGCTGATGGAGATATTGATAAGGCGGAATATGGCATTATCTACATTGATGAAATTGATAAGATTACCAGAAAATCAGAAAATCCATCGATTACGAGAGATGTATCAGGAGAAGGTGTGCAACAAGCACTTTTAAAGATTGTTGAAGGAACAGTTGCCAATGTCCCACCGCAAGGGGGAAGAAAACATCCTCATCAAGAGCTTATTCAAATTGACACTTCTAACATCTTATTCATTTGTGGTGGTGCCTTTGAAGGAATAGAAAAAATTGTTGAGAAAAGAATGGACCAAAAATCCATTGGTTTTAATGCTGAAATCGGTAATAAAAAAGAAGTCAATATTGACTTACTTTTATCAAAAGTTCTACCACAGGATTTAGTCAAATATGGATTGATTCCAGAACTTGTGGGACGTATGCCAGTTAATGTTTCTCTTAATATGTT
>DXHJ01000063.1 GCA_019113475.1 Candidatus Dorea intestinavium | reverse complement strand
GAGGCTTTATCTTCTGGTTTTAATTCAGCATACACATGATTTATACCAACAGCTTTTGCTACCTTTTTGCCGGCTATTTTTTGATCACCTGTTAACATTACGGGAGTAATACCAAGGCTTTTTATTTCTGTAATCATTTCTTTTGCTTCACTTTTTATTTCATCTCCTTGAGCAATAAAACCTTCATAGTTTTCATTTTTTAATAAAATACTAATGGTGTTTCCTTCCTTTAAGAATCCCTCGATTTGGGCTTTGTTATAAGAAATATTAGCTTCTTTTGCATAAGAAGGACTAACAATTTTATATTCAACCTGTTGAATGTTTCCCGTTATTCCAATACCGGGAAGAGTTTGAAGTGCAGTAGCATGAGGCAGTTCTAAGTTTAGCTCTTTGGCTTTTTTGCTAATGCTAATAGCAAGAGGATGATTAGAACCTTTTTCAAGAGCAGCCATAAGCTTAAGCGTATTTTCGTCGGAATAATGTAGTAAAGAAAAGTTGCCCTTAGTTAAGGTACCGGTCTTATCAAACATCATCGTGGTTACGTCTTTGGTAAGCTCTAATGCCTCTCTGTTTTGAATCAAAAGACCATTTTTTGCACCCAGTGAAGTTGATCGAGCAGAAACTAGTGGAATCGCTAGACCTAAAGCATGCGGGCAAGCGATGACTAGAACGGTAACCATCCGCTCTAAGGCCGTACTAAGATCAGAAAGCAAGAACCAGAAAATAAAAGTAATAATACCGACAATTAAAGCAATATAAAAGAGTAGTCCCGCAACCTTATCGGATAAGGTTTCTGTTTTGGATTTTTCTTTTTGGGCTTTTTTGACAAGATCCATTACTTGCGCAAGGTATCCCGACTTTCCTGTTCCGGTGACTTTAATATGAATAGTACCGGAGCCATTAATGGTTCCACCGATTACTTTATCTTGCAGAGATTTAATTACTTCCTTTGCTTCTCCGGTAATCATAGATTCATTAACGGAAGTTTCACCTTCGATAATAACACCATCAGTAGGAATACTATCACCAGGCTTTACCAAAAGGGAGTCCCCTTGTTTTATTTTAGTCAGTGGCATCTCTTCTATATTATTATCTTTATCTAATAAATAAGCGGTTTTAGGTAGAAGAGCAGCGATTTTTTCTAAAGCATTGCCAGCAGCTTTAATGGCATTCATTTCTAGCCAATGGCCTAAGAGCATAATTACAATTAAAGTAGCTAATTCCCAAAAGAAATCCATAACCGGGACTTGAAATTTTAAAATATGGTTGATAAAAAAAGCATAAAGGCTATAGATATAGGCGACAGTTATGCCAAGTGAAATTAAAGTCATCATCGCGGGAGCTTTCATTTCTAACTCCATCTTCGCCCCTTTTAGGAAGGGCATTCCCCCGTAAAAGAAAAGAATAGTAGAAAAAATCAAGACTAGCCAAGGGGAGCCAGAAAAAGATATTTGAAAAGGTAACTTCATTCCCATCATTGGTGAGAATAAAATAATGGGTAAGGACAAAACTAAAGAGACAAAAAATTTAAGTTTTAAATTTCCCATATGCATAGAATGATCCATGCCAGAGTGTTCATTATGTTCATGGTGGGAAGTGTGATCATGTTCCTGGTGCATATCCATAAGACAACCTCCTTTATTTGCTTTGATTATATCATTTAGGAAGATAAACAGCGGTAAAGAAAGGATAAACTATTGTAAAGAAAACTTCATGAAATTAAAAATAACTAGAGATTAATCTCTAGTTATTTTTAGATGATCTTGACCCTTATAAAAGCAATGTGTTACTTTTCCATAAACCTCCATTTTATCAAAAGGAGTATTTCTTCCTTTAGTAAAGAAATTTTCCTTTTCGATTTGGTAAGAAACATTAGGATCAATAATTGTAATATCGGCATCTCTACCCACTGATAAATCTCCCTTTTTAATGCCTAAGATTTTTGCCGGATTATAGCTCATCTTTTCGGCCATCATTAAAGGAGAAATGATTCCAGGTCTTACTAGTTTAGTAATAGTAAGAGGAACAGCTGTCTCTAGACCTACAATACCAAAAGCAGCTTTTAACATAGAACAATCTTTCTCTTTTAAACTATGAGGAGCATGATCTGTAGCAATTGCATCAATTGTGCCATCGGCCAATCCTTCTAAAAGCGCTTTCCTATCTTCCTTTGAACGAAGAGGAGGAGCCATTTTGTAATAACCATGATCGGCGGGAATATCTTCATCAGCTAGGGAAAAATGATGAGGACAAACTTCAGCAGTTATAGGCAGTCCGGCTTTTTTTGCCACTCTTAACATAGCGACAGAGTCTTTGGTGGAAAGATGACAAAGATGTAATTTAGCCCCTGTTTCCTTGGCTAAAATAATATCTCTTGCAATAATTGTATCTTCCGCAGAAGGTGGATTTCCCGGTAGACCTAATTTTTCGCTTATCTTCCCAAGGTGCATAACCCCAGCGTTTTTTAGACGAGTATCTTCGCAGTGGTCAAAGACAGTAATGTTGTTTTTAGCAGCTTCTATTAGACCTTCTTTATAAAGCTGCGAGTTATCAACTGTTTTACCATCTTCGCTAATACCTATAAGTCCCTCGCCGCATAATTCAGAAATAGGGGTTAGCTCTTCACCAGCCATATTTTTAGTTACACTAGCAAGTTGAATAATTTGAATATCTTTAATGTCATTAATGCGTTTCATTTGTTGCTTAAAAGTTTCTATATTGTCGATTACTGGAAGGGTATTGGCCATAGCCGTAATTGTGGTAAAACCGCCATTGATAGCGGCTCTAGAACCACTCATTAAGTCTTCTTTGTAAGTAAGGCCAGGATCTCTTAAATGGACATGAAGATCAATAAGCCCCGGCATTACATAAGAATCTGAAGCATCAATAACGCGATCAGCTAAAGAAGAGTCAATGGTATCCGCAATAGCTTCAATAATCTCATTGTTGACTAAAATATCTTTTATGGCATCGGTATTTGTGGCAGGATTTAATAATCTGCCTCCTTTTATCAGTGTTTTCATCATCTATCTCCTTCTATGATGTTGTAATCATTAGCAGTCTACTCTATAATATAAGTATAATTATTCATTATACTTATATAGAGAAAAAAACGCAACGAAAGAAGAGGGAATCTATGTCATATATTGAATTTAATGAGGTCGTAAAAGAATATAATTCAGAAAGCGTAGCAATTCGAGCACTAGATGGAGCAACCTTTCAGGTTGAAAAAGGAGAACTAGCGGTCGTTGTAGGCTCTTCTGGCGCCGGTAAAACAACTGCCCTTAACATATTAGGTGGCATGGATACAGCGACTTCTGGCACAGTTATTGTAGATGGTGCAAGAATCGAAGATTATAATAAGAAACAATTGGTAGAATATCGCCGATTAGATGTTGGATTTGTATTTCAATTTTATAATTTAGTTCCCAATCTAACTGCTTTAGAAAACGTTGAGCTAGCGGCACAGATTTGTCCAAATTCAGCAGATGCAGAAAAAATTTTGGAAAAAGTAGGCCTAAAAGAGCGAATGAATAACTTTCCTTCTCAGTTATCAGGTGGAGAACAACAAAGAGTGTCTATTGCTAGAGCGATTGCGAAAAATCCAAAACTACTTCTCTGTGATGAGCCTACGGGGGCTCTTGATTACAACACAGGAAAACAAATCTTGCAATTATTACAAGACACTTGTCGCAGAGACAAAATTACGGTCATTATTATTACTCATAATTTAGCCCTTACTCCTATGGCAGACCGAGTAATTAAATTTAAAAGTGGACGTGTGCGAAGCATTACGACTAATGATAACCCAACCCCTATCTCAGAAATAGAGTGGTAAATATGAAAAGTGCTTATAAAAAAGATATCTTACGAACAATTAAAAAGAATTTTAAACGTTTTTTAGCCTTAACAACAATTATGGCATTAGGACTTACGGCGTTTATTGGAATTGTGGCGGCCTGCCAGGATCTTTATGCTGCAGCAGACCGATTTTATGATGCACAAAATCTTTTTGATATTCAAATTTTGTCAACCCTTGGTTTAACAGATGATGACATAAAGGCCTTAGAAAATATAAAAGGAATTGATGAAGTAGAAGGAGCATTTAACCAAAGCGCATCTATAAAAGTGAAAAACCTGGATAAGAAAGTACAAATTCGTAATGTGTCCAATGAGCAAATGAATCGTCCCTATTTACTAAAAGGAAAGTTGCCTAAGAACCAAGATGAAATTGCAGTTACCAGGGATTTCTTAACGGACGCTAATAAAAAAATTGGTGATACCCTTCAAATAGAAGAGAAGAAGGATTCCATTTTAAAGCAAACGGAATTTAAAATCACTGGGACTGTAATTGATCCTTTAAATGTAAATAACCCTGATGGGGCAGCAATGGTTCGTGATACAAATACGTCAGATTATAATTTCTTTGCTACAACAAAGGCCTTTGATGAAGAGGTATATACGGTTGCTTATCTTAGTGTAAAAGGGGTAAAAGAACTAGATGGTTATTCGAAATCCTATAAAAGCACCATAAAAGAAACGATAAAAGAAATAGAAGATAAGCTGCAAGATATAAGACAAGAGGCTAGATATGAAGAACTTTATCAGAGCGCTAAAGAGAAAATTGATGAAGAACAAACGAAGGCGGATGAAGAGATTGCTAAAGCTGACCAAGAAATAAGTAAAGCCAAAGCCGAACTGGAAGATGGTAAAAATAAATATCAAGAAGGGAAAAAACAACTTGATGACAGTTTAGCAAAATGGCAGGAAAACCAAGAGTTAATTACCCAAAATGAAGCGCAATTAAAACAAAAGGAAGAAGAAGCTAATGCGGGCTTTGAGGAAGCTCAAGCAGTATTGGCAGAAAAAGAAGAGAAGCTTTATGCTTCTTTAAATCAATTGTCCTATGAAAATGCTGAGTTAAAAGCGGCCTTTGGCGAGCAGTGGCCAGCTGATGCTTATAATCGTCTAGTAGAAGGGGCAACAATTTCGGCAAAAAATCAATTGTTAGCCAATCCAGATGTAGACGAGGAAACATTAGAAAATGTGCTAAAAGAAGAAACTCAGACAGAACAAGAGGAACTGCTAAACGCCATGATGAC
Source organism: Candidatus Dorea intestinavium (assembly GCA_019113475.1). GTDB lineage: Bacteria > Bacillota > Clostridia > Lachnospirales > Lachnospiraceae > Aequitasia > Aequitasia intestinavium. The sequence goes on along the minus strand of DXHJ01000063.1, from coordinate 12,502 downwards.
ATCAGGAGCAGAGGCTATGCAAGGAAACAACGCCCAGACTCTAATAGAAAATGTTATCCGTTCAGCAATAGCTAAAGGCAGCATTGAAGGTGGACTTAGTGCGCTAAACGATAGTAGAACAGCTTTTGAAGCGCAAAAAGTAGAAACCTGGAACCAATTAAGTGCTGGCTGGACAGAAATAAATGAGGGAAAAGAACAGTTAAATCAAGGAAAAAGTGAAATTGATCAAGGCTATGAAGAGCTTAATAGCTCTTATCAGGAGATAGAAAAGGGAGAAAAAGAATTAGCCGAAAATGAGACAACCTTAACGGATAAGAAAGAAGAAGCACAAAAAGAGTTGGCTAAAGCAACGAAAAAGTTATCTGAAATAAAAAAGGCTCGTTGGTATGTGCAAGATCGCTATTCTCTATCCAGTTATACCAGCATGGATAGTGATCTTAAATCTATTGAAATTATCGGTAAGGCCTTTCCAATCCTCTTTTTAGTAATCGCTATTTTAATTAGTTTAACAACTATGACTAGAATGGTGGAAGAGGAAAGAAGTTTATTAGGAACTTATAAAGCTCTTGGCTATAAAGGAGTCAGTATCGGTTGGAAGTATGTAGCTTATGCACTAGCGGCTTGCCTACTGGGTGGTATTTTAGGAAATGTATTAGGCTCTGTTGGACTTCCTTCCCTGCTACGTCCTATTCTCAGAGCTCTTTATGATATACCAAATGTTAAAATAGAAGCAAATATTTTATACGGTATTTTAGGAACTTTGCTATTTTTAGTTAGTATTATTCTTGCTACCATAATTGTAACAGCTAACGAACTGAGAAAAAGTCCGGCTTCACTTATGCGACCAAAAGCGCCAAAACCTGGCTCTCGTATTTTATTAGAGCGAATAAAAGTCATCTGGAAACGACTTAAGTTTCTGAACAAAGTAACAGCTAGAAACCTATTTCGTTATAAGAAACGATTATTTATGACTTTAGTAGGAATTGCCGGTTGTACAGCTCTCGTTTTAGTGGGCTTTGCCATTCGCGATTCAGTTAAAATCATGATACCCAATCAGTATGAGGATATTTACCGCTATGATGTTATGGCAGTAGGAAATGGTGAAGATGATTTACAATTAATTGAAGAAATTAAAGCAAAAGAAAATGTCAAAGATACCATCACTCTTAGAATGGAAAATGTAAAACTTTTTAATAAAGAAGGAGAGACGGAAAGCGTACCAATGATCGTGGTACCAAAAGAGGTAGATTTAAGTAGCTATATCTATACTAAAGAAGTCAAAGGAAAGTTGGTAAGCCCAGATGAAAAGGGAATTTTAGTTACGAGAAATATAGCAAAAATATTATCGCTCGGTAAAGGCGAAAAAGTGCGGATTCAAGATCTAGATTTGGGTCTTGAGGATATGCAAGTTTCTCATATAGTAGACAATTATTTAGGAAACAGTATTTATATTTCCGAAGAACTCTATGAAGAAAAATTTGGAAATTATGAAAGCAATGCAATTTATGTGCATTTAAAGGATAATGGAAAGTCAGCGCAAAAAAGTTTTGTAAAAGACATAGAGAAAAATGAGAATACAGCAACAATTAATAGTGTAGAAGAACAAAAATCAAGTTTTTCCGCTAATTTTTCTCTGATTAATTATGTTATTTACCTCTTGATTATTTTAGCAGCTGGCCTAGCCTTTGTAGTACTCTTTACTTTAGCCAATACTAACATTTCGGAAAGAAGTAGAGAGCTAGCAACCATTAAGGTCTTAGGCTTTTATGATAATGAAGTTCATTCATACGTTAATAAAGAAACAATATTATTAACGCTTATGGGTATTGGTTTGGGTTTACCGTTAGGCTACTTAATGAGTTACTTGCTTTTAGCGGCCCTTAATATGCCTTCTTTGGAGTTTGTCTTGGCTATTAAGCCACTTAGTTATCTATATGCGGCGGTTATTTCTTTTAGTTTTACAATTATTGTAAATTTAATTACCAATCGGGTCTTAGATAAAATAAACATGGTAGAGGCCCTTAAAAGTGTTGAATAGCTAAATTGGTTAGGTGTATAATTAATTCTTATTGTAAAAGATTTTTATAAAATGAAAGGCAAATAGGGAGTGGATAAATGAAAAAATTATTAAAATATTTAAAAGGTTATACAAAAGAAAGCATTATCGCGCCCTTATTTAAATGCTTAGAGGCCTGTTTTGAACTTATTGTACCAATCGTAACAGCGAGAGTTATTGATATTGGAATTGCCAATAAAAATATTAAATTTATCTGGATTCAATGTTTGATTTTAGTGGCCTTAGGTGTTATTGGCTTAATCTGTTCTTTGACAGCGCAGTATTATGCAGCAAAAGCAGCTATGGGATTTGGCGCGAACTTAAGAAAAGCCCTTTACAAACATATTAATAAATTTGACTATGCGACTCTTGATGAAGTAGGAACATCAACCTTAGTTACCCGTATTACGGGAGATGTTAATCTTGCTCAAACGGGAGTAAACCAATTCTTAAGATTATTTATGCGGACACCAGTTATTGTTATTGGGGCAGTCATTCTTTCCTTCTATATTAGTCATAAATTATCAATTATTTTTTTGGTGACCATGGTTTTGATTGGAATCGCCATTTATATAATTGTTAGATTTACTTTGTTTATTTATAAAAAAGTACAAGGGTATTTAGACCTAGTAGTTTTGCATACGAGGGAAAATTATAATGGAGTGCGAGTCGTAAGAGCTTTTACGCGAGAAGAGGAAGAAAAAGAAATCTTTGTTGAAACGAATAATGACTTAAAGAAAACCCAGATTTTTGCTGGGCGTATTTCGGCTCTTTTAAATCCGGTTACCTATATGATTGCCAACTTTGGTATTATTGCTATTTTGCATTTTGGTGGTATACAGGTACACCTAGGAAACTTAAGCCAAGGACAAATTGTTGCTCTTACTAACTACATGACCCAAATTCTTTTAGCCCAATTAGTAATGGTTAACTTAATCGTCAGTGTTACAAGAGCAGCAGCTAGCGCAATCCGTATTAATGAAGTTTTTGCCGTGGTGCCAAAACAAAAAGAAGGAGTTAGAGAACTTGATTTAGCGCAGGTAGATCAAGAAGTCTTACGCTTTAATCAGGTGTCTTTTGCTTATCGTGGCAGCGAAGTCCCTTCTTTAAGTGAGATTAATTTTTCGGTTTTAAAAAATCAAACCATTGGCGTAATCGGTGGAACAGGGTCGGGAAAAACCACTCTAATGAATTTGATTTCTAGGCTATATGATGTTAGTAGTGGAAGTATAGAAATAGCTGGAAAGGAAATTGAAGAGTTTACATTTCCTAGCTTGCAAAAAAATATTGGTATTGTTCCCCAAAAGTCAGTACTATTTTCTGGTACGATTAGAGAGAATATGCAGTGGCGAAAAGAAGATGCAACTGATGAAGAAATAAGAAAAGCACTAGAAGTTGCTCAGGCTTTGGAAGTTGTTGAAAGCAAAAGGCATGGCCTAGACGAAGTAGTTTTAACCGGTGGCTCTAACTTTTCTGGTGGGCAAAGACAAAGGCTTTGTATTGCCAGAGCCTTAGTAGGAAATCCGGGAATTTTAATTTTAGATGACAGTGCATCAGCACTTGATTTTGTAACAGATGCAAAACTTAGAAAAGCATTGAGAGAAAATGGGAAAGGTCGCGTTACTTTTATTGTTTCACAAAGAGTTTCAACCGTAAAAGATGCAGATCAGATTATCGTATTAGATCAAGGAAAAATGGCCGGAATTGGCACCCATAAAGAACTAATCAATAATAGTGAGGTTTACCGGGAAATCTGTCTCTCGCAATTTTCTAAAGAGGAGGTTGCTAAATATGTATAAAAAAATAATGAAGCTCCTAAAACCCCATGCTTTTAAAATGGTGTTACTTATTTTATTTTCTTTTATTACAGTTGCCTCTACTCTTTATGTACCCATTCTCCTAGGACAAGGAGTTGATCAATTAATAGGCAAAGGGAAAGTAAACTTTTCTGGCCTTGATAAAATCATCATCGGTTTTTTTGTAGTGATTGCCATTACCGCCATTTCCCAGTGGATTATTAGTTTAATTACGAATCGTATTATCTATCAGGTGATTAGAGATTTAAGAATTCGCTGTTTTAATCATTTGCAAAGATTGCCTATTTCTTATATTGATAACAATAGAGCAGGAGAAGTTATTAGTAGAATTACCACTGATATTGATCAGTTTAGCGATGGTATGCTTATGGCTTTTACCCAGTTTTTTACTGGAGTGTTAACCATTATTGGTACCCTTTTATTTATGATTTATATTCACTTTGGAATTACCTTAATTGTAGTAGTTATAACACCCTTTTCCTTTGTTTTTGCAGGTTTAATTGCTAAGAAGACTTTCTTACTATTTAAAGAGCAATCAGTAGAAAGAGGAAAAATGACTTCTCATGTGGAAGAAATGGTGGGAAATCAATATATTGTGAAAGCTTTTGGCAGAGAAAAAAAAGAAGAAGCAGATTTTAATGTCATTAATAAAGATTTGGAAAAGGTAAGTGTAGATGCAGTTTTCTTTTCTTCGATAGTAAATCCTAGTACACGTTTTATTAACGGCCTTGTTTTTGCCGGTGTTTGTATTTATGGTGCGATTGTGACAATTAAAGGTGGTATCAGCGTAGGTCAATTGGCCAGTTTTATGAGTTATGCAAACCAATATACAAAACCCTTTAATGAGATTTCAGGCGTAGTAACAGAATTGCAAAATGCCTTTGCCTGTGCTTCTAGAGTGTTTGACTTTTTGGCAACTACAGAGGAAGCGTCCGATGAAGGCAAGAAGTCTATTTCTACACCACAGGGAGAAGTGGAATTTCGAGAGGTGGATTTTTCCTATACCAAAGAAAAATCTTTTATCGAAAATATTAACCTAGAGGCCAAAGTAGGTGAAAGAATTGCTTTAGTTGGACCAACGGGTTGTGGGAAAACAACCCTTATTAATCTGATTATGCGGTTTTATGATATTGATCAGGGTGAAATCTTAGTTGATGGGGTTTCGACTAAAGAGATAACTAGACAGTCCTTAAGACATGGTATTGGTATGGTTCTTCAGGAAACTTGGCTTAAAAAGGCGACAATAGCTGAAAATATTTCTTACGGAAAACCAGAAGCAACCAAAGCGGAAATTATAAAAGCGGCTAAACTTGCCCATGCTCATGACTTCATTGAAAGAATGCCAGACCAATATAATACGATTATAGATGAAGAAGGAAGCAACTTATCGCAAGGACAAAAACAGTTGCTTTGTATCGCTCGTGTTTTCTTGATGAAACCACCGATTCTTATTTTAGATGAAGCTACTTCTTCAATTGATACAAGAACTGAATTAAAGATTCAAGAAGCACTTGATACTTTAATGAAAGGGCGAACAAGTTTTGTGGTTGCCCATAGATTATCTACTGTTAGAGATGCTGATTTAATTTTAGTTATGAAGGACGGAAAAATTATCGAGCAAGGTAAACATGACCAATTACTAGAACTAGAAGGTGGATTTTATAAACAACTTTATAGAAGTCAATTTGCGCTTGACCTATAATGTTGGTATAATATGACAAAAAGCAATAGGAATCCTAGCGGGTTTTACCATAAAGGTATGCGAATGAAAAGGAGGAAACATCATGGCTTTTAACACAGTATTTGCAATTGGCAGAGAATTTGGAAGTGGTGGACATGAAGTTGGGGAAGAATTAGCAAAGAGATTAAACATACCATTCTATGATAAAAAATTGGTAACTATGGCAGCGGAAAAACTAAATATTAGCTCGATTACGGCAGCTACATTAGATGAGAAAACCCTCGATTACTTTTTGGCCACATATAAAGAAGAGGATAGCAAAGAAGATATTGATGATAGTTCTCTTCCGCTTAGTGAGCAATTATACCTAGCACAAGCAAACATTATTAGAAGTTTAGCAGCCAAAGGTCCTTGCGTCATTGTTGGCCGTTGCGCAGATTATATTTTAAGAGACAATCCTAAATGTGTAAGTGTTTTCATTTATGGCAATGATTTAGAAAAGATTGCGAGGATTTCTAGTAAATATCAGCTAACTGATAAAAAGGCTAAGGAAAAGATAAAAATGGTCGATAGTGAAAGAAGATACTACTATGAGTCGCGCACGGGAAAAGAATGGGCTTCTTCTAATAGTCATCAGATGTTATTTAATTCTAGCTTATTGCCGATTTCACAAATTGTTAAGGTGCTTGAAGGATTTTATGAAGAGAAGGAATAGTTATTAAATGGGGAAAAAAGGAAAAGAAATTAAAAAAAAGGCATTGCTAGCATTTAAAATAGGAGTGGGAAGCTTTGCTGCTATTTATTTTGCCGAATTATTAGGCGTACAATTTGCTGCTTCGGCAGGGATTGTTACGCTTCTTACAACGGTTAGTACAAAATGGGAAACAGTGAAGCTTGCAGGTTATAGGATTTTAACCTTCTTTTTATCTTCAATTGTCGCAATTTTCTTATTTAGTAGAGGTAGAGCAGACTGGTTAATGTTTGGGGTTTATATGTTTTTATTGGTGTTTTTAAGCGGGATTGCGGGATTATCGGCAACCGTATCAGTAAATGCAGTAATAGGAACCCATTATCTTACCTCTATGGATTTTAGCTTTGAATTTGTAATCAATGAATTTTTAATTGTTCTAATTGGTATTACCATTGCCACAATATTGAACCTATTTCAACCTTATCGGTCACAAAAAGGTAGCATTATTGCCGGTATGCGAGATACGGAAGAGGCGCTGCAAAAGATTTTAAAGGGTCTTAGTACTTATTTGAAAAATGATGAAGAAACACAAAATCCTTGGGAAGAAATTGAAAAGGCTGAACGAAATCTTGCTCATTACACAGAGTCTGCATATGAGTACCAGGATAATACTTTTGTATCTCATCCTGAGTATTATATCTACTATTTTGAAATGAGAATGAAACAATTAAATTTGTTACAAAACTTACACGGAGAAATGCAAAAAATTAGAAAAGTGCCAGAAGATGCTTCGCTTATAGCAAACTTTATCTTAAAGTTAAGAGAGCATACTCATGAAATGTCAGATATGGCACCTCTTCTTGAAGAACTGGAATATTTATTAGATCAAATCAAAAAACATCCTCTTCCTTGTAATACGGAAGACGTAGAAGGCGCGGCGAGGATATACCATATTTTAATGGATTTAGAAGACTTTTTGCTTTACAAAGTTCGCTTTGTGGAATCTTTAGAAGATCGGCATTTTGAAATATATTGGAACGTTGACGGTTTAAAAAGCAAATGATATACTAACGAAGTTTACGAAACAAATGGAACATTTAAGGAGTGGAAAAAATGGAAGAGCTACAAAAAATAATAGAACGAGCAGTCGGAAGCAATGCTCATAAAATAGCAATTAGTAGCTCCGTGTCGATAGGAATTATCATTGCGGGACTTGTGATTGCACTAGGAATTTGCTTTTTTGGATTAAAGCTTAAAAGGATTTTGGCCTTTTTAGCAGCACTTTTAGTTGGGGTAGTAGTGGCAGCAGCAACAGTCATTCTTCTAAACTTAAATCAAATGACCTCTTTAATAGTAGGAGTTATTATAGTGATTTTATTTTGCGTGTTGTCGATGGTATTTATCCGGTTTGGTGTTTTCCTTTTGATGGCATTTTACGTATTTTCATTAGGGGCAGTTATTTTTTATCACGCTTCGCCAGTAGTGCTTGTAGTTTGGAGTGCCATAACTCTTGTAGTGGCCATTTTAGCAGCTATATTTATGGATCCTTTCATTATGATTGTGACGGGGATTTTTGGCGGATTATCAGCTGGTCAATATATAGCCATGCTTTTAAAAGTACAAGATAATTTAATCATGGTTTATGGAATGTCAATAGCGATTGCTATTATTGGCATCATTATTCAGTTTACTATGCATTCAAGAAAGCTAATTGCCAAGGAAAGTAAAAAGGCTGGAAAGATTAGCGAAGAGTCAATGGAGAGCGAAGTTAAAAAAGCTCGACTCATTTTAGAAGACTACGAAAATGATGAAGAAGAGGAAGAGACTCTAGACAAATAAGGAAAAAATAAGAAAGCCCTTATTGAAAACCATTCCTAATATGGTATAATTCCTAATAGTAGTAATTGTTCAAAGGAGGACTGTTCATGAGATTAGATATGCATTGTCATGTAAAAGAAGGATCCATTGATAGCAAGGTTACCTTGGAGAGCTATATTAACAAATTACAAGAACACGGATTTCAAGGAATGGTAATTACAGACCATGATACCTATGAAGGATATAGACATTGGAAAAGAAATTTAAAAGATAAATATAAAGATTTTGTAGTACTTAAAGGAATAGAATATGACACTTGTGACGCCGGCCATATCTTATGCATTATGCCAGAAGGTGTGAAAATGCGATTATTAGAACTTAAAGGTTTGCCTTTATCAGTTTTAATTAACTTCGTTCATAGTCATGGTGGCATTTTAGGACCAGCACATCCTTGTGGTGAAAAGTATTTAAGTTTTACGAATACGAAAAAGTATAAGAAAAGCCCAGATATTACAGCAAAATTCGATTTCATAGAAACTTTTAATGCTTGCGAACCAAAAGAATCCAATCAAGCTGCGGAAGAATTAGCTAGAAAGTATAACAAACCAGGAGTTGGTGGCAGTGATGCTCACAAGATTGATTGTGTTTCTATGGCTTATACACAGCTCCCAGAAAAAGTAAGTACTGAAATGGAACTTATTTCTTTGCTTAAGAAAGTATCGCCACAAAAAGTATCAGCAAGTGGATTTTTATATACGAAAACAACCAAAGAAAGAATTGGTAAAGTCAATAAAGTGTTAGTTTATTCATTTTGGTTTTACAACAAGTTTGGTGAGCTAGCTAGAAGAAATAAAAGAAGACTTAGAGGAGCAATTGAAAATCCCGTCGACCCTATTGATCCTATTGATGTGAAGTTCTTAAATAATATTAAAAAGTACAAAATAAAACGCTATAAAGCTGAGGCTTAATGAAAGAACAGTTGCAAAGGTTATCCCTTGTAACTGTCTTTTTTTTATTATATGATAGAAGGAAGTAAGAAAAAGAGAGGTAATTGCGTATGGATATTTACTCAATTTTATTTTATTTCTACATTTATGCTTTTGTAGGATGGTGCACAGAAGTTGCCTTTGCCGGGTTTAAAGAAAAAAGGTTTGTAAATAGAGGGTTTTTAAATGGCCCACTATGTCCTATTTATGGCGTAGGGGTTACAGCAGTCGTAATGATGGCGAAGCCATTTGAACATAATCTGGTTGTTTTATATATAGTTTCAGCAGTAGTAGTAACAGCAATTGAACTTGTAACCGGTTTCGTTATGGATAAATTATTTCACCATAAGTGGTGGGATTATTCAGGAAAACCTTTTAATATAGGTGGTTATGTATGTTTGCCATTTTCGTTGATTTGGGGAGTTGCTTGTGTGTTTATTGTAAAAGTAATACATCCGCTTTTTATCAAGCTAGTTAATCTTATTCCTTATACCTTAGGGCTGGTTTTACTTATTTTGTTTACTTTAAGTTTATTAGCTGATGTAGTCGTAACTTATATTGAAGTTCTAAAACTAAACAAACAATTAGACGCCTTAGAAAAAGTCGCCGAGGAGTTGCATCAATTTTCGAATCGCATTGGTTACAATATATTTGAGAAGGTTACAGATACCTTAGAGTTGCAAGAAAAAATTGCAAACATTACTGATGAGCAAAAAGAAAATGCGCAAAAACTTTTAAATACCTATAAAGAGAATATGAAAACGGGTCATATTAGAAATAGACTTGTTAAAGCCTTTCCTACTATGAAACCAGGGATTCATAAAGAAGCGTTTGAAAGTCTCAAGCGTAGATTAAGGAAAGATTGACATTTCTTAACCAATTAGTTTGTTTTACTAGGTTTAAATAATAAGTTGTGTTAAAATGTCCGAAAGATTTCGAAAGTGAGGAAGAAAAATATGGGAATGACTATGACTCAGAAGATATTAGCAGAGCATGCAGGATTAGAGAGAGTGGAAAAGGGGCAACTTATTATGGCCAAACTCGATGTAGTAATGGCCAATGACATCACAGGCCCTATGGCAATTCCTGTGTTTAAGAAGATGGCAAAGAAGGTCTTTGATAAGGATAAAGTAGTACTAGTTCCTGATCATTTTACGCCAAATAAAGATATAAAATCAGCAGAAAATTCTAAATCTTTAAGAGAATTTGCTAGAGAACAAGAATTAACCCATTATTATGAAATTGGTCAAATGGGAATTGAACATGCACTCTTGCCAGAAAAAGGGATTGTAGTAGGAGGAGAATGTATTATTGGTGCAGATTCTCATACTTGTACCTATGGAGCCCTTGGTGCTTTTTCCACCGGTGTTGGCACCACCGATATCGCGACCGGGATGGCTACAGGAAGCCTTTGGTTTAAAGTGCCGGGAGCAATTAAATTTGTTTTAACTGGTAAGCCAGGAAAATATATTAGTGGAAAAGACATTATTATTCACATTATTGGTAAAATTGGTGTAGATGGTGCTCTTTATAAATCGATGGAATTTGTAGGAGATGGCATCAAAAATCTTTTTATGGATGATCGCTTTACTATGGCCAACATGGCCATTGAAGCGGGAGCTAAAAATGGTATTTTTCCCGTTGATGAGCAAGCCATAAAATATATGGAAGAGCATAGCAAGAAAGAATACAAAGTTTATACTGCTGATGAGGATGCTATTTACGATGAAGTAGTAGAAATTGATTTAAGTAAAGTTCGTCCTACTGTTGCTTATCCACATCTACCTGGTAACGCTAAAACAATTGATGAGATTGAAAGCGAAGAGCCGGTTTATATTGATCAAGTAGTGATTGGCTCTTGTACGAATGGCCGGATGGAAGATATGAGAAGAGCAGCAGCTATTTTAAAAGGTCAAAAAGTGAATGAAAATGTACGAGTGATGATTATTCCGGCTACGCAAAAGATATTTAAGGCTTGCATGAAGGAAGGATTAGCAGAAATCTTTATTGATGCGGGGTGCTCCTTTAATACACCTAGCTGTGGACCTTGTATGGGCGGCCATATGGGAGTTTTGGCAGCAGGAGAAAAATGTGTATCAACCACTAACCGTAACTTTGTCGGTAGAATGGGACATGTAGATTCACTTATTTTTCTTGCCTCACCAGAAGTGGCAGCAGCTAGTGCCATTAAAGGATATATAGCAAACCCAGAAAGTATAAAGGAGGATAAATAGATATGGAAGCAAAAGGACAGGTATTTAAATATGGGGATAATGTAGATACAGATGTTATTATTCCTGCTCGTTATCTAAACTCCTTCGATGGAAAAGAATTAGCGAAACATGCTATGGTCGATATCGACCCTACTTTCGCCGAGAAAGTGAAAAAGGGCGATTTAATTGTTGCTGGTAAAAACTTTGGTTGTGGATCATCAAGAGAACATGCTCCTCTTTGTCTAAAAGAAGCGGGAGTTAGTTGTGTTATAGCAGAAACTTTTGCGAGAATCTTTTATCGAAATGCAATTAATATCGGTCTTCCCATTATTGAATCTGCACAAGCGTCGAAAGATATTCAGGCTGGAGATGAGATAGAGGTTGATTTTGACAAAGGTATCATTCATAATATAACTCGTAAGAAAGAGTATACAGGACAGCCTTTTCCTGAGTTTATGCAAAAAATAATTGCAGCAGGAGGGTTGGTTAATTATACAAACGCCAATAAGAATTAGGAAGGAATTGTGAAAATGCCAATAAAATATTGCAGTACCAGAAATAATACGCTTAAAGTGGAAGCTTCCCAGGCTGTATTAAAGGGATTATCAGATGAGGGAGGACTTTTTGTACCAGAAAAAATGCCAACTCTCGATAAAACTTTAGCCGAACTTGCCACCATGGATTACCAGGAAGTGGCTTATCAGGTAATGAAATTGTTCTTAACTGACTATACGAAAGAAGAACTTTCTGCCTGTATTAAGAAGGCCTATGATGCAAAGTTTGATACACCGGAAATTGCGCCACTTGTTAAAGTAGATGACGATTATTTCTTGGAATTATTTCATGGTGCTACAATTGCTTTTAAAGATATGGCATTATCCATTCTTCCTCACCTTTTAACGACAGCAGCAAAGAAAAATAAAGTTGAGGATGAGATTGTGATTCTAACAGCTACATCTGGTGATACTGGAAAAGCGGCAATGGCTGGCTTTGCTGATGTTGCAGGGACAAAGATTATTGTTTTTTATCCCAAAGACGGGGTTAGTAAGGTGCAAGAGGCGCAAATGCTAACACAAAAAGGTGAAAATGTAGAAGTCGTAGCAATTAAGGGGAATTTTGACGAAGCGCAAAGTGGCGTCAAAGCTTTATTTGAAAACAAGGGCTTGGAAGAAGAACTTCTTCATAAGGGAATTCGTTTTTCTTCGGCTAACTCTATTAATATTGGCAGGTTGGTTCCCCA
>DXHJ01000062.1 GCA_019113475.1 Candidatus Dorea intestinavium | reverse complement strand
CTTTCGTTAGCCATTTAGCTGCAGAGTGTTCTAGTAATTCTAGTTCGCCTTCTAGCACCTCACAGATAAAACAATGCATAGTTAAATGAAACGTTTCATAATCAAAGTCTACAGTCTCTATAAATTCTCCCACTTCTATTTTTGTATTAAGTTCCTCTCTTATCTCTCGCACTAAAGCTTTCTGAGGAGTCTCGCCGGATTCAATTTTTCCTCCCGGAAATTCCCATCCTCCCTTTAAATCACCATAGCCTCTTTGTGTAGCAAAAATTTTATTGCCTTTTTTAATGACCGCTGCTACTACTTCAATAGTTTTCATTTGTTCTCCTAACTAATTATATAATCATATATATCTCTTCGCACACTTTGTTCTAATTGTAATTTAAAATGCATAATAGGTAACATCTTTCCTTTATCATTTTCTTTCGTAGCTTCTTCCCACTGAATTGGTTTCACTTTTCCCAAATAATAGAAATCGGTTCCTTCCCCATCACTTTTCTTTACAAAAAGATATAATTGTAATTTATTCTTTTCATAATTAATGATCGATTGAGCTTCTGAGCTGTCTATCTTAACATTACTTCTTGTTTCCCAATCAAAAATTGTCTCACTTTCAAATTGGTCTTCGTATTGAGTGCTTTTTGAAATATCTTCACTTTTTTTATAAGTAACAAAGACTGGACATGTATTATATTTAATTCTATAGCCATACATAGTAGAGCTTTCGTCTTTTTCCCAGTTAAGCAACCTACAAACATCTTTTCGTGAATATTTTTGATATAAAACTAAATTAGAAGCATCTTTTATCTTATAGTTTTTCTCGTAATTCTTTAATCCATATTCAATTAAATATTTTAGCTCTTTTAAGAACTCTTGATTTCCCAATGCTTGATAAAAAGCTAGTGTTCTTTTATAAAATTTGTAATTATCACTAGTTTTTTCTACGAAATTTACTTCGCTATATTTTTTCTTTTCAGCCTGTGTATTTATAAATTCTTTATTCATTACTCTAGTTGCAGATAAATAAGTTTCTTCATTAAACTTTAACCCATAATTTTCTAGCTCTAGTGTGAAAGCCTCTTTTGTAATCTCCTTATTATCTAAAAGCATTTTTAACATTAGTAATTCATGAGGTCTTTTTCCATTTAAAAACAATGACGATATATATTCTAACATACCATCTTGAGATTTTGTAAAAATCATCGTATAGCTTTTATCAACCATTCGTACAAACCTATCATAAGTTTTAGCATAATTAATAATCACCATTGGATCAACATCACCATATTTATAAAAATCCATAATAGTTGGTATTCTACCCAGCCTATTTTTTAAAGCTTCATATTTTTCTTTTAACATTTTTCTAGTGGTAGTGGCCTTGTCGATTGATGCAAATATTCTTTCCTTTGCTATTCTATCAAAATGGATTGTAGAGCAGCCTGGGATAATACTAGACCCTTCCATTACATATCGCCTAATTGTGTCTTTGTTATAAGTTCTATCTCCGTAAAGGGCAATAGGAATCATAAAGTTATTAGTATAATTTCCTATAAAGTCCAAAATCATTACGAACTCTTTATCTTTTGCTTTACGTAAGCCTCTACCTAATTGTTGAATAAAGATAATTGGTGACTCTGTCGGTCTTAACATAACAACTTGATTAATTTCCGGAATATCTACTCCTTCGTTGAAAATATCCACCGTTAAAATATAATCTAAATAATCATCCTTTGAAGAAACTAATTTTTCAATCGCTTCTTCCCTTTTTAACTGACTATCTTCTCCCGTTAAAGCCACCGTTCTATATCCTTTTTCATTAAGTTTTCTTGAAAGTACTCTTGCCTCATTCTTACAACTGCAAAACATCAATCCTTTTACCCGCTCACCACTGTAACCATAATATTCTATATTTTCAATAACATGTTTAACCCGTTCATCTGAAGTTAATTTATTGAAATTTTGCAATTGATCTTCTTCTGCTACCACATTTTCTGTCGTTTCTAAATCTGTTATTCCATAATAATGGAATGGACACAATAAGTTTTCTTCTAAAGCTTGCTGTAGCCTGATTTCATAGGCTATTTGGTGATCAAATAACTTATAAATATCAAAACCATCGGTTCGATCTGGCGAAGCAGTCATTCCTAACCACATGTTAGGTTTAAAATAACTCATAATCTTTTGGTAACTTTCTGCTCCAGCTCTATGAACCTCATCAATAATGATAGTTGAAAATTCGGTAGGCGAAAATTGTTCCATAATGCGTTTCTTAGACATCATTTGCATAGTCGAAAAGAGATAGTCTTTATGAATATCCGTCTCATTCCCTGATATTAGCCCAAAAGTCTTTGTATCTCCGAACACTCTACGAAAACTTTCTTTTGCTTGCTTTGCTATTTGTTCTCTATGAACAATAAATAAAGCTCGTCTAGGCATCTCTTCTCGTAATTCAAAGGCTGAGGCATATGTTTTTCCAGTTCCGGTTGCGGATATTAAAAGTGCTCGCTTAGCACCTGATTCTCTAATTTGAGTCATGCTCTGTATAAACTCTAATTGCATTAAATTAGGCTTAAGCTTTATTTGTGGAATATCTACTAATTGCGTGTTTGCTATCATTTCTTTATGGCTCTTATATACCTTCTCATATACATCAATTATTTCTTCTAAAGGTTTTGATAGCTTCCATATTTTTTTGAATTCTTCAAGTACCTTACCTATCATCTCACCATTATCTGTTGAAACAATTTTTGTATTCCATTCTTTATTTTTTGTCAAAGCTGTTTGGGTAAGATTAGAACTTCCTATTATACTTTTATAAATATCTTTATTTTTAAAGATATACCCCTTCGTATGAAATCCAATTTCATCCTCTCCTGACATGTTTACTTTCACTTCTATATTTGAAAATGAATTTAATTTTTTAAGTGCATCCGGTTCACTAAAGGTTAAATAATCCGTGGTGAGGATTTTTCCTTTTACACCCTTTTCCTCGAGAATTTTTAAGGTTTGGAGTAATGGGGCAAGACCATTTTTGGTAATAAACGCAACACTAAAAATAAACTCTTCACAATTTAATAATTCATTTTCAATAGCAGATAAAACTTTCTCTCCTTCATGATAATTATTTGAAAGAAATTTAGGTTGATACTCCGTATTTGACCGATATTCTTTATCAATACACGCTGTTACAAATCCTTCTTTTAATTTGGTACAAGATAACATTTTCTTCCCTCACTCTATTTTTTTATATTTACAAGACTTTTATTTCATTATAGGATGATTTCTAGAGGTAAGCAAGGAATGTGCTCTTTTTCCGCCTGTTTATAAGATAAATAAGACTTCGTAGAATTAAATTCTATGAAGCCTTATTATTAATCATCATTTTATTCTTTATCTTAGCGAAACACACTGTTTATTAGCTTGGAAATAGTTTTTGTATCTGCTGTTGATGTAGTTTTCTCTAATATTTCCGTTACTTTCTTAATAAAATCATTCGATATTTTTGATTCAATTATCTTTTTAAACCAGTCAATGTCTTCAATGCTTTTCTTGCCTAGGTATACTTGTTCAAAAGCATAAATAGTCCCTTCTCCAATAGCAGCTACAAAGGCTCCGGCAATTATGGCATTCATTACACTAGCGGCTAAGTTAATACCAGGCACTACTTTGAGCGCATTTAAAGCTGCTCTTGCCGCAATTCCTACCGTTCCTACTTCCACAATCGAATTTATTAAAACTTTTGTTTCTTCTTTTTTATGGATTTCATAAATTTGCGCTATGGTATTAACCTCAGCAAGCTCTATTGGTTGCAATATCAAGCCATCAGGAAAAGGTACTGGTACAGCTCCTACTACAACTCCACTAACAGTTAAGGCACTAACAACGCCATGAGCAAGGGCCCTTTTTCTTCTAAGTTTAAAATTCGACATATCCACTTGAGCTGCCTTTATTCCTTGTGGCATTAATTCATTGGTTAGATCAATTAATTCTGTAATTCCAAAAGGAGAGGCCATTGCATACTCATTAATAATATAAGGAGCGGCCACTACAGGCAGAACGCCTTGCAAGTTTTTGGTATTTCTTTTTTGCTTTAGAAACGCATAGTGCACCAGATTGATATTCTCTCGCCTCTCTGGTTCAGAATAAGATTTGGTAATAACTACTACCATTGGCACATTCTTCCACATAGAAGTAGCTCTTACCATACTTTTAATTGTTTCCGGAAATAATTTTCTTGAAGTTCCATCAACGCAAAACCAAATTAGGTTAATTTGATTGTCTTCTTTTCCCTCTTTTGCACTTTCTTTTGACCACTTCTTGACTGTATTAACAGCTTTTTGTGCTTTAATTAATGATGGTTCAAACCCTATACTATCAATAATTCGAAATGGCAATTCCTCACTTTCATATATTTCAAGTTCTCTAGTCGTACCACTTGTACCCCATCCTGTCTTTGCTACATCTTTACCGAGAACAGCATTAATTAAAGTTGATTTTCCCACACCTGAATTTCCAACAACCAGTACATTTCCTCTCTTCATATTCTTCCCTCTCTCAATCTTTCACTTCTATATTTTAACGTATGTTATACTACCAATTCTATTGCTAGGTCTTTATGCTAACGAATTCACTGCTTTTCTTGCTTCCTCCAAAGCTTCAATAATATGTCTTGGCTTACAACAATCCCCCATGCTTTGAATAGATATTTTATCTTTTAATTCTTCTACAAAATTAGGTTCACTGGCCATTCCCATTGCCAGTAATACTGTGTCACATGGAATTTCTTTTTGTACTCCCTCTTCTTCTACTATGACACTGTTATCAGTGATTTCCACTAGTTTGGTTCCTACCATAGTTTGCACATTAGGATTACTCATAACCATTTGGGTTAACATGATTTCATTCATATAAAAGATAGGTTCGGGCAGCAGTTTCTTAGCCATTTCAATAATCGTAATCTTTTTACCACGGCTAGCTAGATGTAAAGAAGCTTCACAGCCTACTAAGCCACCACCAACAACAACTAGGTTTTCTCCTAACGTAGCCCAGTCCATCATGGCATCAATGGCTGTTACCACATTTTCCTTATCAATGCCTTTAATCGGGAATTTACGTGATTGTGCTCCGGTTGCTACGATTACCGCATCAGCACCTGCTGCTAAAATGTTTTCAGCTGTAGCCTCTTTATTATATTGAACCGGAATTTGATACTTAACGATTTGTCTACGATACCACTGTGCCAGATGGTCTACTTCTAGTTTAAACGAAGGCCTTCCGGCTGCATTAATCATACCGCCTAAAGTATAAGTTTTCTCCCAAATTTCCACTTCATGACCTGCTCTTTTAGCATCCAACGCCGCCGATAATCCCCCTGGTCCGCCTCCTACAACAAGAATCTTTTTAGGTTTTTCTGCCTTTTTAAGTTTCATAGTAGTTTCTTTACCAGCCTCTGGATTTACGGTGCAGACTATGTGTTTGCCAGCGGTTACGTGAGCAATACATTCATTACAGCCAATACAAGGGACAATATCTTCAGGATGATTTTCTTCTAGTTTCTTGATTAAGTAAGGATCTGCTAATAGACTACGACCAATAACTAAGAAGTCTGTTTTATTTTCTGCTAATGCGTGCTCTCCTTTATCGATATCGCCAAGCTTTCCGTTAGTTGCAATAGGAACAGAAACATGTTTTTTGATTATTTCCGCTGAGCGAAGTTGTAGTACTTGCTCTTGTTGGTAAGTAGGAGGCATGGCTACATAGTGATTTTCAAAAGAACCAGCATCCACATGCAGAAGATCCACTCCTTCTCCTTCAATTAGCTTCGATAAGGCAATCCCTTCTTCCATCGTTCTATATCCGGGGCGATCAATATAATGACAAGGTGTATATTTTACGATTAAAGGATAATCTTTTCCGCAAACCTCTTTTGTAATATCCATTAACTCTTTTAGCAAACGGAACCGATTTTCTAAACTACCACCATACATATCCGTACGATGATTAAATACTTCACTTAAAAATTGATCCATTAAATAACCACCATAAGAATGAATTTCAATAGCATCAGCTTTTAAGCTTTTCACCTGTTCTACAGTTTCCCTAAATCCCGTTTTGAGTTCTTCGATTTCCTCAATAGTTAAAGCATGACAGGTTACGCTAGGGTCATACATAGCCGGAATTTCTGATGGTGCCACAGGTTTTCCTGGATAACGCACAGAACCTGGCATAATTCGACCATAGCCTGGTACAATCTGAAAACAAACTTTAGCCCCGTAGCTTTGAATATCTTGAACCAGTTTCTCACACAAGGCTAGGTTATCATCGGTAATAGTTGATGAAGGGGCACTCATTTCTACATATTCCTTAATAAATACAGGAATCATTACCATGCCCACGCCACCACGAGCTCGTTCCATAAAATACTCATAAGAGCCAAGATCTAGATTATCAATATGACTTCCCATGGGAGCAAATAAGACTCTGTTTTTTAATTCCAAGTTGCCAATCTTTTTCGGTGTAATCATCATGCTTTTGTCCTCCTATTACTAAAACGTTATTAAGTTACCACTTAAATTACAATAATATGTTTAATTTTAACATATATTCACCTAGACAGATATAACAGTTAGTTCTATTTTTGTTATTATCTGTTAATATTTTTATTTTCCATCTATTTTTAGTGCATTCGAATTTATTTGCGATATTTGTTTTATTACATTCCTTTTAGCGATATTCGCCTTAAATGTTTTCAATTATTCAGTCTTATCTTTCTGATTATTTTTATATATTATTCCAAATGTTTGTCCAATTCTTCAAAAAGTGCTATACTTATATAGTCTAATAAAAGTTTTTTCAAGGAGGAAATTAGAATGATTACATTAAATGCAGAAAAAAGAAGTATGGACGTAAAGGCTAAGAAACTTAGACGTGAAGGATATGTTACAGGCGTTTTAAACTTAACTGATAAGGGTGAATCTATTCCTCTTAAGTATGATGAAAAAGAAGCTCGCAAATTAATAAAAGAAAATAAACCAGGTAGCCAAGTAACATTGGTTCTTGACGGCGAGAAAATAAGTACTATTATTAAAGACTTCAACTTTGACGCTATGAGAGGTCAAATATTAGCTTTAAATTTCCAAAACCTTGTTGCAGGTGAAGAAATTTCTACCGAAGTATCTATTAAATTACTTAATGAAGATTTTATTGAAGGTGTCGTTAACCAACAACTTAGTGATATTCAATACAAGGCTGATCCACAGCACTTACTTGATGAAATTGTTATTGATTTCAAAGAACTTGATCCAAGTATCACAAACTACAGCGTTGCTGATTTAAAACTTGCTGATAAAGAGGGCATTACATTAATCACACCTGAAGATGCTGTTATCTTTGCTATTATTGAACCTACAGCAACAGAAGAGACTGAGGATACAGATGCAGATGCTACTGCTGCTCCTACTGTAGCTGCTGAATAGTCTTTTTAATAAAAATGAAATGATTCATTATCCAATAGCTGATAAATGTTGGATATATGTAAAAAAGGCCTACCACAAGTACATATACTTGATGGTGAGCCTTTTTGATTTTCTTAATTATTCTTTTGCTTTTACTAAGATTAACATTTTTTATTCTCTTGGATTACAACTTTTAGTATGCTTTTCCCCAAAAAATATAACTTCCACTATCTACTTGTGTTTCTTTGCCGTTTATACTGATAATTGCTGGAACCGGAGTAATTATGTTATATCTAATTTCATTTCCTTTAAAAGTCCATTTAACTCTTACTTTACCATGCGAAGTATTTATTCCGCCACCCATCCACTTTAACCTCTTATCTGGTTTGGGTGCTATAAATAATTTTGTAAATCCTGGATTTTCTTCACATGGCTTAATTCCTAAAGCTTCTTCATACATCCAATCAATAATAGATCCATAAGCATAATGATTAAAAGAATTCATTTTTTTATCCCATAAACTACCATCTTCTTTTATGCCATCCCAATGCTCCCAAACAGTTGTTGCACCTTTTTTTACCGAATATAACCATGAAGGATACTCTTCTCTAAGCAAAAGAGTGTAGGCTAATTCTTGATACCCATATCTACTCAGCACATGTAGTATAAATGGAGTTCCAACAAATCCAGTTTGATTAACACAACCTACGGTTCTTATAATACCCGCTAATTCATCTGCTACTTTTTGAGGTTCTTCACAAAGCTTAAAATAGGCTGCCAGAACATATTCTGTCTGAGTAGTATAGGTGGAATATTTTTCAATAAAACGTTTTCTTATATTACTTGCTAGATCTTCATACTCTTTCATATCATAACCTAATATTTTCCCGGCTTTTACAAATATATTTGTTGATGAATAGTAAAATGCTGAAGCTATAAAATCCTTCCTTGTTGCTCCTGTTCTGCTTCCTTCTGGAGCATCTATTGCAAGCCAATCTCCATAATGACTACCTCCTGTCCACAAATACTGAGTAGTCGTCATTTCTGTGATAAAGGATATCCAACCTTTCATACTTTCAAATTGTGTTTTAAGGATCTCTATGTTCCCGTAAGTAATATAAATCTGCCATGGACATATTACTGCAGCGTCCCCCCATACAGAGCTAGATTTTCCATTAAGAAAATAATCTGGAACTACATCAGGAATACCGCCATTATCATATTGTTCACAAGCCAAATCTCTTAACCATTTTCCAAAAAATCTTTCTACATCATAATTATATGAAGCCGCCTTAACAAAAACTGCTGCATCTCCAGTCCAGCCTAGTCTTTCATCTCTTTGAGGACAGTCCGTTGGCACATCTAGAAAGTTTCCCTTCTGACCCCAAAAAATATTGGAAATCAGTCTATTAACGAGTTCATTTCCACTTTCAATAAAACCCGTTTGTTGGATATCAGAGTAAACAACTGTAGCATTAAAGTTTTCTTTATTTATCTTTTCTGGAAAATTTATTATTTTGATATATCTAAATCCAAAAAAAGTTAAATGAGGCTTATAATTTTGGTATCCTTCCCTGCAAACATATTTTATTTCCGCTTTTGCATTTCTATAATTATCATTATAAAAATTACCCTCATTGTCTAGTATTTCGCCATGTATATATTCAACTATATCTCCTTTTTTAGCTCTAACATTAAATTTAACATAGCCTGTAATTACTTGTCCAAAATCTAATACAACTTCCTTCTTAGGTGTAATAATAATTTCTTTAACTGCTACTTCTTCTTTCTCAAGGATTTCCTCTCCCTCTTGTGGGATTAATATCTCTTTACTCCAATCTAAGAGCACACAAGGTGTCCATGCTTTAGCATGGTATGTTGCATCATAATACTCACCATCATATATTTCACTGAATCTAATAGGACTTTCACTGTAATCCCAAGATGTATCCGTAGAAATCACTTTTTTGCTTCCATCCCTAAATTCAATACATATCTCAGCAATAAGCCCTACTGGTTTTTTTTGTCTATTATCTTTTTGTTCATTGTCTATAAAGCCAGGCATAGGAGAACGCATCCATCCCTTACCCACTACTACCTCAATCTCGTTTTCTTCCCGAAGCATTGATGTAATGTCATAACTTTGATATTGTAATCTTTTCTGATAAGCAGTCCACCCTGGAGCCAATACATAGTTACTAATTCTTTTTCCATTAATGTGAGCTTCGTAAACACCAAGCGCACTTATTTTAGCGACTGCTTTACAGACTTCCGTATCAATTTTCCAATTCTTTCTAAAAGTTGGTACTACATCGCCTGTTTTTTCTTTGGTTGTAATCCAATATCCTATCATGGTCAACTTATCCTTTCACCGATCCAGCAGTTATGCCCTCAATAAAAAATCTATTCATAAATAAATATACAATTACCATTGGGAATATAGCAAGCACACTGCCAGCAATCATAATATTCCACGCAGAAATTCCTTCGCCCATGTCTTTCAAGGCAATAACTCCAACAGTTAATGGTCGGATATCTGGCTTTGAAAGTGAAAGTGCCAATGGTAACAAGTAGCTATTCCAAGCATTTTTAAAAGCAAACAATCCTGCTGTTGCTAAAATCGGCTTACTAAGTGGTAGTATAATACGCCAATATAATCCGAAGAATCCACACCCATCAATTTTCGCTGCTTCATCTATTTCTTTGCTAATACCTGACATATATGATTGCATTAAGATTACTAAGAATGGCAATCCTGATGCAGTCTGAGTAATAATAATACTCCAAATATTTCCAATTAATCCAAGTTTTTGACACATTGTAAAGATTGGAAAAATAAGTACAACACTCGGAATAAACATTACTAATCCCAATACCCCCACAAGAAAAGGACGTAACTTAAACTTTGCTCTTGATAAAACAAAACCTGCCATAGATCCTATAACAAGTGTTAAAACCACTGTCATTACTGATATAAATAAGCTGTTTAAAGTATATTGTGCAAAATTAGCTTCCTTCCATGCTTTTACATAACTAGTCATATCCCATTCTTTCGGAAGGATATTAGGTCCTCCATTTAAAAATTCCACACTACTTTTAAATGATCCAAATAAAGAATACACAAGTGGGAAAGCCGCAACAATCGCTGCTATAATTAAGAATATATAAACTATACTTTTTTCAAAAATCACCTTTTTATTTTTCATTTTCCCTCTAATTCTCCTTGAATTTCTTGCTAGTTATCCAGAAATATAATGCTCCTACTGCTGCTGTGATAAAGGTTGCACATACACTTACAGAGGAGGCGTAACCTTGCTGAGCTCCTGTACTATTAAAGAAATAATTGTAAATATATAGCGCCATAACTGAAGTTTCATTGCCAGGCCCTCCATTAGTAAGTACTTTAACTGAATCAAAAAGCTGAAATCCATTTAAAATGCACATCATACTAATTACTTGAAACATAGGTCCTAACATGGGTAGTGTCACATTTTTGAATTGTTTCCATTTACTAGCTCCATCTAGTTTTGCACTTTCATATAACTCTGCTGGAATCTTTTGTATTGCTGCTAGAAAAAGTATCATCAAATAACCAACTTGCCCCCAAGTATTTAATATAATAATGACAAGTTTTGCACAAGTAACATTACCCAACCATTCTATCGGCTTACTAATAAATCCAATATTTAAAAGTACTCCATTTATGATTCCGTTATGTGAGGAAAACATAAAGAAAAAGACAATACCAATAATTGCTGTACTAGTGATATTTGGTAAAAATATCATCGTTCTAAAAAAATTAGTTCCTTTTAATTTACTATTTAATATAATGGCAAATAGCAAGGATAAAGGTATTTGAATAACATATGCCATCGCTGTAAGTTGAAAGGTATTCAATACAGCTTTCCACCATGATGTGTCTTTCACTAATCGAATGTAATTTTCTATTCCAATAAATTCTGGTGCTGTGAATCCATTATACTTTGTAAAGCTTAGTCTTATTGCATCTATCAATGGATAAAGACAAAACAACACAAATAAAATTAATAATGGTAATAACATCAAGAGGATTTGAATGCTATTTATCTTTTTGCTTCTGTTCATTAGGTTAATGCCTCCTATTTCTATATCTATCTTGTATAATAATCAAATCCTGCTGGCTTTATATCTTCTTCTTTAAGAAGACCCTCATCTAATGCTTTTTGTAATGCATTATTGTATGTTTCTGATAACTTCTTAAGTTCAGTATCCATTTCTGCAGAATCCCCATCTATAATAAGTGTAGGATAAACTTTATCTCTAGAGTCTCCTTCTAAAGTCAATACTGTATGAGGTGTTACAGGAAATGCTGCAAGATTTTCTTCATCTATAATTCCACTCATACCTTTAAGTGCTTGAACTTCTGGTTTACTATTTACTTTTTCATTGTCTTCAATTATAAGAGAAGATGATGGAAGAATAATCTCTGGATTTTTCTCAGTTGGCGCTGTGTAATAATTATGTAAATAATATTGAATAGCTTCAAATGCAGCTTCTTTTTCTTCACATCCTTGTGACATAGCAATAGCACTATCCAACATTAAATAGTCTTTTGCTCTTTCAGTTCCTTCAGCTACTGGTACTAACATGGTATCCCAATTAGCATCTTTTCCACCCTCTACTTCATTGTTAAAACCATTAATCATCCAGTTTCCATCCATGTACATTCCTATTTTTCCAGCTACAAAATTTGCTCTTATCATTTCAATATCCAAAGATTCCGAACCTGGCATTAAAATTCCATCTTTATACATTTTTGAGAAGTACTCTAAAATTGGTTTTTGCTTTTCAAAATCAAATTTTCCTGTAACATAATCAAATGCATATGGTCCTGTTAGTGCACTTAAAATCGCAATATCATCCACGTTTCTTTCCCAAGTTGAATCTGATTTAATTGGTAGCCCAAAAC
>DXHJ01000061.1 GCA_019113475.1 Candidatus Dorea intestinavium | reverse complement strand
CAGGAGGCATCCATTTTGTTTTGGATTGAATTCTTTTGTTATTATAGTAATCTATATATTCTTCAACAGCTTTTGAAAATTCTCTAAATGAAGAAAAGTCTTTTTCGTAACCATAGTACATCTCATTCTTTAATCTTCCGAAAAAAGCTTCCATTATACAATTATCGTAGCAGTTGCCTTTTCTGGACATAGATTGTATAATACCATGTTTTTTTAAACATTCTTGGTAATAAGTATGTTGGTACTGCCAACCTTGATCTGAGTGAAACAGTAATCCTGTAACATTTGGAAACTTCTTGAAAGCAGAATCAAGCATTCGTTTTACTTGCTCCATATTTGGACTTAATGCAAGGTCATAAGAAACAATTTCATTTGTCGCCATATCAAGTATCGGTGACAAATAGCACTTTCCCCATGAAAAGTTAAATTGTGATACATCAGTAGTCCATTTCTCTAATGGTTTCGAAGCTTCAAAATGTCTATTTATGAGGTTGTTCGCAATCCGACCAACCTCTCCCTTGTAGGAATGATACTTTTCTTTAGGACGTTTACCAAGTAGACTAGCTTCATGCATGAGTCGTTGAACTCGCTTGTGATTCACTTCGTAACCTCTGTTACGTAGTTCCCTGTATATTCGTCTAACTCCATATCTGCGTTTATTCTCTTCAAAAATATTTTTGATTGCCTTCAATAGCTCTTCATTTTTTAAAGCAACAGCATCATCCTTACTAATTTCAAAATAGTAGGTTGATTTAGCCATACCCACCGATTTGAGTAGATGCTTTAATTGATGTCCTCGTTCTCTAAGGTCTTTGATGATCGCTGCTTTTTCGCCTTGAGTAGCGCAGCCTCTTTTTTGTGTCTCAAGGCGATTAATTTTTTTATTGCTTCATTTTCTGTTTTTAAATATTCTGTTTCAGCCCTTAATCTAATTAATTCTTCTCTTTCTGATTGGGTTAACTCAGCGGGTTTGAATTCTTTTTTCATAGGCATATCCTTTTTACTACGACGACCTTTCTTAAGGTTTAATCCTTCATACCCATTTATTTTATATATTTGAACCCATTTTGACAATAGTCCTGAATCAATACCAGCACTAATAGCAACTCTTTTTTGAGATTCTCCTGCCAATACACGTGCGACCAATTCATATCTGTCTTCCGCCGTACGTTCACTACAAGTCGAAGGATGTCTAAGAGATTCAAGACCATATATATCTGCTATTCTTGACCACTGTACAATCCTTTTTCTAAAGTTTTTTTGCCCGATACCATCTGGTGTATCAATCCACTGACTAGATCTATACATTTCTACTGCATTTAATTTAAAAGCATAATCATATTTCATGTAAAAACCCCCTTTACTGGTGTTGTCCAGTAAAGGGGGTACATATCAATTGGGGGTTCTTCTTATTTGCCATAATAACATTTTAAATACAACTCTTTAATTTCTTTTATTAATGGGTATCGTGGATTAGCTCCTGTACATTGATCATCAAAAGCTTGTTCTGTCATTTCGTCTAAGGTTTCTAAGAAATACTTTTCATCCACATCATAATCCTTAATGGTCTTTTTAATTCCGATTACTTCCTTTAATCCTTCTATTTTCTTAATAAAGTTTTCAAACACCTCTTGATCTGTACTACCTGCACAACCGGCATATCTACCCATCTCGGCATAGGCTTTTAGTGTATCTGGATATTGATACTGTGAAAAAGTTCCCATCTTTGTTGGTGCTTCAGCAGCATTATAGCGCATAACTTCTGTTAAGATAACCGCATTAGCAATACCGTGTGGCAAATGGTGGAAAGCACCAAGTTTATGCGCCATGGAGTGATTTAAGCCTAAGAAAGCATTGGCAAAAGCCATACCAGCGGAGCAAGAAGCATTGGCCATCTTCTCTCTTGCTAACTCATCTTTTGCTCCCTTTTCATAAGCTGATGGCAAATACTCAAAGACCGTTTTCATACTTTGAAGGGATAAAGGTTTTGTATAATCAGAAGCCATTACTGAGACATATGATTCAATAGCATGGGTCATAACATCAATTCCGGAAGCACTCGTTAGGCCCTTTGGTTGGTTCATCATATTATCAGCGTCCACAATCGCCATATTGGGCAGGAGTTCGTAATCAGCAATCGGCCACTTAATTCCTGTTTCTGCATCTGTAATAATGGCAAAAGGTGTTACCTCTGATCCTGTACCAGAAGAAGTTGGAATGGCTACAAAATAAGCTTTTTCTCCCATCTTAGGGAAAGTAAATATTCTTTTTCTAATATCCATAAAATCCATTGCCATATCTTCAAACTTAGCCTCTGGATGTTCATACATAAGCCACATAACTTTAGCGGCATCCATAGGTGAACCACCACCCACAGCAATAATCACATCTGGCTTAAAGACCTTCATGATTTCTGCACCTTTTCTAGCTGTTTGTAAGGTGGGGTCTGGTGCTACTTCAAAGAAACAAGTATGCATAATACCTAATTCATCTAATTTAGCTTCAACATTCTTTACATAGCCATTTTGATAAAGGAAAGTATCGGTAACAATAAAAGCTTTTTTCTTATTCATCACTTTACTTAATTCCTCTAAAGCTACTGGGGTAGATCCTTTTTTAAAGTATACTTTTTCCGGGGTTCTAAACCACAACATGTTTTCTCTCCTTTTAGCCACTGTTTTCACATTTAGTAAGTGTTTTACTCCCACGTTTTCAGAAACTGAATTACCGCCCCAAGAGCCACAGCCTAAGGTAAGAGAAGGTGCTAGCTTAAAGTTATATAAGTCACCAATACCACCTTGAGCAGCTGGTGTGTTAATAAGAATTCTACAAGCTTTCATCGTATTTTCAAATTGTGCCAGTTTTTCTTCTTCAGTAGGATTAATGTAAAGAGCCGCAGTATGACCAACACCGCCATCTTCTACTAACCTCTCTGCTTTTAAAAGTGCTTCTTCATAGGTTTTTGCTTTGTACATTGCTAAAACGGGAGAGAGTTTTTCATGAGCAAACTCTTCGCTTAATTCCACTGATTCCACTTCACCAATTAAGACCTTGGTGGTTTGTGGCACTTCCACCTTGGCAAGTTTTGCTATTTCATAAGCTGACATACCCACAATCTTTGCATTTAATGCCCCGTTAATGAGGATTGTTTTACGTACCTTATCAAGTTCCGTTTTATTCTTTAAAATATAACAACCACGATACAAAAACTCTTTTTTTGCTTCTTCATAAACATCTTCTAAGATGGTTACTGATTGTTCTGAGGCACAAATCATGCCGTTGTCGAAGGTCTTTGAGTGAATGATGGAGTTGACAGCCATTTTTATATTAGCCGTTGAATCGATGATTACCGGCGTATTTCCCGGTCCTACACCTATTGCTGGCTTACCAGAAGAATAAGCTGCATTGACCATGCCAGGACCGCCTGTAGCTAAGATAACATCAGCTGCACTCATAACTTCGTTGGTTAATTCAATAGAAGGTACATCAATCCAACCAATAATTCCTGCCGGTGCTCCGGCCTTAACTGCTGCTTCTAGCACTACCTTCGCAGCTAATATAGTAGATTCTTTAGCCGCTGGATGAGGACTAATAATAATAGCATTTCTGGTTTTTAAAGCAAGTAAAGATTTAAAAATTGCCGTTGACGTTGGATTTGTAGTCGGTATAACTGCAGCAATAATGCCCATTGGTTCTGCAATCTTTTTGATACCATAAGCATCATCTTCTGCTAAAACACCACAAGTCTTGGTATCTTTATAATAATTGTAGGTATACTCAGCTGCGTAATGATTCTTAATGATTTTGTCTTCTAATACGCCTCTGCCTGTTTCCTCAATCGCTGCTTTTGCTAGTGGGATTCTCATTTTATTAGCAGCCATAGCTGCTGCGAAAAATATCTGATCCACTTCTGCCTGGTTAAATTTAGAGAACTTCTTTTGCGCCTCTCTCATTTCTCCCATTCTTTTTTGAAGTGTTTCAATACTATTAACAATCATATCCTTTTTTATCTCTTTAGCCATTGTATTTCTCCTTCGTTATTTATTTAACATAGTTGTATTATAAATTCTACGCGAAGAAAGGTCAAGCTTCTATTTGTTAAATATTTATCATTCTTTCTTTGTTTTTTAGTATTTATGCACAAAAAAAGAGATAGTCGAAACTATCTCCTTCGTTTTATAAGATTATACTAATTCAATGATAACTTCCATTGCAGCATCACCTTTACGTTGTCCAATCTTAATGATTCTTGTGTAACCACCATTACGATTTTCATACTTAGGTGCAATTTCATCAAATAATTTAGCTACAAGGTCAACGTCTTTAGTATTTTTCTTCTTACCTGCATTTTTAACTGGTACTTCTTTTACAGGATAAAGAACTTTAAGCATTTGACGTCTTGCATGAAGTCTGCTAGCGTTATCTTTTTTGATTGTTTTGTCAACTTCATCATAAACAGTAACTTTTTTACCATCTACAACTTCTTTAACTCTTTTACCGTCTTTGTCTTTACGAGCAACTTTTGCTTTAACGGTAACTTCTTCAAAGTTATCTTTTTCTCTAACTGCTAAAGCGATAAGTTTTTCAGTTTCTTTTCTGATTTCTTTTGCTTTTGCTTCTGTAGTTTTGATTTTTCCATTATGAAGAAGAGCGGTTACTTGTCCTCTAAGTAATGCTTTTCTTTGGCTGGATGTTCTACCTAATTTTCTATATTTTGCCATTATTTTTTCCCTTTCTTACACTTGGTTATGCTTCTTCGGGCTTACTAGCCAAATGCCGTTATCACGCACTTTCGGACTTATTGATAACGATATTTACTCATCGCCTTTGCTAAGGCTTAGTCCAAGCTCATCAAGTTTTGCTAGGACTTCCTCTAAAGACTTTCTACCCATGTTACGAACTTTGATCATATCTTCTGAAGTCTTATTGGTTAATTCTTCAACGGTATTAATTCCTGCTCTTTTGAGGCAGTTATAAGAACGTACAGATAGTTCAAGTTCATCGATACTCATCTCTAATACTTTTTCTTTTTCATCGTCTTCTTTTTCAATCATAACTTCTGCTGATTGAGCCACTTCGGATAAATCTACAAAAAGTTTTAAATGTTCGCTCAACACTTTAGCTGCAAGGCTAACTGCCTCATCGGGATGCAAAGTTCCTTTTGTGTATACATCTAAAGTTAGTTTATCATAATCTGTAATCTGACCTACACGTGTATTTTCTACTGTTAGATTAACACGTTCTACTGGGGTGTAGATTGAGTCAATTGGAATTACTGCTACTGGAAGTTCCTCGTTTTTGTTCTTATCAGCGCTAACGTATCCTCTTCCGTTGGTAATTGTAAGTTCCATGTAAAGTTTACTGTTTGGTCCACCACTTAAAGTTGCGATAACTGCATCCGGATTCATAATTTCAATATCTGAATCAACTTGGATGTCAGCAGCCGTAACAACACCTTCACCTTCAAACTCAATATAGGCAAGTTTTGGTTCATCAGACTCTGATGTGTTTTTAAGTGCCAAAGATTTTATATTCATAATAATCTCTGTCACATCTTCCTTCACTCCAGGAATAGAGCTAAATTCATGTAATACTCCATCAATCTTAACTTGGCTTACAGCCGTTCCCGGCAGGGATGAAAGCATGATTCTTCTAAGGGAATTACCCAAAGTCGTACCATATCCTCTTTCTAATGGCTCTACTACGAACCTACCATATTTCTTATCTCCTGATATTTCAGCGATTTCGATATTGGGTTTATTAAAATCAAACACTAAAGCCACCTCCTGTGGTTTATGGATTATTTAGAATATAACTCTACAATGAGCATTTCATCTACAGGAACATCGATTGCTTCACGAGCAGGCATTTCTTTTACTGTTCCCTTTAATGCTTCAGCATCTACATCTAACCACTCAGGTACAAGACGTCCGCTTGTAACTTCTGTGATTTCTTTGTATTTTACTGATCCTTTATTTTTTTCAGCGATTTCAATCACGTCACCAACACTTACAAGATATGAAGGAATGTTTACCTTTTTACCATTCACTCTAATGTGTTTGTGATCAACGATTTGTCTAGCTTCTCTTCTTGTTCTTGCAAATCCCATACGGAAAATTACATTATCAAGTCTTGTTTCAAGGATAACCATTAGGTTTTCACCTGTCATACCATTCATACGTTTAGCTTTTGTATAATAGTTTCTGAAAGGTTTTTCTAATACTCCATAAATAAATTTAGCTTTTTGTTTTTCACGTAATTGAAGACCATACTCGCTAATCTTTCTGTTTGCTCTTTTAAGCTGTCTATTAGATTTTTTATCAATTCCTAAGAAGATTGGATCCATACCAAGTGATCTACATCTTTTAAGAACTGGTACTCTATTTACTGCCATGTTTTTGTTTCCTCCTATTCAAAATCAGTCTGTCTTATAATTAGACTCTTCTACGTTTTGGTGGGCGACATCCATTATGTGGTACTGGAGTAACGTCTCTGATGCTTGTTACATCGATTCCTGTTGCTTGAAGTGCACGAATTGCTGCTTCTCTCCCTGAACCTGGACCCTTAACCATAACGTCTACTGATTTTAAGCCATGAACTAATGCTGCTTTAGCTGCTGTTTCAGCTGCCATTTGAGCTGCATAAGGAGTAGATTTCCTTGAACCTCTAAATCCTAGACCACCGGCACTTGCCCATGATAATGCATTACCTTGTGCATCTGTTAACGTAACAATTGTGTTGTTAAAAGATGATTGGATATGTGCCTGTCCGCGTTCAACGTTTTTCTTGACACGTCTTTTTGTCACTTTTTTCGTAACTTTCTTTGCTGCCATTAAACTAACCTACTTTCTCAATTATTCTTTATTATTTCTTCTTATTAGCTACTGTTCTCTTTGGACCTTTTCTAGTTCTTGCATTAGTCTTAGTTTTTTGACCACGAACTGGAAGTCCTCTTCTGTGACGAATTCCTCTGTAGCATCCGATTTCTTGAAGTCTCTTAATGTTAAGAGCGATTTCTCTTCTTAAATCACCTTCTACAGTTTGTGATTCATCGATTACTTTACTAATTTTCTTTTCATCTTCTGTTGTAAGATCTCTACAACGTGTATCTGGATCTACTCCTGCTTCCTCTAAAATACGAGTTGCACTTGCTCTACCTATTCCATAAATATAAGTAAGACCAATTTCTACACGTTTGTCTCTTGGTAAATCTACACCTGCTATACGAGCCATGCGATTCTCCTCCATTTTCTTTTGTTTTCTACATTGTCTTAAATTGGGGAACTTTCTTCCCAGGTATGTCGGTATTCATACCCTTTCCAGCATCCGTTTTCGGTAATGACATGCTGGTATTGTAAGCAATATACGAGGATTATCACCGATAGCTGGGTGTCCTTGTATATTAAATAGTTACACATTTGTGTAAACTATCAGCCGCCTAAATTAATTGCATAAATAATAAAAGTGCTAGGATTCTAGCCTTGTCTTTGTTTATGCTTTGGGTTCTCGCAAATAATGCGAACGCTACCTTTTCTTCTAATTACTTTGCATTTTTCGCAAATTGGTTTAACTGATGATCTAACCTTCACGTCAAATCCTCCTTTCATGCACCGTTTTGCCTCTAGTTATGTATGTTTTTAAGGCTAAAAGCCAGAAACACGCTTATATATTATATTGCAATACGGTTCATAAGTCAATAGCTTTCTGCTATTACTTATCTCTCCAAACAATTCTTCCTTTTGTTAAGTCATAAGGGGATAATTCAAGTGTTACTTTATCTCCCGGTAAAATTTTTATAAAATGCATTCTCAGTTTTCCACTGATATGCGCAAGCACTACATGTCCGTTTTCTAATTCTACTTGAAACATAGCATTTGGCAATTTTTCAACAACAGTTCCTTCAATTTCAATTACATCATCTTTTGACATATATTTCTCCTTGTGAAAATTATTTTAAAGCTACTTTAATTTTTCTTTTTAATTGCACATCATTGCAAGATTTAATATCAATTATCTTATTCATTCTTTGCACATGCTTTTTTTTCTTCTTTTTAGGATTATTAAGGAGTCGCTCTTTCCCATTTGCTAGAAATAAATAATCATCTTCTATAGCTAAAATCGTATAAACTACTTCTTTATCTCTTCCCTGTAGCGAAAAAACTAACATGCCTTGTTTAAATACGTCCATGAAATCACCTTATTGTTTTAAAGATAAAAGAACCGGTTCACCTTCAGTAATAAGTACGGTATTTTCATAGTGTGCTGATAAAGAATGGTCTTTGGTAATAACCGTCCAATCATCATCTAACCACTCTACTTCATGGGTACCTATATTAATCATCGGCTCAATAGCAAGCGTCATACCTGCTTTTAGCTTTAGTCCCTTTCTTGGCATTTCATAGTTTGGTATCTCTGGAGATTCGTGTAAGTCAGTTCCTATGCCATGTCCGCATAAGTCTCTTACTACACCATAACCTCTATCATTTGCGTATTTTCCTATAGCACCAGAAATATCAAAAAGATAATTTCCTTCTTTCGCATATTTAATGCCTTCAAAAAAAGATTCTCTTGTTACTTCTATTAGCTGCCTTGCTTCTTCGCTAATTCTACCTACGCCATAGGTCCTTGCTGCATCTGAATGATATCCTTTATAAATTACTCCTGCATCCAAACTAACGATATCGCCCTCTCTTAAAATTCGGTGAGGACTTGGAATTCCATGTACTACTTCCTCATTTATGGAGACACAGATTGATCCTGGATAGCCGTTATAGTCTAAAAAGGAAGGAATGCAATCATAGCTTCTAATTAACTCTTCACCCAATTTGTCTATGTCTTTGGTCGTAATCCCAGGTTTAATAAACTTCTCTAGTTCTTCATGAACAGTGGCTAAGATTTCTCCCGCTTTTGTCATTAATTCTATTTCTCTAGGTGATTTTATTGTTACTGCCATTTTATGCTCCTAATATCTCAACGATGTTATTAAAAACATCTTCTATACCGATTGCTCCATCTACTGTTTTCAATATATTGTGTCCATTATAATATTCGATTAATGGGCGTGTTTGTTCATGGTAAACTTGAAGTCTTTTCTGTACCGTTTCTGGCTTATCATCATCACGAAGAATTAATTTTCCGCCGCATTGGTCACAAATACCTTCTACTTTTGTTGGAGCATATTCTATATGATAAGTAGCTCCACAGTCTACACATGCTCTTCTTCCTGCCATTCTTTTAATGATGTTTTCATCTTTAACATCAACTTCAATGGCAAAATCAATTTTTTCTTCTATCTTTTCTAACTCTTTATCAAGCGCTTCTGCTTGCGGAATCGTTCTAGGAAATCCATCAAGGACAAACCCATCCTTGCAATCTTCCTTCGTAATTCTATCAGCCACAAGTGCCACAACTAATTCATCTGGTACCAAAAGACCCTGATCCATATATTTTTTAGCTTCTGTTCCAAGCTCTGTACCTTGTTTTATGTTTGATCTAAAAATATCACCTGTGGAAATGTGAGGAATGTTATATTTTTCCGATATTTTTATTGCTTGAGTACCTTTACCAGCTCCCGGTGCTCCTAACATAACTATTTTCATATGACCCTCCTAATAGCACTTTAACTCGCAGAGTTAACTCTGCGAGTTATAGATTACTTAATTGTTTAAAAATCCTTTATAATTTCTTACTAGCATTTGTGATTCGATTTGCTTCATTGTTTCAAGGATAACACTGACAATAATGATCAGTGAAGTTCCTGCAAATGACACACTAGCGCCTAGCCATCCATTAAAGAAAATTGGAATAACCTGAATGATTACCAGTCCACATGCTCCTACGAAAACGATGTAGTTTAAGATATGAGATAAATAATCAACGGTTGGTTTACCAGGTCTGATACCGGGAATAAAACCACCACTTTTTTTCATGTTATTGGCAATCTCAAGTGGATTAAAAGTAATGGATGTATAGAAATATGCAAACAATATAGTCAATGCTATATAAATTACAAGTCCAATTGTATAAACCAGATTATCAGGGTTACACCAGTTACTCTGATTTAATGCTTTTAAGATTTCGCTACCTATACCTGTTCCTTTATCTTTACCTAAGAAGGAGGCAATGATAATGGGGAACTGCATAAGTGATGATGCAAAAATAATTGGTACAACTCCGGCGGTATTAACCTTCATCGGAATGTTAGTTGATTGACCACCATAAGTCTTTCTGCCAACTACTTTTTGTGAATATTGAACTGCTATTCTTCTTTCCCCTCCTTGTAGGATTACTACAAGAAAAACAAGTAAGAAAATAATCGCAATGATTATGATAGCAGCCAAACCACCCTTTGCTATGCTCTTTCCTTTTACAAACTGATTAAACAATGTAACTATATCATTTGGTACACGAGATAAGATATTGATGGTAAGAACGATAGAGATACCATTTCCCACTCCGTGTTCTGTGATTCTTTCACCAACCCACATCAGGAAGGTTGAACCAGCAGTAAGAGTTAATACTACAACGGCAGCGTTAACGAAATTGTATTCTACCAATAGTCCTTGACGACCAAAGCCGATTGCCATTGCTGATGACTCAACAAGGGCAAGACCAGCTGTTAAATATCTCGTAATTCTTTGTATTTTTTTTCTTCCATCTTCGCCATCTTTTTGCATTTCTTCCAATTTTGGAATTGCTATCGTTAATAGCTGCATGATAATTGAAGATGTAATATATGGCGTAATGCTTAAAGCAAATACTGCCATTCTTTCAAATGAGCCCCCGGTAAAGGCATTGAAGAAATTGAATGTTTCACCCGTGGCTGTTGCAAAGAATTCTTTGATATAGTCCGGATTAACCCCAGGGGTAGGCAGTTCAGAACCAATCCTAATCACTATTAACATCATAAAAGTATACATAAGTTTCTTACGTATATCTTTAATTGTAAAAGCTTTTCGGAATGTCTCTAACATTAGATCACCTCTGCTTTTCCGCCAAGGGCTTCAATCTTCTCTGCAGCGCTTGCGCTAAAAGCATTAACTTGAACGGTTAATTTCTTAGTAAGCTCGCCGCCACCTAAAATCTTAACACCATCTTTTGAGTTCTTAATGATGCCTTGCTCTTTTAAAAGATCAACAGTTACTACTGTATCATTATCAAAAACC
This sequence comes from Candidatus Dorea intestinavium, assembly GCA_019113475.1. Taxonomy (GTDB): domain Bacteria; phylum Bacillota; class Clostridia; order Lachnospirales; family Lachnospiraceae; genus Aequitasia; species Aequitasia intestinavium. The sequence continues at coordinate 916 of DXHJ01000061.1, read as the reverse complement.
TCTAAAGCATTTACATTAATTCCCACGATTTCTTTAGAATTAATATTTGTAAATCCTCTTTTAGGAATTCTTCTGTATAATGGCATTTGACCACCTTCAAAACCTGGTCTTGTACCTCCAGATCTTGCTTTTTGGCCTTTATGTCCTTTTCCAGCAGTTTTACCATTGCCTGAAGCATGACCACGTCCTCTTCTGAAGTTGTTGCTTTGTTTTGCTCCATCTGCGGGTCTTAAGTTAGATAAGTCCATTATGACACCTCCTTAATTATTTTATCATTCTATTTCTAAGCTTCTTCTACTTTAACAAGGTGTTGAACTTGTTTGATCATTCCTTTTGTTGCTGCATTATCTGGTAATACAACTGTGTGGTGCATCTTTTTAAGTCCAAGTGCTTCCACAGTTCTCTTATGCTTAGGAATTGCTCCGATTGTAGATTTAACTAATGTTACTTTTAAATTTGCCATCTTAACTGCCTCCTATCCCATTATCTCTTCAACAGATTTGCCACGGAGTTTAGCTACTTTTTCTGGAGTCTTGATTTCTCTAAGACCTTCGATAGTTGCAAGTACTACGTTTTGTTTGTTGTTAGAGCCTAGAGACTTAGTACGGATGTTTTTAATACCAGATGTTTCAATAACCGCACGAACCGGTCCACCGGCAATAACACCAGTACCATCTGGAGCCTTTTTAAGTAAAACTGAAGCTCCACCAAATTTTCCAATAAAATCGTGTGTAATACTACCATTTTCATCAATAGGTACTTCAATTAGGTTTTTAGCAGCGTCTTCTTTTCCTTTACGAATTGCTTCTGGAATTTCAGATGCTTTTCCTAAACCTGCACCAACATGGCCTTTTCCATCACCAACAACCACTAAGGCTGTGAATCTGAAGTTACGACCACCTTTAACAACTTTGGT
>DXHJ01000060.1 GCA_019113475.1 Candidatus Dorea intestinavium | reverse complement strand
TCAAAACTTGGTCGACAGGGCTTAGGTAGGTGTTTTGCGCTTTTTGAGAAATAGGACAAATATATAGGTTTTTATTTCATTTCTCACTTGACATCACACCGCTGGACTTTCTCTGAAACGGTTTTTTAATTAAGTTTACTAAAAAACGAACCATTGAGGGAAAAACGATTAAGCAAAGTTTAATCGAGCCATAGGTGACCAATAAACCAATCCCGGTAATGATAAGACCAACTCCTATTAATACTGCTGCTGCCGCCGTGTCCGGTATTAAAGATAACATTCCCACAATGCCAAGTGCTATACCCGTTGCCACTACCGAGATTGCAACAATAACCAAAGCTAAAAATACCCCAAACATCGTTGCTACCAAACCAATTAATAAACCAATTATTCCTACGGCAATTGGAATGATAATCGGTGCCCCTACAATAATAATTAGCACTACTAAAATAATTTTCATAATTTTATTATTGTCTGTTCTCTTTGTCAAAGGCGGCTTTGTCATTAAACTTTGTGCCCGCTCACTTTCAGGGCTTTGCTCTTTCGTTTCTAGGTTTTGCTTGATGATTAAGGCAACGGCTTGGGGGCTTCCCAGTTCCTTGATCACCTCCTGTTCTTTCAAGACTCCCGCTTCATCAAAATAGTCCTCATAATAAACTATCGCATCCTGTTTTTCTTCAAGAGGTATATCATCTAGCAGCGTAGCCAATTCTTTCATAAATTCTATGCGGCTCATGCTATCGCACCTCCCTCTAAAATATGATCAATCTTTTTCTTATAATTTTTCCACTCCACTTTATATAAATAAAGTTGAGCTTGCCCTTTTTCTGTGATTTTATAATATCTTCTATTTCTACCATCTATCTGTCTGTCATAAACTTCCAAGCATTCATCTTTTTGCAGCCGCCGCAGTACCGGATAAAGGGTTGACTCTGATACTTCAATAGCTCTTCGCACTTCTTGAGTTATTTTATAGCCATAGGTTCCTTCTTCTTCTCTTTGAACAACCGCCAGAACTATTGTATCTAATAGTGCTGCTCCCGTGTTAAATATCATTTTCTCACCCTTTCTATAATATTATTTTATTTCTTATATTATATTTCGTATAATATTGTTTGTCAATAAAGTGAAAGAAAAAAGATGAAAGAGCCTAAGACCTTTCATCTTTATTATAATTTTATAAGAATATAGCCTTTCCTAACTGAAAAGAATAAATAATTTTCTCACTTACTTCCTCATCAAGTATTTGTGTTAGGGCTCTTTGATAATAGACCAACTGGGAGTGATATTTGTCTACTAGTTCCGCTTCATTTTTTACCCGATCCGTTTTATAGTCCAGAACCTTTAATTGGCCTTCATAATAATAATAAAGGTCAATAATACCTTGTACTAATATTATTTCATCTGTTTTAACTTCTGGATAAACATCTTTAGCTTTTATCCCAATAACAAATGGTTGTTCTTTATGTATATTATTTTGTTTCCCAGCTATTTGTAATTCTTTTCCTACAGTAGAATTAAAAAACTTCAATAGCTCCGCTTCTTTAATGATTTCTCTAGTTTTTTCATCAATTCGCCCAGCTTCTTTTAATCGTTCTAGGCTCTCTTTTACATCGTCAATGGTCTGATAGTCTTTAGCAAAATCTAAAAGCTGCATTACGCGGTGATAAGCGGTTCCTCTTTGAGCTCCTTTTAAAACTTCATCTTCTTGAATAAACTGAGGAATGATTTTTTCCCTTTGGCTACCATAAAGCGGCTCCTCTGCAAATTCTTCTTCCATTGTCAATCTTTTTATTTCTGATACCGAAAGTTTGGTTTTAATTCCTTCTTTATTATAATTAGGCATTTTATATTCCAATTGTTCTTTTATAACTTTCGCCATTTCTTCATTATAAGAAGCTTCTGTCTTTATCTTTTGTAAATCAGCTCTTTGTATTATTTTTCGTACTTCGTCATGAACTTCTCTTTGGTTAATCTCTTCTTCCGTTATAATCGAAATTTTAAAAGGCGAATCCTTCTTTTCTAAAATGACGGGTAAGAGAATATTTAAATAATTTCCCGGCTTATTATAGAGATACTCTGGCACTGGCAAATGTCTTAAGGTTTCTCGCTTTTTTTCCCCCTCTTGCATTGTGCCAGTAATAATCAATTTTTCTTTTGCCCTTGTCATTGCCACGTAAAGAATACGCAGCTCCTCTCCAAGACCTTCTAGAGTATCTTCTTCTGCCATTACCTTTTTGATTAAGCCTTTTTCTTTAATACCTAGTTCGCCATCTATCATGTCAATACCAATACCAAATTTACTATCCGTTTCTAAAAGACTAGTTTTTCTAGCTCCTTTTCTACCACCGGTTTTTGCCACGAACACCACCGGAAATTGTAATCCTTTGCTTTTATGGATACTCATAATTCGGACCACATTGGAACTCTCGGTATCAATGCTAGCTTCTCCTACTTCCACTTCGTATTTCTTCATATTATTAATATACTGAATAAAATTGAAAACTCCCTGAAAACTAGTCGCGTCAAAATTCTTTGCTTTTTCAATCAGCATCAAAACATTCGCTCTTTTTTGTTCTCCACCTTTTAAAGCTGAAACATAAGAAAGGTAGTGTGTATCATGAACAATTTGATAGAGTAGCTCGTGAATAGGCAAATATTTCGCTTGCTTACTATAATACTCTAGATTATCGTATAGCTGTTTAATCTTTTTTCTTAACTGTTCATCTTCGCCCTGATCTTGATAAGAAAATACATTGTCATAAAAACGCTTCGATTGTCCGCTTACTTTAAGCTTAGCCAGTTCCTCTTCTGAAAGCCCAACAAAAGAAGAAGTTAAGATTGCCGTCAAGGGAATGTCTTGTTTTCTATTATCAATAATTTGTAAATAATCTAGCAAAATACTAACTTCCCTCGTGCTAAAGTAACCCACTTGCGAAGAGACATAGGCGGGAATTTCATACTCGCTTAAAAGACTTTTCATTTCTTCAGCGACTCCTTTTATATTACGAAGCAATATTACAATATCACGGTAAGAGGCCTTATTATTTCTAACTAACTCTTTAATTCTCGAAGCAATAAAGCGAGTTTCCACTTCTAAAAGCTCATCTTTATGCATATTTTGTGGTGTATCAATAACGCAAACCTCAGGAGCAACTTTTTCATTACCTTTGAATAAACTTCCCTCTTCATTTTTCTCAAAAGATGCGCCATACTTTAGTTTCGCCTCTTCGTTATAGTCCACTCCACCTATTTCCGGTTTCATCAACTTCTCAAAAACATAATTAGTTCCTGCTAGAATCTCTCTTCTACTTCTAAAATTTTGGTCGAGATTGATTAGCCTTTCCTTTTCCCCGGTTAAACTATAGGTATTATATTTGTGCATAAAAAGATCGGGCCTTGCCAAACGAAAGCGATAAATGCTTTGTTTAATATCTCCTACCATAAATAAATTGTAGTGATCTTTTGACATACCTGAAATACTTTTAAAAATCACTTCTTGTAAAAGGTTGCTATCTTGGTATTCATCAATCATAATTTCCTTGATATTTTTTTGGTATTCTATTGCTACCTTGCTTGGTAAGAATTCATCTCCTTCTTTTATCGTCAAAATTTGTAGGGCAAAATGTTCCATGTCTGAAAAATCAATGATATTCTTTTGCTTCTTCACCTGCTTAAATTTAAGATCAAAAGCACGCACCAATTCAATAATTACTTCAATATGTTTTTTACAAATAGCAAAATCGGTAATCATTTCACTTGGACTTTGATAGAAGAAAGCTTCTTGAACTTCTTTTATAATTGTATCGCCTTGTTCTTTTAAGTCTCTTGCCAAGTTTTTTAGTTCTTC
>DXHJ01000059.1 GCA_019113475.1 Candidatus Dorea intestinavium | reverse complement strand
TTGATGAAATTGAAAAAGCTCACCCAGATGTTTTTAATATTTTATTGCAAGTGCTAGATGATGGTAGAATTACCGATTCCCAAGGTAGAAGAGTGGACTTTAGCAATACCATCATTATTATGACTTCAAATGCTGGAGCGCAAACTATTATTGATCCTAAAAAGCTAGGCTTTAATGTAAAAGAAGATAAAGCTGGAGATTATAAAAGAATGAAAAGTAATGTGATGGGAGAGGTAAAACAGATCTTTAGGCCAGAGTTTTTAAATCGTATCGATGAGATTATTGTCTTCCATCCATTGGATGAAAGTCACTTGAAACAAATCGTTGGCTTAATGTGTAAAGAACTAGTAAAACGAGCAAAAGAACAACTGGGCATTACTTTAAAGATAACGGAAGGGGTTAAAAAACATATAGTTGAAACGGGAACAGACATTAAATATGGAGCTAGACCACTTAGAAGAGCGGTGCAAAATCAGCTAGAGGATAAACTGGCAGAAGCCCTTATTAGTGGCGAAATTAAACGAGATCAAATTGTGGAAACTCGCTTATCTAAAAAAGATATTAAATTTATTGCAAAGACTACAAAATAACACAATTTTAAGATATAATATGACATACAGATAGGAAAGGAATTCTATGCTGTATATCAATAAAAAATACGAATAAAGTGTAAAATTGATGAGTATTGATAATACTAGGAGGATATTTAAAATGTCACTAAACAAAGAACTTTTGATGGTAGAAACTGACGAAACATTAAGCTTTGGAGATTATACTTTAGAGCAAAAGGCAAAAATAGAAGATTTTGAGTTCAAAGGAGACATTTATAAAGTTAAAACCTTTAAAGAAATAACAAAGTTGGAAAAAAATGGTATGTTTGCATATGAATCAGTTCCGGGAACGAGAGTGGAACATTATCAGGCTAATGAAGAATTGGTTACTTTTGAAGTTATGGGTGATCAGGACACACAAATTATTATTGGTTTAGAATCAGATACGGAGTATGTCGTTTATATGGATAAAGTAAATGTTGGAGATGTTATCACAAACTTAAGCGGTAAACTGGCATTAAGTGCTGAACTTGGCGCTGGTAAGAATATACTAATTGAAGTTGTAAAGAAATAGTTTAAAGAGCTGCTTACCAAAAGGCAGCTCTTTTTTACAAAGGAGTACTATGGCAAAAGCAAAAAAAAGTGTCTTTTTCTGTCAAAACTGCGGACATGAAGAAAGCAAATGGTTGGGGCAATGTCCTATGTGCAAAGAATGGAATACTTTTGTTGAAGAAAAAGTCACAACCAGTAAGTCAAGTGGCACAAAGACAACTAGAAGCGCACAACCTGTGCCTTTGTCCAATATCAATACCAAAGACGATGAAAGAATTGGTACGGATATACCAGAATTAGACCGCGTCTTAGGCGGCGGAATTGTACCAGGATCGCTGATTTTAGTAGGTGGAGATCCTGGAATTGGAAAATCTACCCTTCTTTTACAAGTGTGTCAAAAACTAGCGAAAAATGAAGAAAAGGTCTTATATATTTCAGGGGAGGAATCCTTAAAACAAATCAAACTGCGAGCAAATAGGATGGGCGAGTTTTCCGATAATCTATCGTTACTTTGCGAAGTTGACCTAGCTACTATTTCAAATGTAATAGAAAAAGAAAAGCCGCAAGTGGTAGTCATTGACTCCATTCAAACCATGTATAGTGAAGAGGTCTCTTCAGCTCCTGGAAGCGTTTCGCAAGTGCGCGAAGCAACCCATCAATTGATGCAGTTAGCCAAGGGTTTAAATATTGCTATTTTTATCGTTGGTCATGTAACAAAAGAAGGAACGGTAGCAGGTCCAAGGGTATTAGAGCATATGGTGGATACAGTCCTTTATTTTGAAGGAGATAGGCATGGCACTTATCGCATTCTAAGAGGAGTAAAGAATCGTTTTGGTTCTACTAATGAAATTGGTGTTTTCGAAATGAGAAAAGAAGGTTTAGTTGAAGTAAGTAATCCTTCGGAATATATGTTAAGTGGTAGACCCCTTAATGCATCCGGATCAGTGGTTGCTTGTGCTATGGAGGGAACAAGACCGATGCTCATGGAGATTCAAGCATTAGTAAGTTCAACTAATTTTAATCTACCAAGACGAACGGCAACGGGGATGGACTATAACCGTGTCAACATATTAATGGCGGTTTTAGAAAAAAGGGCAGGTATTCATTTATCTAATTATGATGCTTATGTAAACTTAGCAGGTGGCTTAAGACTTAATGAACCCGCTACAGATTTAGCAGTTGTATTAGCAATTGCCTCCAGTTATAAAAATAGACCAATTAATGAAGATGTTGTTGTTTTTGGTGAAGTTGGCTTAAGTGGGGAGGTACGGGCAGTCTCTATGCCAGAACAAAGAGTAGCTGAAGCAAAGAAACTAGGTTTTAAAACTTGTCTACTTCCTCAAGTTTCGCTAAAAGGTGTAGAACAAGACCAAAAGGAGATTCGCCTAGTGGGAGTTAGAACCATTAATGAAGCGTTGGATATACTATAAGAGAGGAGCTTTCAATGAAAATCAAACATGCAGAAGACGAAAAAAGATTTGTACTAATGACAGATGACAATGACGAAGCAGGTGAACTTGGCTACAAAATTGGTAATGATGGTTTAATTTATGCTACTTATACCAGGGTAGATAAGATGTACGAAGGAATGGGACATGCAAGACTTTTATTAGAAGCATTTGTAGAATGGTTGCGAGCGAATGATAAAAAAGTTTATCCAACTTGTCCCTATGTGGCAGCAGTCTTTGAGAAGAGTCCTCAAGACTATAGTGATATTGTAAGTGAGAAGTATTGCGAAACAAAATATCCAGAAGATGATTGCTAAAAAGCAGGAGGAAAGGCTTAAAACCAGGGCTTTTCCTCTTTCTTTATAAATAATAGCAAAAAATCTAAAAAAAGGTCTTGCAAAATACCTGAAATATGTTATTATAGAAATCTACCGCTTGGGA
>DXHJ01000058.1 GCA_019113475.1 Candidatus Dorea intestinavium | reverse complement strand
TAAAAGTAAAGAAGGTAGAAAAAATGGAAGCAACAATAGGAGTTATTAAAGGAGACGGTATTGGACCGGAAATTGTAACTGAAGCAGTAAAAATACTCAAGAAAATTGAATTAATTTATCAACATCAGTTTCAGTACAAAGATATTTTGCTAGGTGGTGCTTCAATTGACGTACATGGAGTGCCTTTAACGGAAGAAGATATTGCTAAAGCAAAATCTTCAGATGCCGTTCTTATGGGTTCTATTGGTGGGGATGCGAAGGTAAGCCCTTGGTATAAATTAGACCCAACACTTCGACCCGAAGCAGGATTGCTAAAAATTAGAAAAGAACTTAATCTTTTTGCTAATCTTCGTCCTGCTCTTTTATATAAGGAACTATCAGCGGCTAGTCCCTTAAAGCCAGAACTTACTAAAAATGGTTTTGATATGGTAATTGTTAGAGAACTTACCGGTGGACTCTACTTTGGTCAAAGAGAAACAAAGGAGGTAAATGGGGTTAAAACTGCTAAGGATTCTTTAACTTATAATGCAGACGAAATAAGAAGAGTGGCAATTAAAGCTTTTGAAATTGCTAGAAAAAGAAGAAAAAAAGTCATTAGTGTGGATAAAGCAAATGTACTTGATAGTTCAAGACTTTGGCGAGAAGTTGTCAGTGAAGTGGCAAAAGACTATCCAGATGTTACATTAGAGCATATGTTAGTTGATAACTGTGCCATGCAACTAGTAAAAGACCCCGCACAGTTTGATGTTATTCTTACAGAAAATATGTTTGGTGATATTTTATCAGATGAAGCCAGCATGATAACCGGTTCCATTGGTATGTTACCAAGCGCTAGTTTAAATGATACAAAATTTGGCCTTTACGAACCAAGTGGCGGTTCGGCACCAGATATTGCGGGTCAAGGCATTGCTAATCCCATTGCGACGATTCTATCAGCGGCAATGTTACTTCGCTATAGCTTAAACTTAGATGTAGAAGCGACGGCGATTGAAAAGGCTGTAGAAGCCACACTAAAAGAGGGTTATAGAACCATTGATATTATGTCAGAAGGAAAAACTAGACTTAATACCAAGGAAATAGGCGATAAAATTGCCTCCTATATCAAATAAAACAAACTAAAATATCAAGAAAGGAAAAGTGACTATGAAGAGTGATACAGTAAAAAAGGGAAAAGAACATGCACCTCATCGTTCCCTATTTAATGCAATAGGTTTTACAAAAGAAGAAATGGAGAGACCTCTAGTAGGAATTGTCAGTTCCTATAACGAGATTGTACCAGGACACATTAATATTGATAAAATTACAGAAGCAGTGAAACTAGGCGTTGCGATGGCTGGTGGAACCCCTGTTAGTTTCCCAGCAATTGCTGTTTGTGATGGTATTGCTATGGGCCATGTGGGTATGAAATATTCGCTTGTTACTAGAGATTTGATAGCAGATTCCACAGAATGCATGGCTTTAGCCCATCAATTTGATGCTCTAGTCATGATTCCTAACTGTGATAAAAATGTGCCAGGCCTTTTAATGGCAGCAGCAAGAGTAAATGTTCCTACTATTTTTGTCAGTGGTGGCCCCATGTTAGCCGGCAGAGTTGATGGCAAAAAGACTTCTTTATCTAGTATGTTTGAAGCTGTTGGCGCCAATGCGGCTGGGCTTATGAGTGATGAAAAGTTAGAAGAATATGAATGCAAGGCTTGCCCAACTTGTGGCTCTTGTTCCGGTATGTATACAGCTAATAGCATGAATTGTTTAACCGAAGCGCTCGGCATGGGACTACCAGGAAATGGTACCATTCCAGCTGTGTATTCAGATCGTATCCGTCTTGCAAAACATGCCGGAATGCAAGTAATGGAGCTTTATCGTAAAAATATTAAACCAAGAGATATTATGACAAAAGAAGCTATTTTAAATGCTCTGACAGTGGACATGGCTCTTGGTTGTTCGACGAATAGTATGTTGCACTTACCGGCTATTGCTCATGAAATTGGTATGGATTTTGAAATTGGCTTTGCTAATTCAATTAGTGAAAAAACCCCAAACCTTTGCCACCTTGCTCCGGCAGGTAATACTTATATGGAAGACTTAAATGAAGCGGGCGGTGTTAGCGCAGTTATGAAAGAACTAGCCAAAAAAGATTTGCTTCATACGGATCTTTTAACTGTAACCGGAAAAACGGTGAAAGAAAATATTGCTAATGCGAGAAATTTAAATGAAGAAGTTATTCGACCAATTGATCATCCTTATAGTAAAACCGGTGGAATTGCTGTATTAAAGGGAAATTTAGCTCCTGATGGTAGTGTCGTAAAAAGATCAGCTGTAGATGATAAGATGTTAGTTCATCAAGGACCAGCCAGAGTTTTTGACTGTGAAGAAGATGCGATTAACGCGATCATGGCTGGTAAAATTAAAAAGGGAGACGTCGTAGTTATTCGTTATGTAGGCCCTAAAGGTGGTCCTGGTATGCCAGAAATGTTAAGTCCAACTTCTGCGATAGCTGGCATGGGACTAGATGACAGCGTTGCTCTTATTACCGATGGTCGTTTCAGTGGTGCTTCACGAGGTGCTTCCATTGGTCATGTTTCTCCAGAAGCAGCAGTAGCAGGTCCCATTGCTCTTGTAGAAGAAGGAGATCTTATTTCCATCGATATCCCTAATTATTCCATAAAGATGGAAGTTACTGATGAAGTTTTAGCACAAAGAAGAAAGAAACTAGTTTTAAGAGCTCCTAATATTACTACCGGTTATGTAGCAAGATACGTAAGTATGGTAACTTCTGGTAACCGCGGAGCTATCTTAGAAGTACCTAAATGCCAAGAATAAGGGAGGGTAATTTATGCAATTAACGGGAGCACAAATTGTAATGGAATGCTTAAAAGAGCAAGGCGTTGATACGGTTTTTGGTTTTCCAGGGGGCGCCATTTTAAACGTATATGATGCCTTATATGAATACCAAGAGGAAATCACCCATTATTTAACCTCTCATGAGCAAGGAGCTTCTCACGCAGCCGATGGCTATGCGAGAGCAACAGGTAAAGTCGGAGTGTGTTTTGCTACTAGTGGTCCAGGTGCTACTAATTTAGTAACAGGAATTGCCACTGCTTATATGGATTCTGTTCCTCTAGTAGCGATTACTTGTAATGTGGCAGCCCCTTTGCTAGGAAAAGATAGTTTTCAAGAAATCGATATTGCCGGAATTACTATGCCGATTACGAAACATAATTACATTGTAAAAAATGTAAAAGATTTAGCTAATACGATTAGAAAAGCTTTTATTATTGCGAAAAAAGGTCGACCAGGCCCGGTTCTAATTGACATTCCTAAAGACATAACAGCTGCAAAATGCGAATATAAACTAGAAGAAGTAAGGACCAATAAAGAAGTACCGAAAGTAAAAAAAGAAGATCTAACAAAGGCCCTAAAACAAATAGAAAAAGCGAAAAAACCCTTTTTATTTGTTGGTGGCGGCGCCGTAATTTCTGGTGCCGGAGCAGAAGTGCTAAAACTAGCCGAAACTTTAGATGCACCAGTTGCTGATTCCCTGATGGGAAAAGGCGCTTTTCCCGGAACCCATAAGCTTTATACAGGGATGCTTGGTATGCATGGCACTAAGGCGGCAAATTACGGCGTTAGTCAATGTGATTTACTCATTGTAATTGGCGCAAGATTTTCTGATCGTGTCACAGGAAATGCGAAGAAGTTTGCGAAAAATGCAAAGATTATTCAAATTGATATTGATGAAGCAGAAATTAATAAAAATATTTTAGTAGCCACGGGTATTATTGGTGATATTAAAGAGACCTTGCAACTACTAAATGAAGAAATTAGACAACAAGAACATCAAGACTGGGTGGAGAAGATTTTAGATTATAAGAAACGTTTTCCTCTTCGGTATCACGAAGAAGTCCTAACTGGACCTTCTATTATTAAAGAAATATATCAGGAAACCAAAGGTGAAGCAATTATTGTAACGGAAGTAGGACAGCATCAAATGTGGGCTGCGCAGTTTTATGCCTATACAAAGCCTAGAACATTATTAACCTCAGGAGGTCTTGGCACCATGGGCTATGGTCTTGGAGCGGCGATTGGCGCTAAGGTTGGTTGCCCGAATAAGACGGTAATTAACATAGCCGGCGATGGTTGCTTTCGTATGAATCTAAATGAAATAGCAACGGCTGCCAGGTATCAAATTCCTCTTATTGAAGTAGTAATTAACAATCAGGTGCTTGGTATGGTAAGACAGTGGCAATCCTTATTTTATGGACAGCGTTATTCCCAAACAATCTTAGAGGATCAAGTTGACTTTGCAACTGTAGCAAAGGGTCTTGGTGCAAAGGGTATTAGGGTTACTAGCAAAGAAGAATTTAGTAAGGCTTTTAAGCAGGCCTTAACCGAAAAAGGGCCGGTTGTGATAGATTGCCAGATAGAAAAAGATGAAAAGGTTTGGCCGATGGTGGCACCAGGAGCTTCTATTGAAGAAGTGTTTGATGAAAATGATTTAAATAAAAAATAATAAAGGAAGGAAGTAAAAAGATGAAGAGGGTATTTAATTTTTCAGCAGGACCTGCAGTTCTGCCAGAGGAAGTACTAAAGGAAGCAGCTAACGAAATGTTAAACTACAAAGGCATCGGTATGTCGGTTATGGAGATGAGCCATAGATCCAAAGAATTCGAGGAAATTTTAGAATCCGCTAAGTCGGATCTATCGGATTTATTAAAAATCTCTAGTGACTATGAAATTGTGTTTATTCAAGGCGGAGCTTCGAGTGTATTTTCCATGGTACCCTTGAATTTTAGTGAGAATAAAATAAGTGACTATATCCTAACCGGACAATGGGCACAAAAAGCCTATGATGAAGCAACTCGTTATACGAAGGCGAATATTATTGCTTCTTCTAAAGATGAAAATTATTCTTACATTCCTGATTGTACAAATTTAACCGTAACCAAAAATGCTGATTATGTTTACATTTGTGAAAATAATACAATTTATGGTACGAAGTTTAAAACCTTACCAGATACCAAAGGAAAACCATTGATCGCAGATCTTTCTTCTTGTATTCTCTCAGAACCGATGGATGTAGAAAAGTATGCTATGTTCTTTGCTGGGGCACAAAAAAACATTGGGCCAGCAGGAGTAACCTTAGCTGTGATTAATAAGGAGCTTTTAAAGAGAACTCCTTTAGCAGAAACGCCAACGATGATGCGCTTTTCTACTCATGTGAAGGCAAATTCTCTTTATAACACACCGCCAACTTATGGTATTTATCTTTGCGGTAAAGTCTTTAAATGGCTAAAGAAAGAGGGTGGCTTAAGTGTTATGAAAGAAAAAAACGAAAGAAAAGCTAGCCTTCTTTATGATTATTTAGATGAGAGTACTCTTTTTAAAGGAACCGTTAAAAGAGAGGATCGTTCTTTAATGAATGCTCCTTTTATTACGGGTACCAAAGAGCTTGATGAAAAGTTTATACAAGAAGCAAAAGAGGCGGGACTCGTAAATCTAAAGGGACACCGCAGCGTCGGTGGTATGCGTGCAAGTATTTATAATGCCATGCCGCTAGAAGGGGTAGAGACCTTAGTGGAGTTTATGAAAAAATTTGAAAGGGAGAATCGATAAATGTATCCATATTATTGCTTAAATCCCATTTCAGAAGTGGGGCTAAAGAAATTCACCAGTGATTATGAAGAAACAAAAGAAATAGAAAAAGCCAAAGCAATTCTGGTTCGTAGTAATACCATGTTAGAGATGGAATTTAGCGAGGAACTACTTTGTATAGGGCGAGCCGGAGCGGGAGTTAATAATATTCCTTGTAGTCGTTGTACCGAAGAAGGTATTGTTGTCTTTAATACGCCAGGAGCCAATGCAAATGGTGTAAAGGAATTAGTGATTGCCGGAATGCTATTAGCTTCTAGGGATATTATTGGTGGAATTAACTGGATTGAAGAACATGAAGAAGATGGTAATATTGCTAGTAAAGCAGAAAAGGCTAAAAAAGCTTTTGCTGGTCGTGAGCTTTATGGTAAAACTTTAGGCGTTATTGGTCTTGGAGCAATTGGCGTGCAAGTGGCAAATGTGGCTACTTATCTAGGCATGGACGTCTTAGGTTATGATCCTTATATCTCAATTGATTCCGCTTGGCATTTAGCGAGAAATATTAAGCATGCCCAAACTATCGATGAACTTTTAAAAGAAAGTGACTATATTAGTATCCATGTTCCGGCACTAGAAAGCACAAAAGACATGATTAATAAAGATGCCATTAGTCTAATGAAAAAAGACGTTGTTGTTTTAAATTTTGCCAGAAACACTTTAGTAAACGATGAAGATATGGTGGATGCGCTTTTAGCGGGAAAAGTAAAAAATTATGTAACTGATTTTCCTACTCCTTCGATGGTAGGTGTTAAAGGAGCCATTGTTATTCCTCATCTTGGTGCTTCCACAGAAGAATCAGAAGATAATTGTGCCAAAATGGCTGTTCAACAAATTATGGATTACATTGAGAATGGTAACATTAAAAACTCAGTTAATTTCCCTGATTGTGATATGGGAAAAAGAAGAGACAACAATAGAATCTTGCTCCTTCACTACAATAAGCCTAATATGATTGGCCAATTTTCTAGTATACTAGCTAGTGCGAATATGAATATTGCCGATATGTCTAATAAAAGTAAGAAAGAATTCGCCTATACGATGATTGATATTGACTCTGTAGTGCCAGAAACTGTTCTTAGTAGTTTGAAAGCAATTGAGGGTGTTAAAAAGGTGCGTATCTTAACAAATTTGTAAATAAATCTTAATAGTAAAATCATTGCTTAAACACCCCTTAGCCTTTATACTTATTTTGTATAAACGTTGAAGGGGTGATTTCATGAATAAGAGTATAAAATATGACGATAGCGACTTTCGTTCTTATAGAGCTAAGCGAAAAAAAGAGAGAAGACAAAAACAATTAGGGCTTGTCTTTTTATTTTTGCTATTAATGGTGGCAGCAGTTGTTTTTGGGATTAAAACGACAAAACATCCGGTTATTACTATTAAGGCTAACAATAATGAGGTTGTCTTAGGGGAAGAATTACCGCAGCCAACGGCTCAGGTGACGGGCGACCAAATTACGGACAAAAAACTAAAGAAAACAGGCAATGATAAGTATAACGTTCAACAACTTTTTGAAGACTTAAAAGCTGGTAAAGGATATACCTTAGAAGAAGTGGCAACAACAAAAAGCACAGAAGGCAAATATCCCATTAAAATCAAATTAGAAGAGGAACTAAAAAAAGCGCTAGATAAGACGTGGAAACGAAAGGTTAAGGTTAACTTAGTAGAAGGAAATACCACAATTAAAAACCCGATTGGTAAATGGCAAGGCGATAAGTTCCAAAGGTATGATGGCTCTTTTGTTGAAAATGACTTTGTAACTTATAAAAACAAACAATATTACTTTGATGAGAACGGCAAAAAAGTAACAGGTGCAACGGCAATTAACGGAGCAAACTACTATTTTAATAAAAATGGTCAGATGGAAGTTGGCTGGAAGAAGTTTGCAGATAAAAAACATTATTATACGGATAATGGTCAAGGAGCAGTTGGGTTATTAGAATTAGAAGGAGACACCTATCATTTTGAGCAAGATAGCTCCATGACAACCGGAGAATTAAGATTAGGCGCTCTCTTATATAAATTTGATAAAAATGGTAAAATGGTTTCTTCAAAAGTAGAAGGCATTGACCCGGAAAAACCAATGATTGCCATTACTTTTGATGATGGTCCAGGCCCAAGAACGGGGGAAATCCTTGATGTTTTAGAAAAATATGGTTCAAGAGCTACTTTCTTTATGCTAGGACAAAAGGTCTCAGGTAACGAAGCCGTGGTTAAACGTATGAAAGAACTTGGTAATGAACTAGGAAATCACTCTTTTGATCACCCGCAACTAACCAAACTTTCAGTACCGGAAATTCAAGCGCAAATTAATAACACCAATCAATTAATAGCTAATGCAAGTGGCGGTAGTGGTGCCACCGTAGTAAGACCTCCTTACGGAGCGGTAAATGATACAGTAAAGGCCACAATACCCTATCCTTTAATCATGTGGAATGTTGATACATTAGACTGGAAAACCAGAAATGTCCAAGCAACCATTGATTCGGTAATGAGCACTGCGGCCGATGGCAATATTGTTCTACTTCATGATATTCATGATGCTTCTGTTGATGCAGCAAAAGCTTTTATTCCCAAACTAATCGAACAAGGTTATCAACTTGTAACGGTTTCCGAATTAGCAACGGCTAAAAACATCAACATGCAAAATGGGGAACACTATTCATCATTTTAGTTCCCTTTTGTATTTTTCCAGCAAAGTATGAATTTTAATGGTTGGATCTAAAACACTACTTATAGAAACGTCGTGATTAGAAGAATCAATAATTAGAGCTAGAAATTTACTTAAATCAGCAACGATAAAATAAGGTTTTTTATAAACCTCAGGTGAAAGATAAGTAAGATTTGTAACGACCACCTGATCAATATAACCTTTTTCATAGTAGTCATCAAATTTTTCGAGACCTTCTGTGAATAAACCAAAAGTGGTGCAGATAAATACTTTATTTGCGCCTCTTTCTTTTACTTGTTTGGCCACATCTAGAATACTTTCCCCGGAGGAAATCATATCATCGACGATAATCACGCTTTTCCCCCTCACATCATCACCCAAAAATTCATGAGAGACAATGGGGTTTTTACCATTAATTACCGTTGAATAATCTCTTCTTTTATAAAACATACCCATATCTACACCTAAGACATTAGAGAAGTAGATAGCCCGGTGCATAGCACCTTCATCAGGGCTAATCACCATAAGGTGGTCTTTATCCATTTGGAGATTTTTTTCTTTTCGTAAAAGTGCTTTCATAAATTGGTACGAAGGGCTAAAGTTGTCAAAGCCCATTAGAGGAATAGAATTAACAATACGCGGATCATGAGCATCAAAAGTTACGATATTGGAAACTCCCATTTTTTCTAATTCTTCTAAAGCTAAAGCACAATCAAGAGATTCTCTTTTGGTGCGTTTATGTTGTCTACTTTCATACAAGAAAGGCATAACAACACTAATTCGGTGAGCTTTTCCGGTAGCCGCAGAGATAATCCTTTTTAGGTCTTGGTAGTGATCATCAGGTGACATATGATTAACTCGACCATTTACCGTATAAGTAAGATTGTGATTGCAAACGTCTACCATGACAAAGAGGTCTTTGCCACGAATGGTTTCTTTAATCACTCCTTTTGCTTCACCGGTTCCAAATCTTGGGGCTTCACAATCAATTAAATAATTATCTTTTAAATAATTGGAAAAAATGGGGGAGCTTAAGTGTTCTTTGTTAACAGTTTTACGAAAGTCGACAATGTAATCATTAACACTCTCAGCTAAATGATGACAGCTTTCTAAGGCAGCAATCCGTAGAGGTGCTACCGGCAGAGTGTTTTCTATAACATGTATGTTTGGCATGGTGTAATCTCCTTTTTGTTGTTTTACATCTCTATTTATACCACTTTTTCAGATATAGGACAATAAAACATGACAAAAACCCAGATGTGAGATATAATTATAGAGTTAATGCACAAAGGAGAAAGAAAATTATGAGTAAACCAATCGTCGCAATAGTCGGAAGACCAAACGTAGGAAAATCAACTTTGTTTAACTTATTGGCAGGGGGTAGAATCTCAATTGTAAAAGATACACCAGGGGTTACAAGAGACAGAATTTATGCAGATGGTTCCTGGCTGGATAAAGACTTCACTTTAATAGATACTGGTGGTATTGAGCCAGATTCAAAGGATATTATTCTCTCCTCTATGAGAGAACAAGCACAAATTGCCATAGATACAGCAGATGTTATTCTTTTTATTACGGATGTAAGACAAGGTCTTGTTGATGCTGACTCCAAGGTAGCAGACATGCTTCGTCGTAGCGCAAAACCGGTCTTATTAATCGTTAATAAAGTCGATAACTTTGAAAAGTTTATACCAGATGTTTATGAATTTTATAATCTAGGAATTGGCGAACCGATTCCGATTTCGGCAGCTTCAAAACTTGGTATCGGTGACATGCTTGATATTATGATTGAGCATTTTCCCGAACAAACGTCTTTGGAAGAAGAAGATGATCGGCCAAGAATTGCTATTGTAGGAAAACCAAATGTAGGTAAATCCTCTATTATTAATAACCTAACGGGAAAAGAAAGAGTCATTGTTTCCAATATAGCAGGAACCACTAGAGATGCTATTGATACAGCCGTTAAATACCACGGCAAAGAGTATGTGTTTATTGATACAGCGGGTCTTAGACGTAAAAATAAAATTAAAGAAGAATTAGAGCGTTTTAGTATTATTAGAACGGTAACAGCAGTAGAAAGAGCGGATATTGTTTTAGTAGTGATTGATGCGATTGAGGGAATTACCGAACAAGATGCTAAAATTGCTGGTATTGCCCACGAAAGAGGAAAAGGCATTATGATCGTGGTCAATAAGTGGGATGCCATTGAAAAAGATAACAAAACAGTAAGAGAATATGAACATGAAATTAGGAGAGTGCTCTCTTTTATTCCTTATGCAGAAATTATCTTTGTTTCAGCGATTACTGGACAACGGTTATCAAAACTTTATGAAAGAATTGATTTAATCATTCAAAATCAAAATCTTCGTATTGCTACAGGGGTACTAAATGAAATTATGATGGAAGCCGTGGCAATGCAACAACCGCCTTCAGATAAAGGAAAAAGATTAAAGCTTTATTACATTACGCAGGTGGGAGTAAAGCCACCAACCTTTGTTATCTTTGTAAATGATAAAGAGCTTATGCATTTTTCCTACACTAGATATCTAGAAAATAAAATTAGAGAAGCCTTTGGCTTTAAAGGAACCTCACTTAAGTTCTTGATTCGGGAAAGAAAGGAAAAAGACAGATAGATGGACAGAGTAATTTGTCTTGTAATAGGCTATATTTTTGGCTTATTTCAAACAGGGTATATATATGGAAGAGCCCATGGCATCGATATAAGAAAGCTTGGTAGTGGAAATGCTGGAAGTACCAATGCCCTTAGAACATTAGGAAAAAAGGCGGGTATGATTACGTTTCTTGGCGACTGTTTTAAGTGCATATTTGCAGTTATTTTAGTCCATCTGATTTTTAGAAACTCAGATATTTTGCCACTACTTTCTATGTACGCTGGCTTTGGTGCTGTGTTAGGGCACAATTATCCTTTTTACCTTGGTTTTAAAGGAGGAAAAGGAATTGCGGTAACGGCAGGTGTTATTATTAGTACCACCAACGTGTGGATTGTGCTACTGTGCCTGATGGTGTTCATTGTAATTGTTGCTATGACAAAATATGTTTCTGTGGCATCTTTAAGTGTTGTAACCATTTACTTAATAAGCGTGATTGTTATTAGTGTTACTACCGGTTTTGCAATTGGCAGTAACCATTTATGGGAAATGTATTTAATTGCTGGTTTGTTTTTGCTTTCGGCGTTCTATCAGCATAGAGAAAATATTAAACGACTAATAAATGGTAATGAAAACAAAATCAGTTTTGGTCAAAAATAAGGAGGAGAACATGGCGAAAATAGGTGTCTTAGGGGCAGGAAGTTGGGGAACTGCATTGGCAGTCCTACTAAAAAATAATGGAAATGACGTAACCATTTGGTCAATCGATGAAAAAGAAGTAGAAATGCTTAGTACGAAAAGGGAGCACGAAAGTAAACTTCCCGGGGTGAAAATTCCAAAAGAAATTCTAATCACATCAGAGGAAAAGCTAGCAGTCGTTGACAAAGACTTTATTGTTATGGCCGTACCTTCTGTTTTTACGAGAAGCACAGCTAGAAAGGTAAGTGCACTTGTAGCACAAGACCAAATCATTGTAGATGTGGCAAAAGGAATTGAAGAAGATACCTTGATGACCTTATCAGAACAAATTAAAGAAGAAATACCCCAAGCAGATGTGGCTGTTTTATCGGGACCTTCTCACGCCGAAGAAGTAGGAAGAGGACTTCCCACTGCGGTCGTAATAGGCGCAACCAAAGAAAGTACCGCACGTTATTTACAAGAAGCTTTTAGAAGTGAAGTTTTTAGAGCTTACATTAGTTCCGACATGTTAGGCATTGAATTAGGTGGTTCTTTAAAAAATGTAATTGCCTTAGCGGCAGGCATTGCTGATGGTATGGGTTATGGCGATAATACCAAGGCAGCACTTATTACCAGAGGCATTGTAGAAATTACTAGAATTGGTGTGGCCATGGGTGGCAATGAAAAGACTTTTGCTGGCCTTTCTGGAATCGGCGACTTAATTGTAACTTGTTCAAGTATTCATAGCCGTAATCGCAAAGCCGGTTATCTAATGGGTCAAGGAAAAACCATGGATGAGGCCATGAAAGAAGTTAATATGGTTGTAGAAGGAGTTTATTCAGCAAAAGCGGCCTATAAATTGGGTAAAAAATATGAGGTTTATATGCCAATTATAGAGAAAGTACATGGCGTGCTCTTTGATCACTTAGATCCGAAAGAAGCAGTAAATGAGTTAATGCTTAAAGACACACATGAAGAACATGAAGAGGTAAGTTGGAAATAATTTAAA
>DXHJ01000057.1 GCA_019113475.1 Candidatus Dorea intestinavium | reverse complement strand
TTGGCTTGTAAAGCTTCTGTTGTGTTTAACAAGTCTTTAGTGGTAATAGAACTCATATATATTGCTCCTTCCTAATTTACAATATTAAGTCTTTTTACTATTTTAGTCATTGAAAGCATTTTTTTCTAGTGTTATACTATTACGATTTGAAGGTGCGCAATCAAATGGTGGCTTGGGATACTTGAGAAAGGATAATTACAAAGAGAATGTACATTTTAGTGAAATTGCACCGTAAACCACCGTATTTCAATGCGGTGATATAAGGTGCTTTTTATTTTTTGCTTTTTGCCGTTTTATCCATTCTAATATAGGTCTATAATGGATAAAGAAAGGCGGTGAAAAATAAATGACTGAGCAGATACTAACTGTTAAAGTACGGTTGAAACCTACAAATAAGCAGGCTGAACAGTTTGACGCTGTTAGCGAGTTTTATCGCCAAGCATGTAATATTGTTAGTGCTTGGTATTTTGATAAGCATTTTGCTGTAGCACGCAAAGACTTTAACAAGGATATGTATTATTTGTTAAAAAACAGGTATCCTAAGCTGAACACGGCAATGATTCAATCAACCTATCGCACTGTCAAGGCAAGGTACGATACCGTAAAGACCCAACTGGTCAAAAAGCCATATCGCATTTGGTCTGGCAAATACAATGATAATAAACGCAAAAGATATTTGTCTATCAAACGTGATCTGGAATGGCTTCAAAAACCGATCATGTTTCACCGACCGCAGGCTGATTATCTGCGGAATATAAATTATTCTTTTACACAGAAATATAGCCAAATTTCGCTAAATGTACTAGGCAAAAGAATCAAGGTTGACTACTGCCATAACTTCAATAATCTGCTGTTTGCACCAAATAGCAGTCTGGGAACAGCCAAACTAGTCAATGCGTGCGGACATTGGTTCTTGCATATTCCGGTAGCTTTTGATGTAGACGAGCTTGACAACAGCCAGATTAATCATGTCGTGGGAATCGACCGTGGCTTACGATTTATCGCTACCTGCTACGATGAAAAAGGCAAGACTTTATTTGTTAATGGTAAAAAGGTACTAGAAACCAGACGCAAATATAAAAAGTTGCGTGCAGAGTTACAAGCCAAAGGCACTAAATCTGCTAAAAAACGTTTAAAGAAAATCGGTCAACGAGAGAACCGCTGGATGACCGATGTTAACCATCGGCTATCTAAGACACTCGTTAACCATTACGGCAAAAATACTTTATTCGTCCTAGAAGATTTAACTAGCGTAACCTTTGACACTACCAAAAATCGTAGAAAAGATAATCGCTATGAGCATAGTTCATGGGCTTTTTATCAGTTAGAGCAGTTTCTAGCATACAAGGCACAGCTTAAACATAGCAAGGTTATTGAAGTTTCCGCCCAATATACTAGTCAACGCTGTCCTAAATGCGGTCGGATAAATAAAGAAAACCGCAACCATAGCCTGCATTTATACCGATGCGACCGTTGTGGGTACTCTTCCAATGACGACCGTATAGCGTCCATGAACATTCAATATCTGGGGACGGAATACGTAACCGGCAACCCTAAGCCAAGATTCATCAGTAAATAAAAATAGCCTAGCTAAAACTTCGCTATTAAACGGGTTTTGTCAATAACCCGATGATGCAGTCACTTAAATAGGAGATATAAAAATATCGTTTGAACTGTTGATAATTAAAGCAATTATCGTGAACTGCAAGCCCTAGACTTTAGTCTAGGGTAATTGACGTTATAGGTTAACCGATGATTTTTATGTTGAAAAAATGGATCATGCAATTTATTTAGCTGAAAGGTAGGTAAAAATATGGATAATTTACAAAAGGCAAAAGCTTTACTAACAGATAGAAATATCAATTTAACCGAAATAGCAAAAAATAGCGACATTCCTTACGAATCGCTTAAAGCTCTGCGTTATAATCCAGAAAAAATAAAAAAAGCAAGCTGGGAGCGTGTTAACAAATTGGCAAGTATTTACAATACAAGACCCAATTCAGCAAAAAACACAAGAAAGCCCTTGATCATTGAAACCAACAAATTTGTTTATGTAGAAGAAATGGATAAGTATTTCAAGGAAGGTTTTCCTAAAGCTTCCAGAATTGCTTTAACTTGGAATAATGAGAAAAGACATCTATGGAAGCTTGAACTTACAGAAGATACTTTTGATCGGATTTTTAGTAATATTGTAGATTTGCCAACTAAAGAGCTACCTGCTAAACATGTATCGGATGAATGGGCATCACGTCAATACGAATACTGGTTTGCGGACACTGATAGCTTAGAAGATAAAGATACATACAAAATTAATAGCTATAGAATTACTCACTACCTTCCCTTCTATGATTGGAGCATGTGCGATACTTACTTAGCAAACTGGTTATTAAGTCAATATTCAGACGATTTAGGCAATGTACATCTTGATTCGATTGCAGGTCTTTCAGAAGGGCTTAATGCAATTGCCAAGCCACTCTATAAATATGTATTTGCCTTATCTAATAATTTAAGTACTAGAAAAGAAGGATTGCTTGATTCATTTGCTTTGCTTGATCAAGAAGATAGCTTGGCTGGCTTAACACTAATGGCACATGTTCGTATGCATTCTAACGAGAGACATCCTAACCTGCCGAAGAGACCGCCTTTTGACCCAGATACTTATATTAAAAATAGACTAGCTGATGCTAAAACGCCTTACGATCCCGATGATTACGCTTGGTAAGATAAAGCACAACTAATTAAGAAAAAATAAACAAAAAAGCATCCCCTCTATGACATTTAATTGCCACAAGAGGGATGCTTTTTATTATTATATTCGATTATTTTTCATCTTTAGTAATTTCTTCGTACATTTTGAACAAATGAGCTACAGCATCGCTTTCTGTTGTGTCCTTAACAGATAGCCCATAAGCTTCCATTACTGCTCTATCGTTATCTTGATGAGCTTTGATCAATTCTTTAGGCATGGTCAAAGGATCATATAAATCAGCCAATGAACTATTAGGAT
>DXHJ01000056.1 GCA_019113475.1 Candidatus Dorea intestinavium | reverse complement strand
TTGCTTAAATTCCTGTTCGATAATATTACCAATTAAAAGAATTTTGCTGCCTCCTAATAAATCAGAGATAACAAAGGTTGTTAGAGCCGGAACAAAAACCATGGTAATACCACTTAAAATACCAGGTAAACTAAGAGGAAGAATGATTTTTGTAAAGGTTTGAACACTGTTGGCCCCTAAATCTTTGGCTGCGTTAATTACGTCTCGATCTACTTTTACCAAAACATTATAAATAGGTAGCACCATAAAAGGAAGAAAATTATAAACCATACCGAGAATTATAGCTGCCGGCGTATTAATAATTTGTAGAGCTGGCAGATTTAAAAGTTTTAAGAGGGTATTAATCACTCCGTTTCGCTCTAAAAGATTTTGCCAAGCAATGGTACGCAGCAAAAAGTTCATCCACATGGGTAGAATAAAAATTAAAACCACAAAGGAGTTTTGGTTGATGTCTAAGTTTGTTAAAATCATCGCCAGTGGATAAGCGAGAAGTAAACAAATGACAGTACTAACAAGGGATAATAAAAGGGCCAGTCCTAAGGCTTTTAAATTTTCTGGTGTCGTAATTTTGGCAACATTAGCAAAAGTGAAATGATTGTTGTTGTCTGTTAAGCCATAGTAAAAAATAATTAGCAAAGGGATAATAATAAAAGCAATGGCCCAGAAAAAGTAGGGTCCTGCTAAAAGTCCATTGAGAACTTTGTTTTTACTCTTCATAAATTACCGCCTCCTCATCTTCAGATTCTGGTTTTTTCATAATCTGAATATTAAAAGGATCGACTTCAATCCCTACATAGGTACCAACAGGATACATTTCGGTGCTTTGGACGAGCCAAGAGAAGTTATTAGCTTCTACCTCCATTTCATAATGTACCCCTTTAAAGATTAAATGGGTCACTACTCCGTGTAAAAGACCACGATCTGGTGTTACTAGTTCTACGTCTTCTGGGCGAATCACGGCATCAACCGGTTTGTTTACGCCAAAGCCCTCATCCACACAGGGAAAATCAACGCCTAAGATTTTAACCACTTTATCTTTTACCATTAGAGCGGAGATAATATTACTTTCACCAATGAAGTCGGCTACAAAAGCGTTTTGCGGTTCATTATAAATATCTTCTGGTGTACCAATTTGTTGAATGTAACCTTGGTTCATAACCACAATGGTATCCGACATAGTAAGGGCTTCTTCTTGGTCGTGGGTCACATAGATAAAGGTAATACCTAATTCATTTTTTAAGCGAATTAATTCATATTGCATGTCTTGACGAAGTTTTAAATCAAGCGCCCCTAAAGGCTCATCTAGTAATAAAACTTTCGGTTCATTAACAATAGCTCTAGCAATGGCAATTCTTTGTTGTTGACCACCACTTAAAGAATCAGGCATCCGTTCTTCAAAGCCATCTAGGTTAACCAGCTTTAGCGCGTAGCTAATTTTATCTTTAATATAGCTATCAGACTTTCCTTTAATCTTTAACCCAAAAGCAATGTTATCAGCAATATTCATATGGGTAAAAAGAGCATATTTTTGAAAAACTGTATTCAAAGGTCTTTTATTAGGGGCTAAATTAGAAATATCTTTTCCTTCAAAGATAATAGAGCCACTATCAGGAGACTCAAAGCCACCGAGGATACGCAGTAGAGTAGTTTTACCACAGCCACTGGGCCCTAAAAGGGTTAGAAATTCATTTTCCCTAACATATAAACTTAAATCATCGAGAACGACATTTTCCCCAAATGATTTTGTAACATGTGAAATATCAATTAATTTTTTAGACATTACGTTCCTCCTTATTAAAAACTTGGCGGAGTGCTGACCCAAAGGATCACTGCGCCATCTTTTTCTCCCTCAATATAGTGTTCTTTTGCAGGCGTAAAATAAAATGATTCGCCCATTTTTGCTATCGCAACTTTACTCCCAATATGAATGCGAATACTTCCTTTTAAAACATAACCAAACTCTTCTCCGTCGTGAGGGACGTCTTTATAAGTAGAGCCAAAAGGATTTAAGGTTAGTTTAATGGGTTCCATCATATTTTTTTGGGCATTAGGAATAATCCACTGAGTTACGGTTCCTAAATTAGAATCTATTTTTTCAAAATAGTCATTTTCTTTAAAGACAATTTGTTCTTCTGCTTCTTCACTAAAGAATTCATTAATGGTCGTACCAAGGCACTGTAAAATATCCATTAAAGTCGCAATAGAAGGAGAGGTTAAATCGCGCTCTAATTGTGAAATAAAGCTTTTAGAAAGCTCGGCTCGGTCCCCTAACTCTTCTTGGGTTAAGTTTTTAGCAATACGAAGCTCTTTTAATTTATGGCCTATTTTCATTTTAAGCCTCCTTATGTCGTAGTAAAGTTAAACAATAAATACAGTATTATTAAACTTAATTTACTTTTTCATTATACATAAAACTGACCAAATTGCAACAAAAAATTGCAAGAGAAAAGAGCTATCAACAGATAGCTCTTTCAAGATTATAATAGATTATTAAAACGATCTTCTAGATATTCCATTCTGGTGCCAAGTTGTGACAAAATACTATCAAGAAGAGTAATGCAAACCATAGATTCTACGACCACGACGGCTCTTGGAACAATGACAGGATCATGGCGTCCTTTAATAACAATGGTGGTTTCATGAAGCGTGTTATCCATAGCCCCTTGTTCTCTAGAAATCGAAGGAGTAGGTTTAATAGCAGCGCGCAAAAGAATTTCTTTTCCTGTTGAGATGCCACCTAAAATGCCACCGGCATGGTTCGATGCTGTAGTTGTATCATTATTGGTACTGCCATTTAAAAGAGCAGCCCCAAAGCCTTCGCCAATTTCCACCCCTTTTACCGCACCAATAGAAAAGAGGGCATGGGCTAAAAGAGCGTCTAATTTATCAAAAACCGGATCACCAATACCGGCAGGCATATGCCTTACTCGGCATTCGATAATGCCACCAGAAGAATCCAAGTTTTTAATACAGCTATCAAGATAAGCAGAAGCCTCGGCAGCTTTTTCATTATTAGGCATATAAAGAGGATTTTCCATGATTTGTTTAAAATCGTAATCTTTTTCTTCTATAGAAATGTGATGAATTGCCTTCGTATAGGTAAGGATTTTGATTCCTAATTTGCCAAGAATTTTCGCGGCAACAGCGCCGGCGCAAACACGGCCAATGGTTTCCCGACCAGAAGAGCGACCACCGCCCCTATAATCACGAATCCCGTATTTGGCATCATAGGAAAAGTCCGCATGGCCAGGGCGATAAGTATTTTTGATATTGGAGTAGTCGACAGAGCGTTGATCCTCATTTTTAATCATAATTGAAATAGGAGTACCTGTTGTTACGCCTTCAAAAACGCCTGAGAGTATTTCACACTCATCCGCTTCTTTTCTTTTTGTTGTGTATTTACTTTGACCGGGCTTTCTGCGGTCCAAAAATTTTTGTATATCTTCTTCGTTTAAAGGAACACCACTAGGACAGCCATCAATAACAACACCAATACCTTTGCCGTGAGATTCTC
>DXHJ01000008.1 GCA_019113475.1 Candidatus Dorea intestinavium | reverse complement strand
ACTGAAGAAGTAAAGGTTGGCGATCCTATGACTGTTAAGATTAAAAAGATTAACGATGGTGATGGCCAAGTATTACTTACTTATAAATATATGGCAGCCGAAAAAGGCAATGAAAAATTAAAAGAAGCATTTGAAAATCAAGAAGTATTAAAGGCTAAAGTTAGCCAAGTAGTAAGTGGCGGATTAAACGTGGTAGTTGATGAAGCACGTGTATTTATTCCAGCTAGTCTTGTATCAGATACTTATGAAAAAGATTTAAACAAATACAAAGATCAAGAAATCGAATTTGTTATCAGTGAGTTTAACGAAAGAAGAAGCCGTGTAATTGGTAATAGAAGACAACTTCTATTAGCTCAAAAAGCGGTAAAACAAAAAGAAATCTTAGCACAACTTAATATTGGTGATCGTGTTAAAGGTACGGTTAAGAATGTAACTGATTTTGGAGCATTCATCGATTTAGGTGGTGTAGATGGTCTTCTACATATCTCTGAAATGAGTTGGGGACGTGTTGAAAATCCTAAGAAGGTATTTAAAGAAGGGGACGAAGTAGAAGTCCTTATTAAAGATATTAATGATACAAAAGTTGCTTTAAGCCTTAAATTCCCAGAAGAGAATCCATGGGCTAATGCAAATGAAGAATTTGCAGTAGGCAAAGTAATTAAAGGTAAAGTAGCCAGAATGACAGATTTTGGTGCTTTTGTAGAGATTGCACCAGGAGTTGATGCACTATTGCACGTTTCTCAAATTTCAAAAGAACATGTTGAAAAGCCATCCGACGTTTTAAAGACAGGTCAAGAAATTGAAGCAAAAATTGTTGATTTAAGAATCGACGAAAAGAAAATTAGTCTTAGCATGAAAGCACTTGAATCTGCAGATCATGCAAAAGCTAGAGCATCTGAAGGCGAATTTGAAGAACCAATGGGTGAGGCAGCTTTTTGCAATGAAACTCCAGAAGGACCAGTAGGACCACCATCAGGAGTAGGTAGTGATTGTGCAGTTGTTATGGATGATCAACTTGCTGAAGAAATAGAAGACCAAGAATAATTAACAAATAATTTGAGGCTGAGCGTTTGACTTAGCCTCTTTTTTGTGCAAATTGTACACTTGTTAAAATATTATCGGGATGTTTTAGAAAAGGTGCAAAGAATTTAATGATTTTTATAGAAATTTTAGTATTTTTGGTTTATGATGGTAACAGTAAAAAAGGAGGATTAATTAATGGCGTTATTTACTTTCAAAGGAGGAATTCATCCAAGTGATGGTAAAGAATATGCAAAGGATCAACCAATTCAAGAACTGAAACCCACGAAAGAATTAGTTTTTCCATTATCACAGCATATTGGTGCACCGTCCAAAGCGATAGTAGCTCCTAAAGATCAGGTCTTAAAAGGCCAAAAAATAGCTGACGCAGGTGGTTTTGTGTCCGCATCTGTTTATTCTTCTGTTTCTGGAACAGTTAAAAAAATAGAAAAAAGATTAACATCGACTGGAATGCGTGTAGATAGCATTGTCATTGAAAATGATGGTGAATACAACGAAGTATCATATCCCGAAGTGAAAGATGTTGATGAATTAAGTAAAGAAGAAATTATAAAACTTATTTCAGATGCAGGTATTGTCGGGATGGGAGGTGCTGGATTCCCTACTCATGTAAAACTTTCCCCTAAAGAACCAGAAAAGATTGATTATATTATTGCTAACTGTGCAGAGTGTGAGCCTTATATAACAGCTGATTATCGTAGAATGATCGAATCCCCAGAAAAGTTAGTTGAGGGGTTAGCTATCATTCTTAAATTATTTGATCACGCAAAAGGTATTTTAGCAATTGAAGATAACAAGAGTGATTGTGTTGCAAAATTGAAAGAGCTTACAAAGAACAATGATAAAATTTCCGTTGTTACCTTACAAACAAAATATCCGCAAGGTGGTGAGCGTCAACTCATTTATGCAACAACAAAACGTGCAATAAACTCTTCAATGCTTCCTGCTGATGCTGGTTGCATTGTGGACAACGTAGAAACAATTATGGCTATTTATCAAGCAGTTAAAGAAGGAAAGCCTTCCATTAACCGTGTAACAACTATTAGTGGTGATGCTATTGCAAATCCGGGAAATTACTTAGTGCCTTTTGGTACTAATGTAGAAGATCTTATTGAAGCAGCTGGTGGCTTTAAAGAAGAGCCGGAAAAATTAATATCAGGTGGTCCAATGATGGGATTTTCTATGTTTTCCACCGATGTACCGGTTACGAAAACGACGTCTGCTATCTTAGCTTTTACCAGAGATGAAGTGAAAGATCATGAGCCTACTGCTTGTATTAACTGTGCAAGATGTGTTGATGTTTGCCCAAGTAGATTGGTTCCATCAAGACTTGCAGATTATGCAGAACATGGTGATGAAGAAGTATTTGTAAAACAAGAAGGATTAGAATGCTGTGAGTGCGGATGCTGTAGTTTCGTATGTCCTGCAAAAAGACCTTTAAAACAGTCAATAGCAGCAATGCGTAAACAAGCATTAGGGCATAAAAAGAAAGCCTAAAGAAAAGGAGTGGAAGAGTTGAGTGAATCGAATTTTAATATGTCAGCATCTCCTCACGTTAGGGACAAGATAACTACAAATAACATTATGTTACTTGTTTTAATTGCTTTATTACCAGCAAGTGCGTTTGGAGTTTATAATT
>DXHJ01000055.1 GCA_019113475.1 Candidatus Dorea intestinavium | reverse complement strand
ATGTTTAAAATATATTTTTTCGTTATTCTGCATAATATTACCGAAATAAAAGCTATTTTTTGTTAGCTATTACTACAAATTCTTGACTTTTCCTTAAGAAATTGTTAAAATCTTCTCATAAACAGACGCTTATAACGACAGGATTATTCGGGGTAATCACGTTAATTTACTACGGACTGTTTTTTTTACGCAACCAAACACGAACAATGGAGGGGTTAATATGAACGCTGTTACTATTTTACGAATCGTCCTATCCTTATGGACACTAGTTTTCGCAGTATATTTTGTTACAGACTGTATAAAACATAAAGAAGATTTCAACACCAAAAGCCTTGTACCACTAGCTCTTATTGGAGCGGTTACAAACTTCCTTGATACTTTAGGAATCGGAAGTTTTGCTACTACACAGGCCGGATTCAAATTTACAAAATCATCACCTGATGAGACCATGCCAGGAACACTAAACGTTGGTGATACCATCCCCGTTGTTACGGAAGCTCTTTTATTCTTTGGTCTTATTGAAATTGGCACCACTACTTTAATCGGATTAATCGCAGCTTCGGTTGTTGGAGCCGTGGTTGGGGCAAAAATTGTATCAGGATGGAGCGTTAAATATGTACGTATCGCTCTTGGTGTAGCTCTTATTTGCCTTGCTTTTGTTATGATTGCTAGAATGTTTGCTTGGGGACCATTCCAATCAGCCGGAACACTTACTTCACTACCAACAGGTAAGCTTATTATTGGTATTGTTGTTAACTTCTTCCTTGGCGCTTTTATGACCGTTGGACTTGGACTTTACGCTCCTTGTATGGCTTTAATCGGCGCACTTGGCATGAACATCTCTGCTGCTTTCCCAATTATGATGGGATCATGTGCATTCTTAATGCCATCAGCAGGTATCACTTTTATCAAAGAAGGTAAATACGATAGAAAAGCTTCTGTTATGCTTACCATCTTCGGTGTTATCGGTGTATTTATTGCTTACTTTATCGTTAAGAGCTTACCACTTACTATTCTTACTTGGGTAGTAATTGCAGTTATGATCTTTACATCTCTTACTTTCTTTAAAGATGCAGCTAAATCATCTTCACCTAATTTAAGTGCAGAGCCGGAATAAGATTATAAATATAAAACAAACAAAAAGAACTCCAGTTAGGAGTTCTTTTTCTTCGCCTTTTTTTTAGCTGCCAGCTTTTGGTCATGCAAAGCTTCTGCTTGTTTTCTTGCTGTATTCATCATTTTTAAGCGAGTGGTAAAAGGAATCGACATATCGATCACTGCTTTTTTAGTCTTTCGTTCGATAAAGGTAGCAAATTCGCCTGCGCTTCCTAACTCAAATTTAGCATAGGGAAGTACTTGTAAATCCTCATTATTTATAAGCAGGTAATAGTTGTTTTTATCTTTAAAAACTTGGTGAATCTCACCGTATTTAATTTCTTGCAAACTTTCATCTTGATGATCTTGAATAAAAAATTTAGCTTCCCCAAATTCTAAAATCACATCGCTTTGCTCTTGGTACAGCTTATCATTACTAGCTAGACGTTTAAAGGCAATTTGATTTCGTAGCAACAGCATGATTAGTAAAAAAGCACCGAAGATAAAGCCTGCATAAGTTAAAAAAGTATTATAACCTAGCGCTACAAAACCAATTAAAATACAGCAAGTGCCAAAAGTAAATAAGCGAAACGCCGATTTCGGATGATTGATTTTATAGGAAAATTTTATAAAGTCTTTTAGCACTTCTTTGGTATGCTTTAATCTTATTTTATAAAGTATTGTCATATTCTCTCTCCCTTAAATTATTAGACTTCATTATATTATAATTAGTATATTTATTCAAGATAAGCTAAATCCTCTATTTTTAACCATTTTAGTATTGACACTTTAGTGCGCTAATGCTATATTAGTCTTACTTGAATTTAAATCAAGTAAATTTAGCAGTTGTAGTTGCAGTTGCACCATTGCCGACATCCTCTCCCCAAGAGTGTCTTGCCATGGTAGACTTCAATTTATATATATTCTCATTAGAGAAGCATTCCCCAGCTTTTGTATATAAATACAAACTGCAATGCAACAAAAACCTCTCAATGACATACCAAAAAGAAAGAGCACGACAATTGTCGTGCTTTTTCTTTATTCTTTTTCTTCTGCTCTGCGCATTTTTAGCTTTAACATTGCTGTAACTTTACGACAGTCTAGCTCCGTAACATTATTTTCGCCAAGGACGTTATTTTCCGCCCCTTCTGCACTTTTATTAATGTCAATAATACCGTCTAGATAATCATTGGTTACCACAAATCCCGCCACTTTTCCAATAAATTTAAGGCCAGAAACCGGAATTCCTCTAATTCCTAGCTGTTCGCAGGTATTGGTATAATCAACATCGGAATTACCCCAACCGTCAGAAGAGATAATTGCACCATCTGCTCGCATACACTCAGCCCAAACAGCAGTCCTAGTCCCAACTAACATCTTTTCTTCATTTCCATCTGGGGTTCCCACAATGATAATGCCCATTAAATCCAGTTCTTCATCAGCTGAAACCACTTCTAAAAGAGGATCACGAAAATGGTGCAATGAAGTTTCTTTTGTGGATGGTCCTATTCCCATAACTTTCTCCTCCTTATTGCATCGAGCGGATAATTCCGTCGCGATATTCATTGGGTGTTACAATAACCGGCATATTTCCTAAATCAATAATAGACTTACCGCCTTCAATACCTTGGGGTTCTTTACCGAAAAGATGAGTATCGTACATAGCCCCTTGGCCGGCTACTTGTTTAATAATAACAACTCGCTTTTTCCCCGGTTTTGCTACATCGTGATATTCATGTCTTTCCGTACACAAATCACCTTTAAACTTCTTTAATTGATTTCTAAATACTTGAATAAAGTGATCACAAGCTGTATGAGCACAAGTTACAGCGTGGCGGTCTTGGCCCATACCCGATTTAAACAAAATATCAAAGGAAATAATATAGTCATCATCCCCTGGCGTTCCTCTTCTATTTAGATAAAGCTGTTCTTTTAAAGTTCCTTCAGAAGAGCCAAACTCATGGGTTTGTTTTCCATCAACATCCACCCCCGTCATAATAACATAAGCTCCTGTTACCGTATGAGTAATCCCTTCACCTAATTTTCCTAAAACTTTAGTAGAAATAGGAATAATATCCATCATGGTGTTGGTATAGCGATCATGTTCTCTTGGCTTAATAATTTGAACATCAATCTTTTCAATGTAATCTGCAAATTTATTAAACCCGGCAATCGCTGATTTATCGATCGTAATAGTACCATTTGTTTCTATTTTGTTTTCTTCACCAAAGACTACCTCGGTCATATGGTAAGCCTTAATCACAAGTCTTCTTAAGTCTTTTACTTTGTCAGACATCTTCAATCACCTGCTTTCTTAATGATTCATTTTAAAAAAGGCAGATGTATTATACATCTGCCTTTACTATTTACTTCTAAACCTTAGCGTGATATTCGTAAGGCAATGGAACTATCTTACCTGGTGTTTGAATAGTTTCTAACAACTCAAGTGTTGCTTTAACAATATCTGTTTGCATTTGAATGTTGTTAGGTTCTCCAGCGTTTGCTCCCATAGGAACAAGTGGAGCTGAAGCACGAGGTGTACCGGTTTGACGTACTACCGGTGGAAGAGCTGCAATAATTACTGTCGGAATTCCAGCTTCTTCAATCGCTCTCTGCACCAATACTGCAGAGCGGTGGCAAGTACCTCAGCCAGCAGTCATCATAACTGCATCTACGTCTTCTTCTTTAAACATTTGTGCAATTTCTGGGCCTGTTTGGTGTTTGAATTTGTCTTGATCTCCACCACCACCCATGAATCCTGCATGTACAGGAGCACAAGCTCTAATAAAACCAGCTTTTGCTAATTCGTGAATTCTATCTATTGGGAACATACAGTTGATGTCTTTATTAACATCACCATTATCATATCCACCGTGAGATACCATCAAGTCGCTTGATGGTGTTGTGTTTTCAATCTTTCTCCATGTGAAGTCACCAGCAAGATTAAATCTTTCTTGTTCCTTCTTGTGTACACCCGCTGCTGTTGCAAGAGCGATAGACATATCTTTTAACTCTTTAGTTACAGGAGTCCACACTGATGGAGGAGTAATAGGAACGAAAATTTCTGATTGCATTCCTTTAACGACTGTTAAACTCATTATTTTACCTCCTTATTGTTTGCGTTCTTTTCGCGCATTTCTTTTTGGCGCTTATTGTATGTGTCCAGGTTGCTAATATACTTCTCATTAATCTCAGGGCCTAGTTGTTCGACAAAACTCATATTCCAAGCAACTTCTTGACCTACCTTAATCGGATAATCGGTTATCAGCATACGCATTGGGACTTTAAGATAACCTAAACGGCCTTTTAAGTCTATTGCAACACAGCCATCGTGAACTTCTACTACAACGCCTTCCATCTTAATGATCTTATCACCGTATTTCATATTAGCTCCTAGTCGTATTTTGCTTTTCTCTTTTCACTCATTGGTAATGATTGCTCATTTTCCACAAGTTCTACTTTCTTGCCAGTAACGTTAGAAATCAATTCGATATTTGTTGATTTTACGTTTGGATTCCATTTCTTTTCTGCAGCCTTAGATTTTTCTCCAGCCATTTCTGCTTTAAGCATTGCAAGAGCACGGATACCATCTTCATGGCAAAGTGTGTTACATCCAAGTACTTCGTTTTCAATTCCTGATTCAGATTTGTTGTTATCAACCATTGAAGTCATGTATTTGTTACCAACTACAAGCGCTCCTTGAACAGCACAGAATGATAATCCAACAACTGGGATTCCACGCATTCCAATTTGTTCGTGGTGACTTGCAAAGTCGATATGGTTATTACCAAAGCCTTCAGTCGTAACAAATGCACCATCAACGTCAAGCATTTCAACCATCATACCAACACGTCTTGATACATAGAATTTCTCTGCGTTAATTTGCGGGCTACCAACAAAGATAACACCGCAAAGATCTACTTCTTCATCATGAAGAGCTTCAAGAACAAGTGGTTCTCTCCAGTAATGTCTTGACATTTCTTTTGATGCAGGTCCGATACAAGTAAGTGCATGAACACAACCATCAAGTACTTCAAGTGGAGATACACTAATTGGTACGTTTCCAAGATCTACGTTTGGCTTACCACCTAAGATACCAACTGGTTCTACAGGAAGTAATAAGTTATCATGCATAGCACCTTGGCCCATGATTTCTTTAACGATTACGATTTTTTTCTTGCCTGGTCTTCTCTTTTGCACGAATTCTTCGGTATCTACTACTAAAGAATCTTCAAGAGTTTTCATAGCTTCACGGATTTCCTGAGTAATAATGTCTGTTGCTGTATGTGCAGCAAGAGGACCAGGTCTTTCCATGTTAGTTCCTTCTTTAATTGTAACTTGAGTTTTAATAAAGATTTCTCCCTTTTCTGGACATCCTGGACGACCCCACATAATGTTTTCGTCTAAGTATCCTTCAGAAGAACCAAACTCACCAATTTGTACTCCGTTAGCATCAGTTCCGGTAACCATAACAACAACGCCATCAAGAACACGAGTAACGCCTGAGCCTAATTCGTCTTCTCCTTCTTTTGTCGCTACTGGTTGAACGTCCATGATTGTTTCAGAGTATGTATGATAATCTTCAGGTGTAATAATATCAAGTTTTAAGTCTACTACTAATTCTTGATCTGCTACACATTCTTTTTCAATTCCCTCACGGATGTAAAGAGTAGTTCCTTCGATTTTAGTTTCAGGTCCTCTTTTAACTTCTGTGATTGAGAAGTGTTTTCTAGTTAATGTTCTAACTACAACTTCTTCTTCCTTTGAAGCTTTTGCTTCGCCAGTTGTAGCTTCAGCTGTTTCGCTTGCTACAGGTACTACTGTTGCTGCGCCTGCGCCAAGTGCTCCAACAGGAATTTCTAGATTAATATCTTTTCCTTCTCCGATATGAATCTTAAGAGTTCCTCCTGCTACGCCTGCTGCTGCAGGTGCAATTGCTGCTGGTGCTTCTGTTGCAACTGGTGCCTCTTCTACAGGTGCCTCTGCTGGTGCTTCTTCCGCTGCTGCAGTATAACCTTCTAAGTTTTCTGTAGTAAGTGGTCCTAATGAATCAGTTGTCTTTGTAAGCTTTGCTCCAATAACCTGTTCGATGGTTAGTGCGCCATCAAGATTTAATAATCCTGAGTCTACCAAATCATCAAAGATTGCAGGATCTTCAAGATCAGAAGCAGAGATTACTTGGCCTGCTTCTCTTCTACAGCAAAGCACTGCGGGATCTTTAGCATGTTCTTTCGCTGTTTCAGCTGTGATTGACATATTTTTTTCCTCCTCGTTTGTAATAAATGATTATTTACTTGTATATAACAATTATAAGCGAAACCACTTACCTCTCAGAAACGTGGCAAAAACAACAGGTTTCGGGGTCCTATTATTTCTCACTTATAATAGTAATACCGGTTACTATTTACCGTTTGGTAATTGATCCACTGTTTTTGAAATTGTTAAATGACGATAAAGTGGATGGTGAATGGTTCTCATAACGTGATCTGTTTGGTGAAGTACTTTTAACTTCATTTTTGGTGCCGAACCCATAACTGTATTCGAGCAATCTGAACAGTTACCAATTATAATGTATTCTGCTCCGTCTTTTTTCATTTTTAGAACTTTTTCTGCTTGTCCTGGACAATTGCCTGGGTTTTCACATTTTAAAGCTCCGCTTTTCATAACCACTGCTTGTTTACACATAGTTACAGAAACTAATTTAGCATTGTATTTTTCTACTAATTCTTTCATACGATTCTCATCACCGCCACAAGCGCAAATAAGAATTCCCATTGGTGCCCCATGTAAATCCATAAATTCCATAGTCGCAATAATACCACCAGTAGTTTTGGTAATAGGAGCATCTACTGTGGTCGCTTTTCCTGTAAATGGACCACCTAAAATAATTTCGCCAATTGGTTCTTTTTCATCTAAACCACTGGACTCTTCTATTAAATCTGCTACAGACTTACCAACTGGCTCATCCATGTAAACATGTGGTTCATTACCATCATTTAATTGGCCAATTACGGTTAAGTTTTTACTATAGCAAGGTTTTCTTTCTTCAATCGCTTCTGTTATTCTAAGAAGAGTTTCTACATTAATAACGATAGAATTTGCTACAGAAGGTAATTGATCAACGTCTAGTAATTGTCCTAGACACTCTCTAACTACTGCACGTTCTTCACCCATTGGGTAAATATCAGCAAGAAGGTGGATATAAATATCATCTTCATCTTTAAGAGCTGCTCTTAAAACATCGACTGCTTTTTTATTTTTTGCTTTAATAGCAAAAACACCTTTTGCAGCTTTTGTTATTTCCATTGCATATTTAAGGCCCTTAATTGTTCTTTCGACATCTTCTTCAATTTGTCTGATATTGTGATATAAGCCTGGTTCGCATTCAACTGCATTAACGAGAACGTATCCTCCTTCAATTGGTGTACTTAGTTTTACACCAGTAGGAAAGCCTGCGCCACCCATACCAACTACGCCAGCTTCTTTAATCATGTCTAGATGATCACCTTCACTAATCGGTACAAATTCATCCCCTTGAACCTCATCCGGTTTAATAATGATACGATCTTCTTTTATCTCTTCTACTTTTCCATAAACACTAGAAAAAATATTCGCACCTAATCCCGTTGGAGTTGCAATGAGAGTCCCCTTTTTCACCTCATCCCCAACTTTTACAATCGGTTCACAAGGTGCACCAACATGCTGTCTTAATAAAATCTGCACGTTTCTCATGATACTTTCTCCTTTTCTTTTCCTCTTATTTTTTTATTTATAGCTTTTA
Organism: Candidatus Dorea intestinavium; assembly: GCA_019113475.1. Taxonomy (GTDB): domain Bacteria; phylum Bacillota; class Clostridia; order Lachnospirales; family Lachnospiraceae; genus Aequitasia; species Aequitasia intestinavium. Next base: position 8,039 of record DXHJ01000055.1, on the reverse strand, counting down.
TTGATAATAAACGTTGTCGTTTATTTAACCACATACTTATGTCAAAAAAATTTCTTTTCTATAATAATAAAAATTATATATAACCTGATGTATATATAATTTCTTGCTTTATTTTGGCGAGGGCATGTGGGAATCGAACCCACCCAGGACGCTCTTAACGCCCTACTCTGGTTTTGAAGACCAGGAGGCACACCAGTCACCTAACTACCCCCATATATTGATTTTGTTAATTAAATGTAACATATATTTTTTCATTTTTCAACACTTTTTCTGTAATTAAACAAAACGAAAAAAACATTGACTTTAAGTAGCTTTTAGCCGATAATTAAATCATCAAACTGTACTGTGCCCTAGACTAAGGTCTATTTGTTAACTTTCTAACATAAAAAGGGCATAACTTGGCTTAGGACATGTAGAAGTGGGGACTTCTTCACATGTTTTAATATATCTTATAGATATGATCTATGAGGATGAACTAAGAAACTATTTCTTAACAAACAAGGAGGACGTGGATATGGAAATCAATCCCAAATTAAACCTTGATGCTTATGAAGCATCATTTCTTGCTATTGACACACACACTGTTGGAGAATTTACAAGAATTATTTTATCAGGTTTCCCAGAATTAAAAGGCAACACTCCAATCGAAAGAAAGCATTACCTAGCAGAGCATTATGACAAATATCGTCAAGCTCTTATGTTTGAACCAAGAGGACATCATGACATGTTTGGTGCTTACTTAACCGATCCTATTAGTGACGAAGCAGACTTTGCTGTCTTTTTCATGGATACTGGTGAATATTTAAATATGTGTGGTCACGGCACCATCGGTTCTGTTACTGCTATTATTGAAGGTGGACTTGTTGAAGCTAAAGAACCTTATACAGAAGTTGTTCTAGAAGCTCCTGCCGGAATCATTCGCACCAAAGCAGAAGTAAAAGATGGCAAGGTTTTAAACGTAACCCTAACAAATGTGCCTTCTTTCCTATATAAAGAAAACCTAAAGACTGTAATTGATGGTAAAGAAATCAACTATGATATCGCCTTTGGTGGCAGCTTCTTTGCTCTTGTAAACGGGGATCAACTAGGTATCGAAATTAATGCTAAAAACATCCCAGCTCTTACCGATTTTGGTATGAAAGTAATTGAGCAAGTAAATAAAGAAGTAAAAATCGAACATCCAACTCTTGATATTACTAGTGTTGATCTTGCAGAAATCTATTCTAACACTGATACACCAGGATGTGATAAGAGAAATGTTGTAATCTTTGGGGATCACATGGCAGATCGTTCTCCATGTGGAACAGGAACTAGTGCAAAACTTGCTACTCTTTATACAAGAGGCGAAATTGGTATCGATGAGCCATTCGTTTATGAAAGCTTTATCGGTTCACAATTTACTGGCAGAATTAAAGAAGAAACTAAAGTTGGCGACTACAAGGCAGTTGTTCCACAAATTACAGGAAGCGCTTATGTAACAGGAACAGGAACTTACATTATCGATGGAGATGATCCTCTAAAATATGGTTTCGTAGTAGGCTAAACAGGAAGGATAACAAAATGGCAAGAAAGCGCCAATCAACAAAAAGTCGTATTGTAAAATCGGCCTGGGCTCTTTTCTCCAAAAAGGGGTACCATAATACCACTGTCGATGAAATTATTGCTTCATCGAAAACTTCAAAAGGTACCTTTTATCATTATTTTAAGGGAAAAGAATCCCTCCTTAATTCCCTATCTTATTTGTTTGATCAAAAATATGAAGAGTTACAGGAGCTGATGGATCCACAGCTTTCCGCCTATGACAAACTACTTTTTCTAAACCATGAATTATTTAAGATGATTGAACACTCAATTGATTATGAACTATTGGGTTATCTCTACTCTTCCCAATTAATTACCCGTGATAAAAAATCGCTATCTGACGAAAAGCGTTTTTATTACACTTGGTTAACAGAGATTTTTAAAGAAGGCTTAATAAACAAAGAATTTAAAGATACCAGCTCAGCTAAAGAGTTAATGAACTATTACGCCATGTTTGAGCGAGCTCTTTTATATGATTGGGCCCTCTATAAAGGTGAATTTTCTCTAACAAAGCTTAGTGATCGTTTGCTCCCACCTTTACTTGATTCTTTTAAAAAAGGTCTTTAACTAACAAAAAGGTGATTCCTCTTAGGAATCACCTTTTCTTTGTTTCTAAACCATACACTCATGAAGTTCTTCTAATTCTATCCCCGTTTCTTTCATGACTGCAAGAAGCTTTTCTTTATCTTCGATTTCCGACTTCCATGACATGCCACAGCCTGAAGAAAGTTCCCGTGGCACAGGAATCAAACGTCCTTTTAGCTTTTCCTGCTTTGCCGCCTTTTCTAAGGCCATTGCATCAGCTGTTGTATGAAAAGTAACAATTAATTTTAATTCTTTTTTTCTCATTATTTTGTAATCACCACTTCATAATAATTATCTACATTTTTGGAGCTGCTTTTATATCCTTTTTCCCTAGCCAACTTTTCCACATTGGTTTTTTGATAAGCCTCATCAACAAGTACTTTAACTTCTTTATTTTTCTTTAGCGCATCATAGGTCATCATTACTGGCTCTGGGCAAGATAAACCTCTAGCATCTACTTCAATCATCTTTATCCACCTTTCTATCATACCTTGGCTCTTATACTGGGTCAAGCTTTAAACGTTTACTTTTTTTCTTCTCTTTTGCAAGTAAGAGCAATAATAAATAAAGCCACAATACAAATAAGACAAGCAATTTTACCATTTGTGGTAACCGCACCTTTTACCAATTCCTTCGTCTCCGGATTGATTGCTGTTCCACTTGAAGCAAGGCCAAAGTTATGACAAATTGCTCCACCAACTAACATTCCTATTACGGTCACTGCTGAATCATTAGATCCTTGTCCGGCTAAGATTACTTGTCTAAGAGGACAGCCGCCAGCTAAGACAGCCGCAAAGCCTACCACATACATGCCTAGGATATTCCAAAGATGTTCGGAATGAGCGATAATTCCTGGTGTATTAAAACCTACTACAAAGTTTCCTGTTACGAGATTATAAATAAGCATCACTACAAAAAAGCCACCAATAATCGATAGTAAATCAAAGTTTTTAAGAAGCATCACATCTCTGATACTTCCGGCAAAGCACATTCTGCTTTTTTGAGCAATGGCGCCAAAGATCATACCACCAATGAGTGAAAGAATAATCGGTGCATGCATGCTCCCAGGTCCTTTTTCGCTTACTTTTAATAAGGTGGTAAAGGCTCCAAGCGCTAAGATACCAAGCGCTAAAATCGTAATCACTCCACCGCTTATCTTACTGGTTTCATGGGCACGGCCTAAGCTAAATCCTCTTCTTAAAAAGATAACCCCGGTGCCAATTCCTAAAATAAAGCCAATTAAAGCAACGTAAGCATTTAAATCACCTGCTGCCATTCGAATCACCAAACGCAGAGGGCAACCTAAAAAGATAAGGGCTCCTATCATTAAGCAAAGGCCCAGGACAAAACGAATCATCGGTGAAGAACCGCCGGTAGACTTATACTCTTTGGTTCCCACAGAGATTAATAAAGCCCCAACCAAAAGGCCTACCACCTCTGGTCTGGCATACTGAACCACCTCTGCTTGGTGCATGCCAAGAGCACCTGCTGTATCCCTAATAAAACAGGCAATACAAAATGCCATATTGGCTGGGTTTCCAAATATGGCAAGAGCTACTGCTACTAGGCCGCAGATAACGCCAAGTAGAGCTAATTTTAGTTTCGAATTAGTAAAATTCACTTTCCTTTCCTCCTTAAGACATTAATTGGTCATTTCTTTAATTGCCTTAATCGCCATTTCTACTTCCTCTTTTGTATTAAAATGAGAAAAGCTAAATCTTACCATACCTTGTTCTTTTGTTTTAAAATGCTCGTGATAAAGAGGGGCACAATGTCCTCCTGCTCTTGTTGTAATCTGATACTCCTCTAATAACTCTTCAGAAAATTCACCAGAGCCATAATCTTTAAAATTAAGGCTCACCACTGCTGTTCTGCAGTCGGTATCAAAATCTCCGTATATCTTAATCCCCTCAATTGCTTCTATTCCGTGATAAAACTGCCACATCAAAGCCAACTCTTTTTCTCTAATTTTATCCATGCCTAGACGATTAATATATTCCACGCCGGCATGAAGGCCCGCAATACCGTGACCGTTTAAAGTTCCTGCCTCAAGCCTAGTGGGCATTTCAAGCGGTTGGGTTTTTAGAAAAGTTTGGACTCCTGTTCCCCCACTTAAAAGCGGTAAAACTTCTACTCCTTCTCTAACTAATAGTCCACCCGTTCCCTGTGGTCCTAATAGACCTTTGTGTCCTGTAAAAGCTAGTAAGTCAATATTCATTTCACTTACATCAATCGGGTAAACACCTGCTGTTTGCGAAGCATCGACCAGGTATAAAATACCCTGGCTTTTCGCTAGGTCCCCAATTTTTTTTACATCCACAACGTTTCCGGTTAAATTTGAAGCATGCGTTGTAACAATTAATTTCGTGTTTTCTTTAATAGAGTTTTCAATATCTTCAATTTGAATATTTCCTTTTTCATCTGCGCCAATAAAACTTAGCTCTATCCCTTTTTCTCTCATTTCATACAAAGGACGTAGCACAGAATTGTGTTCAAGAACAGTCGTAATTACATGATCCCCCGGTACAAGTAATCCTTTAATAGCTATATTAAGACTTTCTGTTGAATTTGACGTAAATACAATTTCTCTTGCATCCTTACCCCCAAAGAAGTTGGCTAATAACTCTCTTGTATCATAAATCGTTCGCGCACTAACAAGTGACGCATCACCTTGTCCTCTTCCGGCATTGCCCATGGTATTAAGGGCTTTTGTCACCGCCTCAATAACTTCCTTTGGTTTATGTAATGTGGTTGCTGCATTATCTAGATATATCATATTTACCTCTTCCCCTTAAGTATAATAATTAACGATCCTTTTTACCAACTGTTAATCCCTATAAGTCTTCTCTTTTATTGTTTTTTTCTATAAACTATGCTAATTCTTCTGCTACTCGAATAAAGCGATTAACTGATCTTGATAATGGGTAATCCTTGTTATAGACTAAATTTATATTTCGCGTTGATTTAATAAAGTTTAAATCAAAAACCAAGAGCTTTCCTAGTTCCTCATCTTCTTTTGTCGCTAGTTTTGACATAATGGAAATACCAATTCCTTGACAAACTGATTTTTTAATTGTTTCTTGATTGTCAATGGTTGCCACAATATGCAAGTCTTCTTCTAAAATTCCTTGCTTTTCTAATAATTTTTCCGCTTCTTTTCTCGTACCAGAGCCTTCATTTCGCATAATCATAGGCTCTCCCACAACCCAAGCAATGTTATGACTTAAATTTTTCTTGATGTCTTGGTAATAAGCTGTATTTGGTGTAATAACCACCAGCTCATCCTTATAAAAAGGAACATATTTACAATGCTTCTTTTCAAGGGTGGTTCCGGTAAATCCGACATCCACCACATGTTCAACAATTTTTTCTACCACGTCTTGGCTATCCGTTTCAATAACATGAACCTTTTCTTTGGGATACTTTTTTCGAAATTGTGCGATCATCTTCGGCAAAAGATACTGAGAAGGAATCGTTGAAGCTGCTATGGTAATGCCATTTGAGACCACTTCTGTATCTTCGCGAAAGCTTTCCTCAATCTTTTGTTCTAAGTTCATCATTTCTTTGGCATACTTATAAAGCTTTTTCCCATCATCAGTTAAAAAAACTTCTTTGGTATTACGAATAAAAAGCTTCGCACTTAATTCCTTCTCTAACGAAAAGATATGTGCACTAACAGTTGGTTGTGTTAAAAACATGTGTCTCGCAGCCTTTGAATAACTTCCTAGTTCCGCCACATGAACAAATGCCTCTAATTGTTTTAAATTCATTAATAAGCGACCCTTTCACTTTCTCCACCTGTTTTTTTCGTTACACGAATCGTATCCATGTATTCCAAAATTGGTTTGGCACTTTTTCTACTAGTATTAAATAAATCTCTGATTTCACTAATCGTAATCACCGGATTTTCTTTTAATTTAGCTTGAATTATTTCTTTTGCTTCTTCCATATAAACCAAAAGCGTATAGAAGTCTTCATTAATTTTGACAACCTCTCCACTTGCTAATAGAACATTTAGAACATCATCCCAGTTCTCTTGCTTTTCACTACCTACTTCAATCTCTTTGTAACGAACAAAATCATATTTCGCCTTTTTAAGGGCTTCTCTAATCTTTTTTTCTATCCGTTTAAACGTCTCATCTTTTCGTATGGTAAAATCAGAAGTTGTAACATACTCACCATTTCTCTTAATTAAATGCTCTTGTTCTAACTCTTCTAAGAAGAAATCAAAAATATTTTTCTTTATTTCCTTAAAGTAAGTGGATAAAAGATAAGCTTTTTTCATACCAAAGCGATAAGGATGTGCTTGTTCATAACTACCTAAAGCTTCATTTATCATCTGAATCCACATTTCTTTTGTTTCTAGGGAGACTACATACTCTTCTTTTCCAACGGTTAAAATAAAAACTTCTTTTTCTTCCTTTAAAGAATTTAAATCTTCTTCAATTTCATCTTTGCTTCTAGCTGTTAATTTTGCTAGTTCGCTAACACTTACAAAGTTGTTTTTATATTCATTAATTCGGAGCCGTAAAATGTCCGCAGTCGTTCCTTGCTCTTTTTGTTCTAGTTCTCTAATAACCTCTTCTTTGAATCTCTTCTTAATGGCCGGGTTTGGCTCTAAAACCACACCGCCACCAATCGTTTCCATAGGGGAATAAAACCGCACAATAAAATGATCGCCCTTTCTAAGAGCAATCTTTTCCTCCAAGCGAAGTTGCACATACCCTTCTTCCCCTGGGCCGATCTCTTCTTGATCTAATAAAACCGCGCGACATAAAACCTCAGATGTTCCAGAAAAGAAATGAAGCCGATCATGATTCTTTAAGACGCGCAGAGAATCTTCTAGGACCTTTAACTTTACGTCTAAAAGGTCGGTATCTTTCATGCTATTTTTTTGCGCTAATACATACCCTCTTTTTAATTCTTTTTTCTTCAAATTAGAGATATTAATGGCAACTCTTTGTCCTGCATAAGCCACCTTTTCATCTTCCCCATGAACCTGAATGCTACGAATTCTACATTCTTTATCTGCCGGATACATTTCTAAAACATCATCTTTATCAATATGGCCAGATAAAAGGGTTCCTGTTACTACTGTACCAAAGCCAGACAGAGAAAAGACCCGGTCAATGGGCAACCTAGGAATGCTACCGCTACTTTCGCTTTCTCCTACTTTTGTACTAACCTCATCAATGGTTTCAATCAGCTTTTCAATTCCCGCGCCGGTCGCTGCCGAAACCGGAATCATGGGCGCCTTTTCTAGAAAAGTTCCTTTAAATTCTTCCCGTAAATCTTCTTCAACAAGTTCTAACCACTCTTCATCTACAAGATCGCATTTATTTAAAACAACAATACAATTTTCTACTCCTAGCAGTGATAAGATATCCATGTGTTCTCTTGTTTGAGGCATGATGCCTTCATCTGCTGCTATAACAAGTAAAACCATGTTCATTCCCACTACTCCAGCTACCATATTGCCAATAAACTTTTCATGACCTGGGACATCAATAATACCTACACGGTTTTTGCTTGGAAGGTCAAAATAAGTAAATCCTAAATCAATCGTAATTCCTCTTTTTTGTTCTTCTGCAAACCGATCGGTATTCCTTCCCGTTAGCGCTTTTATTAAGGTAGTTTTTCCGTGGTCAATATGCCCCGCTGTTCCTACTATTATGTGTCTCATTTTTTACCTCTACTATTTATTCATTACCTGATTTTCTTTCATCACCTTAACAATCGTCTTAATTTGACTTTCCTCAATGGTGCGAAGATCTAATAAAACTTCGTCATTCATAGTACGGCCAATAATTGGGGTAGAAAGTTTTCTTAAACGTTCTTCTAACAAAGCAGTCGTAATTTCTTGAGGTGCAATA
>DXHJ01000054.1 GCA_019113475.1 Candidatus Dorea intestinavium | reverse complement strand
CTTTACATAACTTACTTTGTGAATTAGAGAAAATGGCGGATTACTCTTGCTTAAACTCGAAGTATCAAAATAATACAAATCAAATAAATGATATGTTTTGATGTACTAAAGACGGTGTTAGATATGTTCCCACATACGAAAGCACTCAGTGGATATGTTCCCTCAAGGCCAATAATGTTCAAGTGCCTAATTTTTGACAGCTATCCCCTCATCTCAAAACATGTGGAGTGTGTGGTGTTGATGTCACGAATTGAGAAATAGAGGATGAGAAAAGCTTTGTTTTATGGGGTTTGTTGAAATTTAGGATTTTTGAAAACTGATGAAAAACAGAAAATTAGCAGTCTGTAGAAATATATCAAATACAGTATTTTTTCGAGGTTGTCCATAGTTTAGACTTCGATTTAGATGTCAGGGTAAAATGGTGCTTAGCGAGTGGGCGATTTGGATGTTTTTGATATAGTTTAGACTGTGGATTGGATGAAAGGAAAAGCATGATGGAAAAAGATATTTCAAAAAGCATACAGGCATACAAAGAACAATTGGCACAGGGAGATATTCAGCGTGCCTATGTTGCGTTAACAAAATATATAGCCGAATTGAAATCTAAATTCCCTTCTGAGTATAAAACGGGTAACATTTCTTTTGGCTATCTTGATTACACATACTTTCCGTTTTTCAATGAATATTTGAGAGATGAAAAACTAAGATTTGGCATTGTTTTAAATCACTGCAAAATGCAAATTGAACTATGGTTGATGGGTCAAAATGCTCCTCTGCAAGCGGAATATTGGGAACATCTTAAAAACACAAAATGGAATCAAGGTGTGACTGAAATGCCTATCTATTCTGTACTTGAAGTCTGCCTTGAAAGCAATATTGATTTTAGTGATAAAAATAAAATGACGGAGAACATAATAACAAAGGCTCTTGAAACTGCAGCGGAGATTGAAACATATTTAATGTGAACAGCAAATACAGTCAAAAAGATTGTTACAATGTAACTGAAAGGAAAACAAAAAAATGAAATTTCAAGGTGTATGTATCGCAGTAAAAGATGTGAAGCTTTCAACGAAGTTTTATCAAGACCTGTTCGGGCTAGAGGTCTACCAAGACTACGGTATCAACGTATCTTTTGGTGGACTATCTTTGCAACAGGATTTTGACTGGCTGCTTGGTGTTCCGAAAGATAAAATAAAATCAGAACCACACAATATGGAACTCTATTTTGAAGAAGATGACTTTGACAAATTCATCATAAAACTTAATACTCGTGATGATATTCGGTATTTAGATAGCAAAGTAAAAGTGGCAAATTGGGGTCAGCGTTCTATTAAATTTTACGACCCAGATGGGCACATCATTGAAGTTGGCGAAAACTTGAAAATGGTTGTAAAACGTTTTCTTAATTCTGGTATGACGATGGAAGAAACCTCTAAACGAATGGACGTTTCCATTCGGGATTTGGAAGCATTACTAAATGGTTAAATATAGAAAATCAGCTGCTGAAAAACGGGTGTTTTACAAACAGATATTGAGTTACTAAACAAAAAAAATACAGGAGGGATGTTATGAAAACAATTAGATTATTATACCCAGACCACGTGAGTGGGGGCTTAGACGAATATTATTTCGGAGCAAATCTGCTTAGCCATATTCTGCCACAAAACAGCAATCAAGAACTGCTAAAAGTAGAAATTGCTCCGCCAAACGGAAAAGAAAAAGCAGTTACAGACGGCATTTTTGCACGAGATGAAGTAATTTCTGGCATAGAAAATGCAATGCAAATAATCGAAACCGCAAAGCCTGATAAGATTATCACTATCGGTGGCAACTGTATTGTGTCGCAGGCATCATTTGATTATCTGCACGGAATTTATGAGAATTTGGGGATTGTGTGGATTGACTCTCACCCTGATGTATCTACGCCAAAAGATGGTTATCAAAACGCCCACGCAATGGTATTAGGTTCTCTTATGGGGCATGGTGATAGTGAAATGTCTAATCTAATGAAAAACAAGAAATTCAAATCAGACGAAATTTTATACATTGGCTTGCAAGGCTTGCACGATTATCAAGAACAGTTTTTAGATAAAATGAATGTATCATATAAAATTCAAACAGATGAATTTGTCAGCGAAAATGAAGTAGAGAGCTTTTTAAATCGTTTCAATCACATTTTAATTCACCTTGATATTGATGTACTCGATGCAAATCTTTTTCATTCCACATATTTTGCTAACAAGGATTTAGTGGGCGATGGCAGCGGAAGTGGAAAAATGACGATGGAAAAACTTTCTGAAATGTTAAATTTATTAACTAAAAACACGGATGTTGTCGGCTTTACAATTGCTGAATATCTACCCTTTGATGAGTATAAATTGCATAAGATGTTTTCACAAATAAGTCTGTTTAATGAGTAATCGTAGATTTGAATAAGAAACTCCTTGTAACCACACCTAATGGTCACAAGGAGTTTTTCTATTTATTCGGCTTTATTCCTCGATTTTCCTAATAAACTGTTTGACAAGCTTCTTGGTGAAGTTATTAGCAACCGATTCAAGAACTAATAATTGTAGCAATAATATTAGATAAAATAAGAGAATCTAGACTTTTTAGTGTTTGCGTTTCTGCAATTATAGTACTATCCTTGACGTTAAGTCTTTGGACAGCTAATGCTTTTGCAAGTGATATTGCTTACAATTTGGCGGAACGTGGATTATCCACAGACATAAGAGACCAGAAAGATTGGAACACAGGTTGGTCTTTTGGTACTATGGGTGCAATTGAGAGCAATGTTCTTGTACAGTTGGGTACGAGTGGAAATTCAACTAGTGCAACACCTGACTACTCCGAGCTTGCACTTGCTTTGTTTTCCCATACACCTAGAGAGTGGACAAAAGACGGCGTTCTTAGAACTGAGGGTGTAAAAGTTACCAACGAAGGCAGAGATGCAACCGTTGCAGAAATACTCAAAAATGGTGGTGACAGAGAACTTGCAATCGCAGAGCTTGCTGCATGGGGTGGACCTGTTTCAGAAGTAAATATGCCCTATATAACAACAGAAGAAGCCAATAATTTTATAATGGATGAAACACTTAGGGATTTCTCGGAGGTTCATCTTCAAAATGCACATTATTTAAAAGATCCTTCTTATTTTGATTTTAATGATGAGTATCAATTTGATGAAGCAGCTAATAATACAATAAAAAATGAAATTTTAAAAAATGGCGCAGTACAGATGAGCTACCACGCCGATGACTATGGCGTATACTACAATTCGGTTACAAATGCACAATATACATGTGAGTATCAGTTTGCTAACCACACAGCTACGATAGTTGGATGGGATGATAGTTATTCAAAAGAAAACTTTATTATGGGTCGTCAGCCAAGTGAAAATGGCGCATGGATTGTAAAAGATAGTAGAGGAGAAAATAAACACAAAGAAGGGTATCTTTACATATCTTATTATGATCAAGCATTAACAGAATTTACCAGTTATCAGGTTGATATAGCTGATAAAGATGGTAAGTTCACATATGATAATAATTATCAGTATGACTTCCTGGGACAAGCATCGTACTTGTGGTGGATATCGGATGAAATCTATGGGGAGTTTGAAGGAGGAAATATTTTTGTTCCTAATAGCTATGAAAACCTAACAGCTGTTTCTGCTATAACTGCTGAGCCAAATTCTGTTGTAACAACTAAGATTTATAAAAATTGTAGTGCGGATAATCCTATGGACGGGGAACTTGTGCACACCCAAGATGCCACATTGCTCGGAAGCTTGGGATGCAATCTCCCGATATATTTATACGGGACTGCAAGGGGGGTCAATCATGAAAGGCTGGATGAAAGAAGAAAATACGATGATTGCTTGTTGCTCCGATGGAACAAGACCGGTAATTTTTAAAATTGAAAGAATTGATGAGGAATAAAAAATGGGAATAAAATCAATAGACGCTGAAGATGACCAATTTGCCTATCGTTATGATACACAATTATTAATCGATCGAAGAGATCAGGATTTAGATGAAGATGAAATAGCCGATTATATCGCTAATAATTTTGAGGGAAATAGCTTAATTGCGGCAGGTGATGAGGATTTAATCAAGATACATTTTCATACCAATAAGCCCTGGGAAATTTTAGAATATTGTAATACGATTGGTGAAATCTATGATATTGTAGTTGAAGATATGATTAGGCAAGCCAACAATCTGCAAGGATAATAACTGATCTGATTCGGAATGAAATTAAGTTGTATAAAGGCGTTTCTGTAAAGGGAAGCGTCTTTTTTGTATCTTCGTTTAAATAAATAAGCTATAATGGAAATGTTTACAGAAGGATGCTTTATAATAATACACCTATGAGAGGATAAAGATTTTGAATAAACTGATAGAAGTTAAGGACTTAAAGAAGTCTTATGGCGAGGTAAAAGCGGTTAAAGGCATTAATTTTTATGTAGAAACAGGTAGTTTATTTGCTTTTTTAGGACCGAACGGAGCAGGAAAATCCACAACTATTGAGATGATGTGTACGCTTTTACAACCAGATAGTGGAGAAATCAAGATAGCTGGTTATAAAATCGGAGAAGAGGACGATAAGATTCGCGATATAATCGGAATTGTTTTTCAAGATGGTGTATTAGATCAAGCCTTGACTGTGCGGGAAAACTTACTAATACGTGGCGAGTTCTATCATATGAAACGAAGACAATTAAAAGAAGCGGTGGAAAATGCGGCAAGAACTGTCGAAATTTCTGAGCTTCTAGATAGACCTTATGGGAAGCTTTCCGGTGGCCAAAGAAGAAGGGCGGATATTGCAAGAGCCTTGATTCATACCCCTAAAGTTTTGTTTTTAGATGAACCAACTACGGGTTTAGATCCACAGACGAGGCAACAGGTTTGGCAAACTGTCAAAGTGCTACAGGAAAAAACCGGTATGACCGTTTTTTTGACAACGCATTACATGGAAGAAGCAGCAGTAGCGGATTATATTACGATTATGAAAGAAGGAAATATTGTTGCGAAGGGGACACCAGTAGAACTTAAACAAGAATATGCTAGTGATCTGCTTAAAATAAAACCGCAGCAAAGAAAAGAATTAGAAGAAAAATTACAACAGATGAAACGAAGTTACGAAAAGAAGGGGGAAGTGTTTGCGATAAGGGTTAAAGACACCTTGGAAGCTTTGGCGCTAGCCACCGAACTTAAAGAACTAATTGCGAATATCGAAATCGTTAATGGAACTATGGACGAAGTGTTTATTCGTATTATAGGAAAGGAAAAAGAGGATGTTCACACTAGCAAAAAGAAATATAAAGCTTCATTTTAAAGACAAGTCAGCAGTGCTATTCTCATTTTTATCGGTATTTATTACGCTTGGTTTATATATTCTTTTCTTAAAAGATACGATTTCCAGTAAAGAACTACTAGACCAAGATATTTTAACGCATAGTTGGATGATTTCAGGTCTTGTTGCGGTGGCAACGGTAACAACCACTTTGGGAATGTTGCAAAGAATGATTCTAGATAAGACAGATAAAATCAAGAAGGATTTTGATTCATCACCGATTAAAAAATGGCAAGTAACAGGTGGTTATATTCTATCTACTTATGTCGTTGGCGTTATGATGAGTTGTATGACCTTTTTATGTGGTATGCTATATGTTAAAAGTGCTGGTGGAGATTTTTTAAACCTGGAAAGTAATTTGAAAGTAATGGGTATTATTTTATTAGCTGTATTTTCCAGCAGCGCAATGCTAGTATTTATCGTGAGTTTTTTCAAAAGTGGTAGTGCCTTTTCTACAGCAAGTACCATTATTGGAACCTTGATTGGCTTTTTGGTTGGAACTTATATACCGATTGGTGCCCTGCCAAGTTTTGCGCAAAATATAATTAAAATTTTCCCACCCGCACATGCCGGAAGATTACTAAGGGAAGTGATTATGGTAAAGCCCTTAAGCCATTCCTTTAAAGGCATTCCTAGTGAAGCTCTAAGTGAATATAAGAAATTTATGGGAATTGTCTTTGTCCATGATGAGAAACAAATAAGTGCGCTTGTTAGTATTAGTATCCTGGCAATTAGCGGCATGGTTTTTTATGGCCTGGGAATTTGGAATATGGCCAGGAAGAATAAATAGAAAATTATTAGAGAAACTAAGTTAATTTTTATTACAATTAGGAAAGAGAAAAATGAAAAATAAAGAAAAAATCTTATTAATCAATGATTTACCAGGTTATGGAAAGGTAGCATTAGCAGCCATGATTCCCATATTGTCACACATGGAATTTGACCTTTATAACTTACCAACGGCCCTGGTTTCTAATACTTTTGACTATGGAAAGTTTAATGTTTTAGAAACGACGGATTATATGAAAAAAACTTTGTCTGTTTGGCAAGAGCTAGGATTTACCTTTGATGGGATTTCAACAGGTTTTATTGCTTCTAAGGAACAAGTAAAACTTGTGGCCAATTATTGTAAAGAGCAAGGGCAAAAAGGCACAGTAATATTTGCGGATCCTATTATGGGAGATAATGGCAAGCTCTATAACGGTGTAACTGAGGAAACTGTAGAATATATGAGGCAATTATGCTCGGTTGCCGATTATATTGTTCCGAATTACACAGAAGCAGCCTTTTTAGCCGGCACTGAAATTAAAAATCAGGGAATATCTTTAGAAGAAGGATACGAATTAGTTGATAAATTAAGAAAACTAGGCGCAAAATCTATTGCGATTACCAGTGTGATTCTAAAAGAAACGAATGCAGTCCTAGGTTATGATGCAAAAGAAGATACTTATTTTTGTTTACCCTTTGAATACATCGATGTACGATTTCCCGGAACAGGGGACATCTTTTTAGCCGTTATGATGGGGGAGAAGCTTTTAGGGGTGCCTTTACAAAAGGCCATCCAAAAAGCCATGGATTACGTAAAAGCCATTATTATTCTGTGTCAGGACAATCAAGATAAGTTTAAAGGAATCCCCATTGAAGCCTTACTTAATAAGATAGATGTTTAAAGGAAAGGAGCTGATAAAATGAGAAGAAAAGACCGAGAAATGGATAGAGAATTTGCCTATTCACTCATTGATAAAGCTAGTTTTGGGACCCTTTCGCTAATAGATGGGGATAAGCCTTATGGAATCCCCTTATCTCTTGTAAGAGAAGGGGACAATCTTTATTTTCACTCAGCAAAACAAGGGAAAAAGGTAGAACTTCTAGCCCATAATCCTTATGTGAGCGTTACTTTTGTTGGCGATACTAAAATCCCTGAGCTTTTTTCGCAAGAAGAGTTAGAGGAAATGGCAAGGGATGAGTCAAAGGCAGCAGTATTAATTAGTAACGTCTTTACTACGGAGTTCGCCTCAGCTATAGTAACAGGAAGAGCCCAATTGGTAGCAGAGGAAGCGGAGAGAGTTAAGGCCATTAAACTGATTTGTGAGAAATACACACCGACTAAAATGGCATATTTTGCGATGGCGCTTAAGAGTGGTTTAAAAAGAATGAATCTATATAAAATACAGATAGATGAAGTAACGGCAAAAAGAAAGAAATATAATGAACAAGGGAAAGAAATAAAAGCAATTTAGTACTTAAGTAAGGAAAAAGATTATGACCAAAGAAAAGATGACGCCAATACGACTTCGAATGCTTTTTATCATTTTACATAATAAAGAACAAAAGATTACTGCCGCCAATATCGCTACGGCTTTAAATGTGGCGAAATCTACGGTTACCAGAGCGATTGCTTATTTTATGGAAGCCGGCTACCTGGAGGGTAAAAACATTGCGCTTTCCAAGCGAGGAAAAGTCTTAGTAAATACCTATTGGCAAGAAAAAGAACAACTACGCAGGTGGTTTATAGAAGAAGCCCAGATGGAGCGTCACGAGGCGGATAATGAAGCTATTAATTTAATCCTTAATTGCAATGAGAAAGCGAGAAAGTTATTAGTTAATGCGACGAAAAGCAATGATAAATGCCTTATTTGCGAAATGACAGGATTTTGTGATAAATGCATTGATTATCTACTTGATGATGGGGAATATAAGATTTCTTTTACTATCTATAAGGAGACCAAAGATAAGTCAGTGGAGACTTCACTAGCCAATGAAGGCTTCTTTCATCCGGGAGTTCTCCTTATTCAAAAAGGAACGGGCATTATCATCCTGGAAGCAAAATCGATCCTTAAGAGGTCACCGGATACCCATAGTATGATTGTGGGAAAAATTGGGAAACTTTCTTTTTACAAAGAAGGACATTTTGAAAGCATCATTCGGGAAGGAAATCGCTTCCAAGTACCGATGAGTTTTCTGAAATTTACTTATAATCAAGGAGAGAACATTATAAGTGGCCACACCAGAATTAAGTTTGAATCTTCTATTGGCACAAAACATATGCCCGAGGATACCGGGATTTTCTCGGTAACTATTCAAATATAAGCTAGGTAGAAAACCAAAAATATAAAAAATAAAATAAAAAAGTAGAGCGTCTACGCAACTAGGAAAAAGATAGGAAATATCATTAAGAGATATTAAATGATAATGAATATCAATATCAAAGTTGCGTGGACGCTTTTTTTTATCCCATTGTATTAGATGCCTTTGCTAGATAGAATAAATTTGCGAAAGAGATTACGTGTAAAGGAAGGGTTAATTAAAATGAAACATTTAATGAATAAGTTTAAAAGAAACACAACCAAGATATTTGCTTGCCTACTAGCAAGTGTTATGGTACTAGGAAATTTATCTTTAGTGGCTAATGCAGAGGAAGAGGAATTAAAGAATGGTAAATATAGTGTAAACGCCTCTCTTTATAAAGCCGATGAAGATGAAGTATCCATGGCGAACCAATACATTGCAGGAACCCAAGTTGTCATAAAAGATGGAGTAGCTCAAGTGACAATTTCTATCAGTGGCCATTATATTACTGAATTTACTTATGGCGAAGGGATAGAAGCAGTTAAGAGTGCAGGCGAGGCAGGTGATGACTATACTTTAGAAAATATCACACCAGCACTTTTAGGAATGGAGAGCATACCAGTTGGTTTTACCATTAAAGCAGGACCCATGGTGTTACAACAAAGTGCCAGACTTTTCCTTGACTGGTCAACACTAGAAGTGATTGAGTTAGATCCGGAAGATGAAAATAATGGTAACGAAGACAATAACGGCGGCGAAGACAACAACGGTGGTGAAGAAAATAATGGTGGTAACGAAAACAACGGCGAAGATGAAGACAAAGATATCTTAGTCCATAATGGCACCTACGAGATAAATGTTCGCTTATTAAAAGAAGATGGCACAATATCGCTGGGCAATCAGTTTATACAATCAGCGAAAGTCGTAGTCAAAGATAATGTAGCAGACCTTAGCTTATTAATGGAAGGACATTATATTACCGAGATGAGTTATGCAGTAGGCGGGGGCGAATTAATAAAAGCCGCGAAAATAACCGGTGATGCTAATGACAGTTTTTTGCTATCAGGAATTGATGTTACAAAAGAATTACCAGGAGAGATGGCTCTATTATTTACTATTGATACAACCGGTGGTGCAGCAAGAGCAACCATGACTCAAGAGGCCGTATTGGAAGTGAATTGGGATACTTTAACCGTTATTGATGAAGATTCTGATAACAATGATAACAATAATGGCGATAA
>DXHJ01000053.1 GCA_019113475.1 Candidatus Dorea intestinavium | reverse complement strand
AGCTATGCTTGATCCAGTAGGCAGGCAAGAAGTTTTAAATGCTGCTTTTAAACTACGAAAAGAAAAAAAAGTCACCATTATTTTGATTACTCATTATATGGAAGAAGTGGTAGATGCTGATAAAGTCTATGTAATGGATCATGGAAAAGTAGTGATGGAAGGAACGCCTAAGGTCGTATTTTCTCAAGTGGAGAAGTTAAGGAAGTATCATTTAGAGGTGCCACAAGTAACATTACTTGCAGAAGAACTAAGAAAAAGCGGACTAGACATTCCCCAAGGAATTTTGAAAAATGAGGAGTTAATAGAAGCAATATGCCAATTAAAGTAGAAAACTTAAATTACATATACGGAGAGAAAACAGCTTATGAAAAACAAGCTTTAAAAGACGTGTCTTTTTCTATTAATGATGGGGAATATGTAGGAATTATCGGCCATACTGGTTCGGGAAAGTCTACCTTAATTCAGCACCTAAATGGTCTTATTAAAGCAACCAGCGGAAAAGTAATTATTGGTGGTCAAAATATTTATGATGATAAATATGATTTTCGAGCACTTCGTTTTAAAGTGGGAGTTGTTTTTCAGTATCCAGAACATCAGCTTTTTGAAGAAACCGTCTTAAAAGATGTTTGCTTTGGCCCCAAAAACCAAGGATATTCTAAGGAAGAAGCAATAGAAAAAGCAAAAAAGGCTTTGGCACTTACGGGAGTATTACCCGATCAATATGAAGCTTCTCCCTTTGAATTATCCGGTGGCCAAAAAAGAAGAGTGGCGATTGCCGGTGTTTTAGCGATGGAACCGGAAGTACTAGTTTTAGATGAACCAACAGCGGGACTTGACCCCCAAGGGCGCGATGAAATTTTAGAACAAATTGCTCATCTACAAAAAGAAAAGAAACTAACGGTTATCTTGGTTTCTCATAGCATGGAAGATGTTGCCAAGTATGCCGATCGTATTATTGTAATGAACAAAGGGAAAGTTTTATTTAATGATATACCCTCGCGCGTGTTTGCTCATTATAAGGAGCTAGAAACAGTGGGGCTTGCAGCACCACAGGTTACTTATATAATGGAGGGGTTAAAGGAAAAAGGCCTGCCACTTGAAACAGAGGTAACAACAATTAAAGAAGCGAAAAAGGAAATACTAAAAGCATTGGAGAAGAAAAGATGATAAGGGACATTACAATAGGACAATATTATCCGGCAAATAGCTTGCTGCATCGTCTAGACCCCAGAGTTAAATTGGTTTCTACTTTTTTCTACTTGATTTCACTTTTCGTTTTTAAGAGCATTTTAGGTTATGTAGTAGCTACTATTTTTTTAGTTTCAGTGATTAAATTATCTAAAGTTCCTTTTTCTTACATTGTGAAAGGTTTAAAGGCCGTTATTATGTTACTGTTATTAACGGTTCTATTTAACCTGTTTTTAACCAAAGAGGGAACGGTACTTTTTGCGAAAGGGATTTTTACGGTTACAGAAGGGGGACTTAGAAACGCAGTCTATATGGCAATTCGCCTAATCTATCTTATTTTGGGCTCTTCCATTATGACTTTTACAACAACGCCAAATGAATTAACCGACGGTATCGAAAGCCTTTTTAAGCCGCTAGCAAAACTTCATTTACCGGTTCATGAAATGGCAATGATTATGTCCATAGCGCTTCGCTTTATTCCTATTTTATTAGATGAGACGGATCGAATTATGAAAGCGCAACTAGCCAGAGGGGCAGACTTTGAAAATGGTAATATTATGCAAAAGGCCAAAGGAATGATACCAATTTTGGTGCCTCTTTTCGTTTCGGCATTTAGAAGAGCATCAGACCTTGCCATGGCTATGGAATCTAGAGGGTATCATGGCGGTGAAGGCAGGACGAAGATGAAACCCTTAAAATATCAAAAGAAAGATTATTTCGCTTATCTTATAATGGCAATCTATTTTCTTTTGATTATTATCTTGGGGCGTTTTGTCCCTTTTAAACTCTGGATTTTTTAGAAAGGAAATCATAATGAAGAGAATAAAGCTAACAGTTGCCTACGATGGGACGAATTATTGTGGTTTTCAAAGACAAAAAAACGGAATCACGATTGAAGAAGTTTTAAACAAAGGGATAAGCAAGGCAACAAATGAAGAAATCAAGATTATTGGTGCTAGTAGAACGGATTCAGGAGTTCACGCCTTAGGAAATGTGGTAGTCTTTGATACGAATAGTACAATTCCTGCCAATAAGATGGTTTTTGCCATTAATAGAAGATTACCGGCAGATATTGTGATTACAGATTCACAGGAAGTTGATTTAAATTGGCATCCTAGATACCAATACAATATTGAAAAAGTTTATGAGTATCATATTTTTAATGCTAAGGTGGAAAATCCGATGAAACGGTTATATTCCACCTTTGTTTCTTTTGCGCTAGATTTAGAGCAGATGCGAAAAGGCGCAGCTTATCTGATTGGAGAGCATGACTTTGCTAGCTTTTGCAATATAAAAAGTGAAGTAGAAAACACAATTAGAGAAATTTATGCCATTGAGATAAAAAGAGTAAATGAAGAAATCATTATAACCGTGAGAGGAAATGGTTTTCTTTATAATATGGTAAGAATTATAGCCGGTGTTCTTATTCGAGTTGGGCGTGGATTTTATCAGCCAGAAAAGGTAAAGGAACTTTTAGAAAAGCGAGTGAGAACCAGAGAAAGCATTACGGCACCGGCAGAGGGGTTGGTGCTTAAATCCATTCATTATAAAGAGGAAGACCAGAAATAATGAGTAAAATAGTGTCAAAATAAGAAATTATTCTAAAAGGAAGAAATAAAGTTTGCAAAGAGTGATAAATATGATAACATTATTATATTAATCTGTGGGAGGATTGAAAAAATGAATATTTTATGGACAATTGTTCCGGTATTTGGAATTCTTGCCCTTTTATTTGCTGTCGTTTTAGCAAAAAGGGTCTTAAGAGAAAAGCCAGGAACAGACGCTATGCGCACGATTGCACGAGCAATCAGAGAAGGCGCAAACGCCTTTTTAAAGGCAGAATATCGCATTCTAGCGATATTTGTAGGAATACTTTTCTTTGCCATTTGGCTGGGAATCGGTAGTTTAACAACAGCAATCTGCTTCTTAATTGGAGCAATATTTTCCTCACTTGCTGGCTACTTTGGTATGCATATTGCCGTTCGAGCAAATACAAGAACAGCGAATGCAGCGAGAACAGGAGGAATGAACAAAGCTTTAGCGGTTGCCTTTAATGGTGGAGCTGTTATGGGTATGTGTGTTGCTGGCTTTGGTGTTTTTGGTGTTAGCATGATTTACATCATTACTAAAAACACAGAAGTATTATCCGGATTTAGCCTTGGCGCTTCAACCATTGCTCTTTTTGCTAGAGTAGGTGGTGGTATCTATACAAAAGCAGCCGATGTTGGGGCTGACTTAGTAGGTAAAGTAGAAGCAGGAATTCCTGAAGATGACCCAAGAAACCCAGCCGTTATTGCCGATAATGTAGGGGATAATGTAGGTGATGTTGCTGGTATGGGCGCTGACTTATTTGAATCTTACGTAGGCTCCATTGTCTCAGCAGTAACACTAGGACTGATTGCTTTTAAAGAAGCGGGTGTTTTATTTCCGCTTGTGATTTCTGGCTTTGGCCTAATTGCCGCTATTATTGCGACTTTCTTTGTTAAGGGGAAAGATGATACAGATCCTCATAAAGCGTTAAAAATGGGTACTTATGTATCGAGTGTTTTAATTGTTATTATTTCCTTGATTTTTAGTAAATATCTATTTGGTGATTTTAAAGCTTCGATTGCCATTATTGTGGGACTTGCAGCAGGGGTATTAATTGGTGTGATTACAGAAATATATACATCGGCTGATTACAAATCGGTAAAAGGAATCTCTGAGCAATCACAAACAGGTTCAGCAACTACCATTATTAGCGGACTTGCTGTAGGCATGAAATCAACAGCTATTCCAATCATCTTAATTTGTATTGCTATCTTTATTTCTTTCCATGTTTGTGGACTTTATGGCATTGCGCTATCGGCTGTAGGTATGCTTTCAACAGCTGCAATTACCATTGCTGTAGATACTTATGGGCCTATTGCTGATAATGCTGGTGGTATTGCGGAAATGGCAGGACTCGATGAAAGTGTTAGAGATATTACTGATAAACTTGATGCAGTAGGAAATACAACAGCAGCTATTGGAAAAGGCTTTGCCATTGGTTCAGCGGCACTTACAGCTCTAGCTCTTTTTGTTTCATATGCAGAAGCGGTTAATTTAAAAGCGATTAATATCTTAGATTCAAGAGTGGTGATTGGGTTATTAGTTGGGGGAATGTTGCCTTTTCTATTCTCAGCTTTTACCATGGAATCTGTTTCAAAAGCAGCCTTTAGCATGATTGAAGAAGTTCGTAGACAATTTAGAGAAATGCCAGGCATTATGAAAGGAACACAAAAACCTGATTACGCGTCTTGTGTAACTATTTCAACGCAATCAGCGCTTAAGGAAATGGTTTTGCCGGGCCTATTAGCTGTACTTTCGCCCATTGCTATGGGGTTATTACTAGGAACTGAAGCTTTAGGCGGACTTTTAACGGGGACACTGGTTACAGGTGTGTTAATGGCCATCTTTATGTCCAATGCCGGTGGTGCTTGGGATAATGCGAAAAAGCATATTGAGGACGGACACTTTGGTGGCAAAGGAAGTCCAGCTCATAAGGCCTCGGTGGTTGGCGATACAGTAGGAGATCCCTTTAAAGATACTTCAGGTCCTTCTATCAATATTTTAATTAAACTTATGACCATTGTATCTCTTGTTTTTGCCCCACTATTTTTAAGTTATGGTGGCATGATAAAATAAAAAATTTAATAAAAATATAATGACAAAAAGCCGGATCTTATTTGTATCCACTGAATCTTTGTGCTAATATCAATAGATGAATCTATTGAAAGGACGAAAGCATAAATGACAAAAGTAGATATAATATCCGGCTTTTTAGGCGCTGGAAAAACAACTTACATTAAAGAGTTAATACAAAAAGTTTACACGGGAGAAAAGATTGTACTTATTGAAAATGAGTTTGGTGAAATCGGCATTGATGGTGGCTTTTTAAAGGATGCAGGTATTGAGATTACAGAAATGAATTCTGGTTGTATTTGCTGTACTTTAGTGGGAGATTTTAGTAAATCATTAATTGAGGTTTTAGAAACTTATAAACCGGACCGTGTTATCATTGAACCTTCAGGAGTTGGTAAACTTTCTGATGTTCTTGGTGCAGTAGAAAATGTTAAAGATCAAGCGGATATTGAAATTGAAGGTTCTGTAGCCGTTGTTGATGGTAAAAAAGCGAAAATGTATTTAAAGAATTTTGGTGAATTCTTTATTAATCAAATTGAAAGCGCTTCAACAATAGTAGTAAGTAGAACCCAAGATTTATCCGATGAGAAATTAAAAGAAGTAATTGAGCTTATTAGAGGAATCAATAAAGAAGCCTCTATTATTACAACGCCATGGGAGAAGTTAACGAAAGAAGCAATTTTAAATGCTTATGATAAAGATCGCAAAAATTTAATTAAAGAAGAACATCACCATCACGACCATGAACACCATCATCACGATGCAGATTGTAGTTGTGGCTGTCATGATCATGAGCATCACCATGACCACGAAGACCATGGTCATCACGACCACGATCACGGTCACGATCATCACGACCACGATCATCATCATCACCATGCTGATGAAGTGTTTACCAGTTGGGGGGTAGAGACGGTTCATAAGTATGAAAAAGAAGAACTAGAAGAAGCTTTAAAAACACTATCTTCTTCCGCTGAATACGGCATTATTTTAAGAGCTAAAGGTATTATTGAAGAAAAAGATGGCAGCTGGATTCAATTTGACCTTGTACCAGAAGAATATGAAATACGAGAAGGAACTCCTGATTTTACAGGTCGTCTTTGCGTAATAGGAACAGATTTAAAAGAAGAAAAAATTAAACAATTATTTCATGTATAGGAGCAAAATATGATACCAGTTTATATAGTAACAGGACTTCTAGAAAGTGGTAAAACCACTTTTATAAAAGAAACTCTTATGACTCAGGATTGGATTGATCCAGGAATAACCCTTCTTTTATGCTGTGAAGAGGGAGAAGATGAGTATCCGCAAGATTTTCTAGAATATAACGATATGGAAAAAGTAGATATTGAAGATCAAGATGATTATACTTTAGCCTTTTTAAAAACCATGGATTTAAATCACGAACCATCACAGGTGGTAATTGAATATAATGGTATGTGGGATTTTGAAAAATTTGTTAATATGCCCATGCCAAAAGATTGGGAAATACAAGGGGTTTATACCACGATAAATGGTGAAACATTAGATTCTTATCTTAAAAACATGCGCAAACTCGTTATGGAACAAACCAAAGAATCAGAACTTATTGTTGTTAATCGTTGTCCTGAAGATTTTAACAGAGGCAGCTTTAAACGTGCTTTAACCGTGCAAAATCCCATGGCGCAAGTTTTGTTTGAAAGAGTGGATGGTAGTATTATCGAACCAACAGAAGAAGACTTGCCTTATGATGTAAAAGGAAATAAGATTGTTATTGAAGATGAAGATTTTGGTACTTGGTATGTCGATGCCTACGATCATCCCGAACGTTATCAAAATAAAGAAATTTCTTTTTTAGCGCAAACTTTTAGGCCAGAAGGCATGGCGAAAAATATGTTTGTACCGGGACGTTTAATTATGACTTGTTGTGCGAATGATGTGCGTTTTTATGGTTATCCTTGTCAGAGTGAGAGCAATCTTTCTTTTAACAAAGGTGACTGGGTAAAAGTAAATGCCGTTTTCGATGCTAGCTTTATTGATGAAACGGGAGAAGCAAGACCCATGTTAAAATTATTAAAAATTAAGGCAGCTAAGAAACCAGAAGTAGAAGTTGTAATGTTGACCTAAGAAAAAAAGCGGTGAAATTCTTGAAAGAATTTCATCGCTTTTTAGACTTTTAATGAGCAAGTTTACCGTTTACTGGGATATCATTATTTGCTTGTGGGGTAGAAGCATGAGAGCCTTTTGCTTGGTAGTTTTTAAAGACTAAGCTACCAACGTAACCGGCTAATAATCCCGATGCTGTAGCAAGAGCTAAGGCGATAATTACTTTAACTGGTGGGTTAAAAGCAAAAGGTGCAAGAAGCCCGGGGATTGGAGAAGCGGTTCCTGGCGCATTGTTAATAATGCCAAGAGCAGCAGCTGCCATACCTGATAAGCCACCACCAAAGAAATTAGAGGTATAAATTGGAATAGGGTTACTGGTAATAATATCCGCCTGTGTAAGAGGCTCTAACATAACAGCTAGGACATTTCCGTTATCTCCTAGTTTCAAACGTTTGAAAATCATACCATTTGTAAAAGAGCCACCAACACAAGCAATTGCGGCAATACCCATCGGAAGACCAGTTAAACCAAGCATGGCAGTAAGGGCCATCGAGCTTAGTGGAGAAGTACAAATCATTTTCATAATACCGCCTAGTAAAAGTCCCATTACAAGAGGAGATTGTAAGGTAGCAGCAGTAATAGTTCCGCCTACATGACTAAGAACAAAATCAACACCAGGAGTCACAAACATAGCAATAACTCTAGCAATAGGAGCAATAATAAGTGCACCACCAATTAGGTCAATTCCTTGTGGCAGTTTGCGTTCAATAATGGGGGCAATAAAACCAACGACATAGCCAGCAATAAATCCTGGCAAGATACCAAAACCTCCGCAAGCAACACCAGCAACAACGGCTAATACGGGATTAACACCCATAGAAATTGGTACTAAAATAGCAGCAGCTACTCCGCCAAAGGAACCGACAGTTTCGCCCATTTCTTGGAAAAATTTAAAGCCTAATAAGTCACCCGAGATATAACGATGTACTGCTTCAACCAAAAAGGTAGCAACTGCGGCGTTTGCCATGCCTGACATAGCAAGTTGTCCTTTAGGCATTTTGAGACTAAAAAGTGAAAATGCTGCGAGAGCTAAAACAAGAAGCCCTACTCCTGAAATGATTGTTAACATAAAAATACTCCTTTCAAACCCTTATATTTGTTCGTTAGGAGCATTATAGAATCTGAGTTTCAAAAAAATACAGAAAGTTACAGATTATTAGTTATTTTTGTTACATATTTTCTTGGTAGTAATTAATGAGCGAATTGATAAAAGTTCGCATCTTAATATTACCATGTGTTTTAGAAGTTCCCTTTAGAAAATCCATCTCTTTTCGCACTTGATCAAAGCCATAAAGAGAAGAGGCAAATTCAGAGAAATCTTCATTGCCAAAATCATCTAGGCCTAGGTGGGCAAGATGAGTTAAACCAACCATGGCTGTTCTTCTGATCCTTTGCTCCATGGATTTAGGGGAAGGATTTAGATTCCCTAAAACTTCACTTAAAGTGACGTCACCTAAAACCTGATTTTTCTCGACAAGATAAAGGACAGTTTCTTGGATATCTTTACAACCAATTTCACTTGCAATTCCTAGTCTTTGGAAAAGTGCTTTTAGGACATCTGGGTTTTCTTTTGTGGTTTCAGTTACCGAAGAATCGGTAATGTCGGCATTTAAAATTCCTTTTATTTTATCATAAGCCCCTTGGATAGAGCGGTTTTGTGATACTTTTTTAATAACCGACTCTACTTCCACAGCATTAATCGGTTTTTGAATAAAAAACTCTACTCCGGCTTCATAGGCCTTGGCCACCATTTCTTTATCAGAAACTTGCGAAAGCATAATAAAGGCCGCATCTGGTTTAGACTTTTTAATTCTTTTAATGAGGGTAATGCCATCCATTTCCGGCATCAATAAGTCTACTAAGACGATATTAGGGTCTAAGGTTGTTAAGTTTTTTAAAGCAGTTAAAGGATTGGTTTCCATTCCTAAAATATGACCTAGTTGACGATTTAAAATAATTTGCTTTAAAAGTAGTAAGATGTTTCTATCATCGTCGATAAGATAAAAATTCACTGTAATGCCTCCTTGTTAAGTGCAATAGTAAAAGTAGTTCCTTTGTGGGAACTTTCCACCTTAATATGACCTTTAAAATCAATATCAATCATATTTTTAACTAGTGATAAACCCATCCCGCGGTTAACTTCACCAGTTTCATAATTTATTTTGGTGGAATAACCTGGTTGGAAAATATCAACAATGTTCTCTTGTGAAATCCCGGAACCATTATCACTAATGGTAAATACATACATGTCCTCTTCTTGGTGCTCCGTTAAGACAATGTGACAGTCGCGTTTATCTGAGGATTCCAAAGCGTTGACAAGCATATTTCGAAAAACGGATAAGAGCAGATATTGTTTTTTGGTATAAAAGTTATCTTTTATAGTGATTTCTAGAGAAACTTTTTGCTTTCTCTCTTTAGCTAAAGAAAGTATACTTTCTTTAATTAAATTAATCAAGTCTTTGATGTACATTCCATCATCATGTTCTTCTGTTTCAAGAACCACCGAAAGACCCCGCAGAATTAATAGATATTCTTTTTTGATTTCATGAACATCATGGCTGACTGCAAGAGCCATTTTGGCCAACTCCTTATCACCACCCCTTGTATTTAGTCTGTCATAGAGCTTATAGGAAGTAGACATAGTTTTTTCAATCATATCGGTGTTTTTCTCTAGCCACACCACATCTTCATTTAAACGTGCAATAAAAATTAAAATCTGTTTATAGCGGTCTTCATGTTCTTTTTGAATTAAGAGCAGTCGATATTGCTCAAAAAATTTTAATATTACAACGAAGATTAAGGTACGAATAAAGGCAACTGACAAAATAGTAAGTTGATTTTCGTAAAGAAAAAGTTTGGTACCCATACGAACTAATAGTTCTACGTTATTGGCTAAATAATCAAACAGAATAAAGGGTAAAAAATACCAAAGTGAAGAATTTCGGTGTTTTTCAAAAAGATGCAGGTATAAAACAGTGAAGACACCATAGACCAGATAGAATAGAAGTTCTGGTGCAAAAGTTTGAATTCCCGTTAAAAGATCACTAGAGCTTAAAGTACTAACTAAAATACGTAGTAGATAAAGTCCAACACCGGTTAAGACAAAAAGAACGGAAGGATAGACGTTATCAACGGTAAAAATAATTAACAAAATAACAATATTTGCGATAGAAGTATGGAAATCACTTTCAAAAAAACTAACACTAATTAAACCGCAAAACATGCAAATAAGACTTAAAATAACGCTTTTTTTAATATTAGGTTTCACAAGATTAATCCTTTCAGATAAGATAAGAACAATATAGCATATTGACAAAAATATGCAAATGGGTTAATATCCAAGCATATCGATAAAAGCGATGAAGAGAACAAGTAGTTATGAACAAAAGCTAACAGAAAGTAACCGGTTGCTGAGAGGTGCAAGCAAAAAGTCATAATGAATACATCTTGGAGCTGCCCCCTGAACCTAGTAGGGTGGGACGTCTAGTACAAGCGTTATTTGTAAAAAGCAGTGATAGCTGCTTGCTGAGGTTAGCTATGTAAATAGCTAATGAATAAAGGTGGTACCACGGGTTCATACTCGTCCTTATACAAATTTTGTAAGGACGAGTTTTTTTATTGGTAAAAATGAAAAAGAAAGGAAAAGAAAGATGAAAATTTATGAAGAATTACAAGCAAGAGGATTAATTGCTCAAGTAACCGACGAACCAGAAATTAGAGAATTAATAAATGAGGGGAAAGCAACTTTTTATATTGGCTTTGACCCAACAGCAGATAGCTTACATGTAGGACATTTTATGGCATTATGTCTGATGAAAAGATTACAAGAAGCCGGTAATAAACCCATTGCCTTAGTTGGTGGTGGAACTGGCATGGTGGGAGATCCTTCTGGCCGAAGTGATCTTCGCCAAGTCTTAACCCCAGAAGTAATTGAGCATAACTGCAATCGTTTTAAAGAACAGATGAGTAAATTTATTGATTTCTCAGAAGGAAAAGCATTGATGGTCAATAATGCTGATTGGCTTATGAACCTTAATTATATTCAGTTTTTAAGAGAAGTAGGCGCTCATTTTAGCGTAAACCGTATGCTTGGAGCAGAATGCTATAAACAAAGAATGGAGCAAGGGCTTACCTTCTTTGAATTTAACTACATGGTAATGCAGGCTTATGACTTTTACAGACTCTATAATGACTATGGTTGTAATATGCAGTTTGGCGGAGATGACCAATGGAGTAATATGCTAGCAGGTACTGAATTAATTCGGAGAAAAGAAGGGAAAGACGCCTATGCTATGACAATCACTCTGTTACTTAACTCAGAAGGCAAAAAGATGGGTAAAACACAAAGTGGTGCAGTATGGCTAGATCCAGAAAAAACTTCACCTTATGAATTTTACCAATACTGGAGAAATGTAGCAGATGCAGATGTTTTAAAATGTTTACGAATGTTAACCTTCCTTCCTTTAGAACAAATTGATGAAATGGATAAATGGGAGGGTAGTCAGTTAAATCAGGCAAAAGAGATTTTAGCAAGAGAGTTAACTACCCTTGTTCACGGGGAAGAAGAAGCTAAAAAAGCAGAGGCTAGTGCAAAAGCAATCTTTACCACGGGTAGCGCAGAAAATATGCCAGAAGCTAAATTAGAAGAAGCAGATTTAACCGCTGGTGAAATAGATATTTTATCTCTTTTAGTAAAGGCTGAGTTAGTACCATCAAAATCTGAAGCTAGAAGAGCAGTAACCCAAGGCGGAGTCGCAGTTGATGGCGAAAAGGTAACAGATATTCATACAACTTATAATAAAGAAACCTTAGAGGCAGGCATGATTGTCAAAAAAGGGAAAAAGAACTTTAAAAAGGTGACACTATAGTCAGAAATTAAGAAAGAGGCAAGTCAAAGGACTTGCCTCTTTCTTTAGGATTTCTTTAAGAGCGTTAAGCTATAAGGCATAACTTGAAAATTGCCCCTTAAATTTTCTTCTTTGTGCTCTAAAAGTAATTGAACAGTGCCATTTAACTCTTCGTGGTAAAAGGTAAAGGGTTCTGCATCAATATTTAGTAAAACCAAAATGACTTCACCTTTAAAAGAACGACGAAACATGAAAGCCTGATTTTGCGTCACAAGATTGGTATAATCCCCAAAGCACAAAGCTTTTTCCTGCGTTCTAATTTTAATTAATTGTTTGATAAAATTTGTTAAGGCATTAGGTGTTGGTTTCTTAAAAGCTTTACGAAGAGCTTGATCCCCCTCCTCTTTTTTCCCTCTCTCGCCCCATTCACTTCCATAATAAAGGCAGGGAACACCTGGCATCGTAAAAAGAAGAGCAAAAGCTAAGGGGAGGTGGTATTCATTAGTTAAAAGGCTGGCAATTCGACTTACATCATGATTATCCACAAAAGATAAAAGCGGTTTATCCTTATAAAGGGTCCACTCTTCAGGGCTAAATTGTCGATTGAGGGAATAAGCAATTTCAAACATGTTAAGGGAATTAAGACTAGAATAAATTCCTTTATAGCACTCGTAATTGGTACAGCTATGTAACATTTCTTGGTTAACAAGGCGATTATAATCACCAAATAAAACTTCACCAATTAAAACAAAATCATTAGAATAAGAAGCAACTCTTTTTCGCAGTTCCTTTATAAAATCATGGTCTAGACTATAAGCTACATCAAGGCGCAGGCCATCGATGTTAAATTCTTGGTACCAAAAATCGACACAAGCTAAGAGATAATCTTTTAGTTTTTGGTTTTTTAGATTAAGCTTAACAAGTTCAAAGTGGCCTTCCCAGCCTTCGTACCAAAAGCCATCATTATAATTACTATTTCGATTATAATCAAGATAAAACCAGTCTTGGTAAGGAGAATCGCCTTTCTTTTCCAATACATCTAAGAAAGGAGGAAAGTTTCGCCCCACATGATTAAAAACGGCATCTAAAACAATTCTAAGACCGGCATCATGAAAGGCTTGGCTTACTTTTTTAAAATCCTCATTGTTGCCAAGACGCTTATCAAGAGTGTGAAAGTCTTTCGTATCATAACCGTGGGTATCTGCCTCAAAAATC
>DXHJ01000052.1 GCA_019113475.1 Candidatus Dorea intestinavium | reverse complement strand
AAAAGCTCTAGTACTCTTATCATCAAAAGCTACAACCGTTTGTTCTTTTTCTACCTTTACGTCAACTTGTAAATGTGGTTCTTCTCCCATAAATTCTTGAAGCCATGTTTCTTCCATTTCTTTTACGAGTTCAACAACTTTTTCACTTTTTCCCGTTTCTACTAAAATCTCAGTTTTATTGATAAGAGAGATTACGTTGTCTTTGGAACCACCAGCGGAAGTAATAACATTAATTTTAGCTTCTTTTGCGATTTCATCTAGTAATCTACCCATCATCTTATGAGCATTACCTCTTTGTTCATGTATTTCTTGACCAGAGTGCCCCCCTCTTAGTCCATGAATATTAATGCTTACCACATCACCTTTTAATTCTTTTTTAACGATTGGAAGTTTGTATTCAAAACGAAAGCCTCCAGCACATCCTGCTGTTACAATCCCTTCTTCTTCGGAGTCAATATTAATAAGGTTTTTACCTTTTAATAAGGAAAGATCTAAAGCCTGTGCTCCACCCATTCCTTGCTCTTCATCAACAGTAATTAATGCTTCAATTGGTGGGTGACTAATATCATTACTTGCTAAGACTGCCATAATCATTGCCACGGCAATACCATCATCAGCACCAAGTGTTGTTTCCTTTGCTCTGATTTGGCCATCATCACCAATAACTAATTCAATTCCATCTTTCGTAAAATCATGATCAGAATTTGGTCGTTTTTCACAAACCATATCCATATGGCCCTGTAAAATAATCGGATCTTTATCCTCGTATCCTTTGGTGCCAGGCTTTCTTATGATGATATTGTTCGCCTCATCTTGAATCACTTCAAGACCTAATTCCTTTCCGAAGTCCCTTAAGTGATCACTAATTGCCTTGGTGTTAAATGTTCCTCTGGGAATGCTGCTGATTTCTTCGAAATAATGAAATACATTTTGTGGTTCTAAACCTTGTAATACTGACATAACTAACTCCCTCCTAAGACTTGTTTTTTCTCTATCCATTATCTATCTTTTGTATAAAAAAATCAAGCTGATTGCCCAAATACAATCAGCTTGATTTGATTACTATTTTCTCACCTACATATCTTCATCAAGGCCTAAACCTTCACCATCATCTGCATCGAAATCGTTTGCATCATAATTGGATTCAGCTGGTAAATTTGGTACTCCAAGATCTGAACGGTTACTTCTTACTGTGTCAAAACAATCTTGCAGAGAATTTACTAGTCCATCATATTTTGCTGTATAAGAATCAAGCGTATGTCCGATAATATTTTCTACATTAGCTAACAAGTCATCTGTATATTTAACAGCATTAATGCGAATTTCATTGGCATCATTTGTAGCATTATCTAATATTTCTTGAGCTTGATTTGAAGCAGCTGTAACCACTTCATTAGCCTGAGAATAAGCTTGTTGCATAATTTCATGTTCACTTACTAATTCATTCGTTTGAATATGGGCTTCTTCTACCATGCTTTCCGCCTTTGCTCTTGCATCGGCAATAATAGCATCTTTATTAGCAATAATTTTTTGATAACGCTTGATTTCATCTGGAGTCTTCATGCGCAGCTCTCTAAGTAATTCATCAATTTCGTCTTTGTTAACAATTATTTTTGTAGAAGATAATGGTTGGAACTTGCAATTATCAATATATTCTTCGATTTCTTCAATAATTTGTTCAATTCGGCTACTCATTCTTCTTGTACTCTCCTTTATTTGTTTTTTCCTTCATAGCTTCCACAACATAAGGTGGAACAAATTGGGAAATATCTCCTCCAAATGTGGCTACCTCTCTTACGAGACTGGAGCTGACATAGGAAAATTCCTCGCTTGTAAAAAGAAATACTGTCTCTATTTGATCATAAAGCTTATGGTTCGTTTGAGCCATTTGCAATTCATATTCAAAATCAGAGATTGCTCTAAGACCTCTTATAATCATCGTTGCTCCTACTTCTTTTGCAAAATCAACTAAAAGACCTTGAAAGGCAATCACTTTCACATTTGGTATATCTTTTGTAACTTCATTTAACATTTTAACACGTTCCTTTGCTAAAAACAACGGAGTTTTCGTATTATTATTAAGGACACCGACAATAAGTTCGTCAACTTGCTTTGCTGCTCTTTTTATTATATCAATATGGCCAAATGTGACCGGATCAAAGCTTCCAGGGTAGATTCCTCTGCGCATTTATTTTTCCTCCAGCACGATAAAAACATGCTTATTACTTTTATATTTTTTAGTTTTTATTAATGTAAATCCTAATTCTTTTAAATAGTCAAAATCTGTTTTTAAATCCGCCTCAACAATGATTAAAGTCTCCTCTTTGATAAGGTTAGATCCACTTAGGAGTATTAATGCTTCTTTTTCCAGCTGTTTTCCATAAGGCGGATCCATAAAGATCACATCAAAAGGCTCCTTTTTTAAATTTCTCTGATTTTTTAAAAAAGTCAAAACATTTGCCTTAATAACTTGGGCCTCCTCTTCTAAGTGAGTAAAGCGAAGATTTTCCCTAATAATGGCTAAGGCTTTTTTATTATCTTCAACAAAGATACAATTTCTTGCCCCTCTAGACAAAGCTTCAATACCAATTGCTCCGCTCCCTGAAAAAAGGTCCAGGAAAGAGCACTGGGGAATTTCTCTTGCAATCATATTAAATAAGGTCTCTTTTATTTTATCTTGTGTTGGCCTGGTGTCAAGACCTGGAATTGTTTTTAATTTTAAGCTTTTAGCTTTACCGGCAATTACTCTCATCTTATCATCCTTATATTGTCCCATGTTTAATGGTTTTTGTGCTTTTGTAATCTACAAGTATACTAGCCGCTTCAGAGGCTTCTTTTAGGGTTTGGGCATCGCTATAGATATCCCCTAAGTCAAAATCCATCAAACCGCTTTGACGGATACCAAAAAGATCTCCGGGGCCTCGTAGTTTTAAGTCTTCTTCTGCTATTTTAAAGCCATCATTAGATTTTGCCAAGATGGAAAGTCGATCTTTTATTTCTTTATTTTTTTTCCCCACCATAAAAATGCAATAGCTTTGCCGACTGCCTCTACCTACTCGTCCTCGCAATTGATGAAGTTGTGATAGGCCAAAACGTTCGGCATTTTCAATCATAATAAAACTAGCATTAGGTACATCAATTCCCACTTCTATAACCGTTGTGGAAACTAAAATATCATATTTTTTTTCTTTGTATTCTTGCATGATTTCATCTTTTTGTGCCGGTTTCATTTTTCCATGCAAAAAAGTCACGCGAACGCCACTGCCTAATTGCTCCTGCAATTCTTTAGCATAGTCAATGACATTTTCTCCTTCCATGTTTTCACTATCTTCTACCATAGGACAAATAACA
>DXHJ01000051.1 GCA_019113475.1 Candidatus Dorea intestinavium | reverse complement strand
TAGCAAGAATCGAAATATAGCCTAAACAGGCTGTTGCCAATAAAACAATAGAAAGTTATAAGGAGGTTAGAACCTATGGCTCGCTCACTTAAAAAAGGACCATTTGCAGACGCAAGTTTATTAAAGAAAATTGACGCTTTGAATGAAGCAGGCGATAAACAAGTAATCAAAAGCTGGTCTCGTCGTTCTACTATTTTCCCACAGATGGTTGGGCACACAGTAGCACTTCATGACGGAAGAAGACATGTACCTGTATATATCACAGAAGATATGGTTGGCCACAAATTAGGAGAATTTGTAGCAACTAGAACTTATAGAGGACATGGAAAAGACGATAAGAGATCACGTTAATCAGTGAATTTTTGAAAGGAGGTTTCATCCATGGCAAAAGGACATAGATCCCAGATAAAAAGAGAGAGAAATGCGAATAAAGACGTTAGGCCTTCAGCGAAGTTATCTTACGCTAGGATTTCAGTTCAAAAAGCATGTTTCGTTTTAGATGCCATTAGAGGCAAAGATGTACAGACAGCACTTGGTATTGTAACTTACAACCCAAGATATGCGTCTAGTTTAATAAAGAAATTATTGGAATCTGCCATTGCAAATGCAGAAAACAATAATGGAATGAGTGTAGAAAACCTATTTGTAGAAGAGTGTTATGCAAACAAGGGTCCTACAATGAAGAGAATTAGACCAAGAGCACAGGGTAGAGCTTATAGAATCGAAAAGAGAACGAGCCACATTACTGTAGTGCTTAATGAAAGATAAGGAGGGCAATAATGGGACAAAAAGTTAATCCTCACGGCTTAAGAGTCGGTGTTATTAAAGACTGGGACTCAAAATGGTATGCTGAGGCTGATTTTGCTGACTTATTAGTTGAAGATTACAATATCAGAACATACCTTAAAAAGAAATTATACACTGCTGGTGTTTCTAAGATCGAAATCGAAAGGGCATCAGACAGAGTTAAAGTGATCATCTATACTGCTAAACCAGGTGTGGTTATCGGTAAAGGTGGATCAGAAATAGAAAAAGTGAAAGCTGAACTTCAAAAGTTCATCTCAAAGAAATTAATCGTAGATATCAAAGAGGTAAAAAGACCAGATAAAGATGCTCAGTTAGTAGCGGAAAACATTGCACTTCAGTTAGAAAATCGTATTTCTTTTAGACGTGCTATGAAATCTACTATGGCTAGAACCATGAAAGCAGGAGCACTTGGAATTAAAACTTCTGTATCAGGTCGTCTTGGTGGAGCAGATATGGCTCGTACTGAGTTCTATAGTGAAGGAACCATTCCTCTTCAAACATTAAGAGCAGATATCGATTATGGTTTCGCTGAAGCGGATACTACTTACGGTAAATTAGGCGTAAAAGTATGGATCTACAAAGGCGAAGTTCTTCCAACGAAAGCTGCACAGGAAGGGAGCGATAAATAATGTTAATGCCAAAAAGAGTAAAGCGTCGTAAACAATTCCGTGGATCTATGAAGGGTAAAGCTACTAGAGGTAATGTTATTACTTATGGTGAATACGGTATCGTCGCTCAAGAACCATGCTGGATAACTTCTAATCAAATAGAAGCTGCCCGTGTTGCTATGACTCGTTATATCAAACGTGGTGGTAAAGTTTGGATTAAAATATTCCCAGACAAACCTGTAACTACAAAACCAGCTGAGACACGTATGGGTTCTGGTAAAGGAACTTTAGAATATTGGGTAGCAGTTGTTAAGACGGGACGTGTAATGTTCGAGATCTCTGGTGTTCCTGAGGAAACAGCTAGAGAAGCTTTACGTCTTGCTATGCACAAACTGCCATGTAAATGTAAAATCGTTTCTCGTGCAGATTTAGAAGGCGGTGATAACAGTGAAAATTAATAAGTATGTAGAAGATTTAAAAACAAAATCAGCTGCAGAATTAAGTGAAGAATTAGTAGCTGCTAAGAAGGAACTTTTTAACCTAAGATTCCAAAATGCAACAAATCAGTTAGATAATACAAGCAGAATTAAAGAGGTTCGTAAAAATATTGCTAGGATTCAGACAGTTATCACTGAACAAGCAAAAGCTGCGAAATAATCGATAGCAAGTGTTTATAGAATATCATCACTTTCTAGAAAGGAGAAATAACTGTGGAAAGAAATCTTAGAAAAACCCGTACAGGTAAAGTAGTCAGCAACAAAATGGATAAAACTATTGTTGTAGCTGTTAAAGATAATGTAAAACATCCTCTTTATAAGAAAATTGTGAAGAGAACTTATAAATTAAAAGCTCATGATGAAGCAAATGATTGCAACATCGGTGATACAGTTAAGGTTATGGAAACAAGACCATTATCAAAGGATAAAAGATGGAGACTTGTTGAGATTATTGAAAGAGCTAAATAATCGAATTTTAGCAATATATTTTAGAAGGAGGAATACCTAGCATGATACAACAGGAAAGTAGACTAAAAGTTGCTGATAACACTGGTGCTAAAGAAATACTTTGCATTAGAGTATTAGGTGGATCTAGCAGAAGATATGCTAATATCGGTGATGTTATTGTTGCTTCTGTCAAAGATGCAACACCAGGCGGTGTTGTTAAAAAAGGTGACGTTGTAAAAGCTGTAGTTGTACGTACAAAAAAAGGCGCTCGTCGTAAAGACGGTTCTTATATAAAATTTGACGAAAATGCTGCTGTAATTATTAAAGATGAC
>DXHJ01000050.1 GCA_019113475.1 Candidatus Dorea intestinavium | reverse complement strand
CTGAGCTAGAATCGCATTTCGTAGAATGATTCGCCACTGTGCTATTTTTATTTCCTTATCATCTTCTGGTAAGACACTAATTAACCAATCACGAAAATACCGGTCTACCAAAAAGAAAATTTGCATTTTTGTCTGTTGCGTAGTAGCTCCATTTGTTACATTTCTAATCTTATCTATATCCTTTGCTAACCGCATTATTGTGACTTCAATTACTTTTTCCGTATTATTAATTTCATCAGCGATACGCGGTAACCAACCATTAGTTTTATCATCTAATAAACCAATATTTTCAGAAATTTGATCGCTTATTTGTTGGTCTACTACTCCATCTTTTTGGATGTAATTTTCGGCCACTGCATGAAGTGTTATCAGACCTGTTACTAAATTATCCCCTTGCAATCTTTGCAACCACATAATAATTCCCGGATTATAGTTCTTCCCGGCTTCATTTATCATGGCGAAAGTCTGCATCTCTTGCCAAAAGTATTTATCTGGGTTGTGACGTTTAGGAACAAACCCTTCCTTAACTTGCCACTTTTTAACCTCTAATTCCTTTGAATAACGCCAAAGAGTAAATGGTTCAATGCGCAAATTTGGGGTATACTCAAAGTTACTAATAGCCAAGTCTATGCGATAGCCGATAATTTGATTTTCTTCGTTATAGTTTAACAACAACTGCCTACTTGGGTAAGTAAATAATTGGGCCAAATTATTAGGAATATCTTTAAAATTATTAATTTGCGGCTCCACTTCCCAAAGTGGTTTTTGCGCACATGCGTTTTCTGGTAAATTTAAATTTAGCATTAGTGTTTCAAATAGATTTTTTCCACTAGCATAAATACCACCAAGTTTCCACAAATAAGCAACCCCTGTGGAATCTCTTTTTAACTTTTTCCCGGGATTTCCTGATTTTGAGGGCGAATATCCGTTAGCATACACTAACCATCTCGCTGCCGCACTATACTCCAGGGTACTTAAATGTTGATTCATAAATAGTCTTGGCTTTTTAGGATCACCTTCTAATATTTTCCCATTTAATTTATTAATACCATTGTCCGTCGCATTATAAGGATAGTCTGGTTCTCCAATCTCCGGAAATTGAAAGAAGGGGTATTTTTCATCGGTTAAATAAAAGCGATATCTATATTTCTCCAAATATTCATTTATAATAGCCGGAAACTTACCAGTTTCCCATAATTGCTTCCAAGCTTTATATAAATCTTTTTTATAATCCCTTTCATCATCTTCATCAATTTCGTCCTTAACTTCAAAAGTAGCCGCATCTACCTCAACCCATTCATATGCCTTCCCTTTCGCATTAAACCTAGTAAAAACTGTATGAAGTATTGCCAGTAGTAGCCGCAAAATAGCAAAATCTTGAGTTGGTGTTTCTCCCGCTAGTTGCTTATAATGGTGAGCATTTGTAAACAACTCTTTTAGAGATATCTCTTCTATTTCACCGCCATTTTCTGTTACAACTAATAGCCACTTTTCATCGAGCAAATTATACTTTGTCATTTCTCCTCCTTTTCATACTGTAAACCATATTTTTTATCATAATGTATCTGATACCCACCAACAATCGCATTGTTTTTTTCATTAAGGATAATTCCAAGACTTCCTTTTAGCCAAGCTTCCTCTTGCCAATTACTCAATTCTTTTATATTTTTTTCCTCTAGTTCTCTAATTAAATTATCCATTTTAAAATTAAAAACGAAAGGTAAGCGAATTGTTTGTTGAGAGATTTTCTTTGCTCTCTCTGAAGATAATTCACAATTAATATTCGTATTCTCATCTAATAAATATAGTTCCTGATTTTTTCTTTTTACTAAAATCACTTCGATTGAATCTGCTCCGTCACGAACCTTAGTGGCTCCTACTTCCTCTGAATCATTTTGCAAATTATCTCTTAACCAACCAATCATGCTATCTTCTTCTGGCTCGTAAGGTCTATCCAAGCGAAAAGCCGCGGCATTATTTTCTTTCTCTTGTATTTTTCTTTTATTCTCTTCTATAGCCTTACTATATATACCTTCAACAGCTGGATCTATAGGTATTGCTTCTCCAGAATATACTTCTTGAACTAACTTAGAAATGTCCTCTGGTAATCTTAGTTTGTCAGGAAGTAGTATTTGCGTCCTCGTTAATAAATATTTACCATAAATTTTTTCACTTCCGGATTCAAATTCAAACATACCAATTATTCCCATAATATAAGCCGTCGGCTCTCTTAAGTTTTCTGGTCTTTTTGTATTGCTATGTCTATGGAGCCTCCCTATTCTTTGTAATAACAAATCCATAGGTGCAATATCCGTAAAAAGAACATCGAAATCAATATCTAGTGATTGTTCTAAAACTTGCGTGCCAATCACTATTTTTAGCTCAGGGCGTTTTGCATTTTTACCTATGAGTGAAATTAATTTTCTTTCCTTTTCTCTCCTATCAGGAGCTAAAAAGCTAGAATGTATTACCATAATATTTTCTTCGCCTACGAAAGATTCTAAATCTTTGGCAATCTGTTGCGCTCTTTTAATGGTGTTAACGATAACTCCAGCTATTCCTCCTTGGATAAGCTTTTCTTTCACTAGATGATAAAACTCGTCTTCCTGAATAGCTTTTACTTTTATTTCACTATTCTTGGCAATCTTTAAGTTCCGTTTTTGTTCCACCTTATTACCATCAGTATAAGTAATTAAGGGATATTCTTTCGTCTCTCCCCAATCTTCATAATCTGTCACTATATTTCTTTTTTTAATTCCCATCCCTCGGCAATAAGTTTTTATTAATTCTTTTCTTTTTAAAGCAGGTAGTGTTGCTGATAAAATAATAATAGGAATCTTGTAAGCACCAAGCCATTCTACGATACGGTAAAGGAAACTACTCATATAGGCATCATAGGCATGCACTTCGTCGATAACAATTACCTTTTTAGTTAGGCCTAGGTGTCTCAGTGCTAAGTGTTTTTGTTTTAGTGCTGCTAATAAAAACTGATCAACTGTCCCTACCACAAAATCATCTAAAATAGCTGTCTTTTTCCCGGTAAACCATTCATTAACAATAACGTTTCCCTGATATTCTTCTTCAATATGACTTATCTTTTTAATGTTTTGAAATAATTCATTGAATTGAGCTTTTCCATGTACTAATTGAAGGGATTTATCATCACCACTTTCTTTTGCCATTTCATCAATCCAAGCTTTAATTCTCGGAAAGATACCATCTGAGGTAGCCTGTGTTGGCATGCCAAAAAACATACCAGAACATTTTCCTTTCTCTGCTAGCTGCTCAATTCCTAATAATGCCGCTTCTGTTTTTCCTATCCCCATGGGTGCTTCAAGAATAACAATTCCTGGCTGTCCTGCATTATTCAACGCTTCTGTGAAAGCTAATTGGACTGGTCTTGGTTTAAACTGAAACCTATTTTGATATTGCTCCATACTGTCGTCAAAATAATCCGGCGTCCAATTATACGTTTTATTCCACTTTACCCAACCATATTCTAAGCGTTGCTCTTGAGAATATTTTTTCTTTTTATCTATTGGAAATAAGGGAAAGAAATTCGAATTACTAGCTATCCAGTCGGCCATAATTAATAGGCCTTGTAGTAATACTTGGGCTGGTTGTTTAATCTCTGGCAAGTCATCGACACTTGCGTAACCTGCTTCTGCTAACATATCCTCAAATATTTCTTTCTGAACCTTCTTCCAGATAGAAGCGCCTTTACAGGGCCTATCAAACTGATAATAATTAGCTGCATAGGAATCAAGTTGTTCTGTGACTTGTATTTTAAAATCCACAGGTTTTCCATGGTGTCCGCCTGCTATGGAAGCAATACCTTCATCGGCCCCATAGTAGTTAAGAAGGACTTGACTAGCGAGTGCATGAGGGGTTTTTGTTGCTCCTTGTGCATTCCAATTATTTAACTCTATAAATCCCGCTTTCGTCATATTCTCTATTATTGTTAAATCTAAGTCTCTAGATTGATTGTTCCATGAAGGTTTCAAGGAGAAACTAGGAGTTGCTTTCCCAAAATCATGAACTAAACCTAAAAAAGACACAAGCTTTGCTTCTGTCTTGTCATTTCCCTCTATTAAATTACTAATAAAATCCTTTTGTCCTTCACTTAACCAATGATTCCATAATTGAACCATGATATTTGAAGTATCCAACATGTGTTGCCAAAGAGGAAGCCAATAATATTGGCCATCTTTCTCCTCCTTTTTGGCCCACAAACTCGTTTTCATATGCCCCAATCTCCTAAAATACTATATTACTCTCATTTACAATTACATTTAAAAATCATGTATATATAAGATTTTTGATATTATCTTTGCTTGTTTTCAATATTATTATATAATAAACCGTCAATTTATTTTTACATTATTACTATATATTATTTCTGTCAGATTGTCTATTCTAATTAGCTTAATTTTCAAACTATTTTAAACAACAAAAAAAAGAAACGCTATAAATAACGTTTCTCTCTCTTTTGCAGACTGCCGCAGACCGGAATCGAACCGGTACGGTGTTTAACCACCGCAGGATTTTAAGTCCTGTGCGTCTGCCAGTTCCGCCACTGCGGCATAGTAACAAATAGTTGTTACAGTGGGACCAATAGGGCTCGAACCTATGACCCCCTGCTTGTAAGGCAGGTGCTCTCCCAGCTGAGCTATGATCCCAAATGACAGTATTTAATTTTGTTACCAACGACCCAGAAGAGACTCGAACTCTCGACCTCCGCCGTGACAGGGCGGCGCTCTAACCAACTGAGCCACTGGGCCTTACTAATTAACATAACATATTATCTAAATGGACCTTCAGGGACTCGAACCCCGGACCGATCGGTTATGAGCCGATTGCTCTAACCAGCTGAGCTAAAGGTCCTAACTATATCCCTCAAAGGATTAAGCCGTTGACCGGACTTGAACCGGTAACCTGCTGATTACAAATCAGCTGCTCTGCCAATTGAGCCACAACGGCATACAAATGACCCCGACGGGAATCGAACCCGTGTTACCGCCGTGAAAGGGCGATGTCTTAACCGCTTGACCACGGGGCCATATAATATGTCAATTATTTAATTATAAACTCCCCGAGTTGGGCTTGAACCAACGACCCTTCGGTTAACAGCCGAATGCTCTACCACTGAGCTATCGAGGAATATCAGATATATGAAATATATACCTTCAAAACAGCATACAAGAATTATCAATGTTTACATCTTTCCTAGTCCATTCATGGTCATACCCTCGACCGATTAGTAATAGTCAGCTCCACATGTTACCATGCTTCCACCTCTATCCTATCTACCTCGTCGTCTTCAAGGGGTCTTACTAACTTACGTTAGGGATATCTCATCTTGAGGGGGGCTTCACGCTTAGATGCCTTCAGCGTTTATCCCGTCCTGGCTTGGCTACTCTGCTATGCTCTTGGTAGAACAACAGATACACCAGCGGCCAGTCCATCCCGGTCCTCTCGTACTAAGGACAGCTCCTCTCAAATATCCTACGCCCACGCCGGATAGGGACC
>DXHJ01000049.1 GCA_019113475.1 Candidatus Dorea intestinavium | reverse complement strand
TCCAACCACTATCTTTAATCTT
Source organism: Candidatus Dorea intestinavium (assembly GCA_019113475.1). GTDB lineage: Bacteria > Bacillota > Clostridia > Lachnospirales > Lachnospiraceae > Aequitasia > Aequitasia intestinavium. Next base: position 8,049 of record DXHJ01000049.1, on the reverse strand, counting down.
TTCTCTTAAACGATAAATGGTTTTCTTTAACGCTTGTTTATCTTCTGCCATGGGCTGATTCCAAGCCTTTTCGTAGAGATACTGGTTCTTTAGGTACCGTTCATCATTTTGGATGAAAATAAGAAACAGCGCAAATTCCTTCTGGGTTAAAAGCAAATCGACGCCCTGATGAAAAGCCTTATTGGCCGTAACATCAAGAGTAAATCCTCCTTTATTAATAACCGCTGGTATCTGTTGAGCTCGTCTTAATAGTGCTTCTACACGAGCCAAGAAAACAGAAAAATCATAAGGTTTCGTAAGATAATCATCGCCGCCTTTTTTTAAGCCATTAATAATGTCTTCTTTCGTCGACAAACCTGTTAGGATTAAAATTGGGATTTCTTTGTGATTACCACTATGTAGCTCATCAATAAATTCCAAACCATTGCCATCTGGCAACATCAAATCAAGAATAATTATATCAGGATTACTACTTTTTAGGGATTTCCTTGCTTCTTTAAGAGTCAGTGCTACCAAAACATTATATCCATTTCTCTCTAGCAACCGTTTATTAGCTTTTATAATAACTTCGTTATCTTCAATTAATAAGACCACTTTTTCCTTATTGTTATTAGTCATACTTTTCACTGCCTCCAAATTGTCCCTCATAATAAGGGATTGAAAAAAAGACCCTCGTACCAACTCCGACTTGGCTTTCAATCCAAGTTCTACCACCATGGGAATCTGCCACAATTTTGCATAGATAAAGGCCAAAGCCGGTCCCTCCATTTGAAACGCCACGTTCAAAGACGTGAGGCAACATCTCGGATGTGATTCCGCTGCCATTATCCTCCACTATAACAATAATTTCCCCTTTATCTTTTTGAGCGCTTAAGGTGATTCGACCATTTTTCGTGTGAGCTCCCGCATTATTTAGTAGGTTTGATAGCACCTGAGCTAATAAATCGCCACTACCATAGACGTACAATTCCTCTTCAATTTTTATATCCAAAGTATTACCATTTTTTTCGATACTTAAGCGTAACATTTGGGCGCCACTTTTTAAAAGCTTAGTAAAATCTATTTGTTGCCACTCGGCATTTTCACTAATGGAGGTAAGGGTTAACATGCCACCAATCATCCGTGAAAGACGCATAACTTCACTTTGGGCTCCTGCTAGGAGTTCAGTAACTTCCAGATTTTTAATTTTTTGTTCTTCCAAGATACTAAGTACCGTTTGCACATTAACTGAAACCACGGTAAGAGGTGTCCGCATTTCATGAGAGGTGTTTGCCAGAAATTCAATCTTTGCTTGATTTGCTTCATATAGCAATTTGTTTTGTTTATCCAACTTTTGTTGCTGTCTTTTATAAATCCTAAAATATAAAAACATGGATATACCCAAGATTAAACTCACCACAACTAAGGAAAAGATAAGATCAAAGAGCAGGTCTTCTTCGGAACTAAAATGATGCACTAGCTGCGGATAATGATAAGCAATCATAATAACCGATAAGTAAGTAATCATTTCTAAAATAGCAAAGACGATTGCTCTTCTTCCTTCCAACATAAAAAACGTAAACACAATCGCAAATACAAAAAATAAAGGCATACCACTGTAATAGCCACCCGTATAAAAAAAGATAATAGGAAACATAATCATAAAAATAGTAAAAATGGTAATCATATAACAAATTTGGTATCTGCCGCGGCGCTTACAATAGATCAAAAGTCCAAAAGATAAAACTGCGATAGCAAGGCAACTAATCGTATTTATTAACCCTAAATGACGATAGGCGCTAAGTGCTGCCATGATTAGACTCGTAATCATGCCACCTACTGCTAAAATATTAAAGAGTTTTACACGCAAATCTAGTTCCGGTGCGAAATACGATTTTAGTATTCGTGAAAAAATAGGCCTCACCTCGCTTTTATCTTTTTTCCCTAGCGATTATAAAATCAGCATTGCATCGCCAAAAGAGAAAAATCGATATTTTTCTTTGACTGCTTCTTCATAAGCATTTAAAATATGTTCTCTACCAGCTAAGGCTGATACTAACATTATCAGGGTTGATTCTGGTAAATGGAAATTCGTAATTAGTCCATCTAATACTTTAAACTTATAACCTGGATAAATAAAAATTTCTGTCCAACCACTTTTTGCTTCTAAGTAACCATCTTCTCTGGCTGCTGCCTCAACTGTTCGACAACTTGTAGTTCCCACGCAGATAATTCGCCCACCTGCTTTTTTTGTTTCATTGATTTTCTGACATGCTTCTTCATCAATATGATAAAACTCTGAATGCATATGATGAGCCAAAACATCATCTTCTTTAACAGGTCTAAAGGTTCCCAGTCCAACATGAAGCGTAACTTTAGCGATTTTTACCCCTTTGTCTTCTACAGCTTGTAAGAGCTCTGGGGTAAAATGAAGACCCGCTGTTGGAGCTGCGGCTGAACCGCTATGAGTAGCATAAACCGTTTGATATCTGTTTTTATCTTCTAGTTGATGAGTAATATAAGGAGGAAGAGGCATCTGACCAAGACTATCAAGTATTTCCTCAAAAATACCTTCATACTCAAACTTAATAAGCCTATTACCTTCTTCGACAATATCAATAACTTCGCCAATTAAAATGCCATCACCAAAACTAATCCTTGAGCCAATTTTTGCTTTTTTACCAGGCTTAACTAGCGTCTCCCAAACGCAGTCCGATTTTCTTTTTAATAAAAGAATCTCCACCTTACCTTCTGTGCCAACTTTATTGCCGATTAGCCTAGCAGGAATTACTTTCGTATCATTTAAAACCAAACAATCGGTGGGTTTTAGGTAATTTAAGATGTCTCTAAAGTGATGGTGCTCTATTACTCCAGTTTCTTTATCTAACACTAATAATCTTGAAGCTGAACGGTCCAAAAGAGGATCTTGAGCGATAAGTTCCTGGGGTAAGTCATAGTAAAAATCTGTTTTTTTCATTTTAATTCTTATTCCTCTTTCTTTATATCATTTGTTTCATTTTGTGGGGGAAGATACTGTGGTGGTGCTTGGTAAATGGGATAAATTTTTATTCTTTTACCATAAACCACTTTCGTATCACTTAGCTTGTCGTGAAAACCACGTTTTTCATTATCAACGCCAATCATAATATAACCGACGAAGAAAATAATGGCGCTTAAAAATCGACCAATAGTTTCGCGGTAGGTAATTTCAAATAAACTAGGCTTTCTTTCTGCTTGGATTGAAACTACCTGCAAATTCAAAAGCTTTTTCCCAAGAGTCGTTCCCGTATAATAAGTTAGTAAAATAAAATACAATACTTGACAAACATATAGGACAATATCTTTTAAGTTATAGTGAAATAAAATATTTCCTGATAAAGGCGTTTCTTTTAATAAAGACATCACTCCCATTAGTATAAGCCTTATGACCACAAGTCCTAATGTAACAATCACCATGTCAATGACATATGCAAATAATCTTACAAAAAAACCGGCATTTTCAGGCCTATCCGCATTGTAATTATTGTGCATAATACATCGGCACCCCACTTTCTAATTTTTCCGACTCTTCTAATAAAACTTGTGACTCTGATTTGGGGATTAGTTTTTTGGCATCGGCAAATAATTTACTAAAAGGACTTATCTCGTTACTTAGCTCATAATATACATCAGTCTTACAATGCTTACTCATGGCTTTTTTTAGCTCATCTAAAGAACCAATTTCATCAATTAAGCCTTTTTCTTTTGCCTGGGTAGCTGTGTAAACTCGGCCGTCCGCTACTTTTTTTACTTCTTCTACACTCATATCTCTGCCAAGAGCAACTTTATCCACAAAAGATTGATAAAGTTCATCTACCTGACTTTGATAAATGGCCATTAATTCATCGGTTATTTTACTACCATCTTTAAAAGGACCACTAGTAACAGAATAGTATTTAATTCCCAGTTTCTCATATAAGCCCGTCATATCATAACCAGCTAAAATAACGCCAATAGAGCCTGTTGTGGTATTTTGGTTGGCATAAATCTTATCAGCAGTAACGGAAGCCATATAACCTCCTGAGGCAGCATAATGAGCCATGTAATCCCAAATTGGTCTTTTTGTCTTTTCTTTATAGCTCATTAATTTGTCATAAAGTTCTTCTGATTCATAAACGGTACCACCAGGAGAATCTACATAGAGTAAAATTCCCTGGTTAAAGTCATCTTTTATTAACTCATCGATATAATCCAAAGTACTAGTATGTTGGTAACCTGCATCTTCAGAAAAAACGCTTGTTTGCGTTTGTTCTTGAATGGTTCCTTCTACTTTTACCACGGCAATATAATCTTCTTTAGGTGGTACAAAGTTTAAATCTCCGGCTAATAGAATTTCTTTGGAACCTTCCTTGATTCGCTCTCCCAAAGAATTCGTTAAAACACTAGATACTCCAACTAGAACAAACAAAAGAACAGCAATAATAATGCCCCATATTTGTTTCTTTTGCATACTGTACTTCCTCTACTTTCTAAGTTCAATGCCCATAGTTTCAAGTGCTTCTAAAATTTTAGTCATAGCTTTGGTAATATCTTTTTCTTCTAGGGTTCTATCTTTTGCTCTAAAGACAATAGAATAAGCAATTGATTTATAGCCTTCTTTTATTTGCGAGCCTTCATAAAGATCAAATAACTCATAACTTTCTAGGTGATGTCCGCCTTGATCTTCAATCACTTGTTCTATTTCGCCAGCTAGGATCTCTTTTGGTACTACCATACTGATATCTCTTGTTACTGCTGGGTATTTAGCAATTCCTTCATATTTTCTTTCAAAAGTAGCGTATTTTAGTACTTCCGGAATATCAATAACCGCTACGTAAGCACGGTCACCAATATTATAATTATCTAAAACCTGTGGATGAACCTCTCCCAAGTAACCAATAATATCACCATTATAAACAATGTTGGCTTGTCTGCCTGGATGTAGGAAAGGCTTCATCGAATTGGGGTCGTATTTTTCTTTATCCTTCATTCCTACTTTTTCTAAGAATTCTTCTACAACCCCTTTGAGGCTATAAAAATCTCCTTCGCCATACATACCTAAGGTAAACTGCATTCTTTCTTCCGGTAATTCGGTCACTGGTAAGGCTTTTGGTAAGTAGATATTGCCTAGCTCATAGATTCTGACATCTTTGTTTCTTCTATTATAATTCGTTGCTAGTGAAGTTAACATACCATTTAAGGATAAAGTTCTCATAATGCTATAATCTTCCCCTAGCGGATTCATAATAGCAACTGTCTGTCGATCTTTTGCCTCTTTTGGTAGAAGTAATTTATCAAATACTTTCGGGCTTTCAAAGGAATAGCACATACCACCGGAAAAACCACAAAATTCAGCTACATTTCTGGCCACTTCTTCAATTCGCAATTTAAAGGAAAGTTTACCGGTTGTTGCTTCACCTCTTGGCAAAGTTGTAGGAATTTTATCGTAGCCAAAAAATCTTGCTACTTCTTCAGCTAAATCCGCCGTTCTTTCCAAGTCTTGTCTAAAGGTCGGCGCTATTACTTCATTTTTTTCTTTATCATAAACTAAGTCAATTTTTTCAAAAATAGCAATCATCTGCGCCGCATCAAGGTTAGTTCCCAGAATTTGATTAATTTTTTCCGGCTCAAAAGTAATGCTTACTTCTTCTCTTTTTTCTGGGTAAACATCAACGGTTCCGCCAATTACTTCGCCCATATTTAATTCTTCGATTAAGGCACAGGCTCTATCAATGGCTACTTTCGCATTATTGGGATCTAAGCCTTTTTCAAATTTTGTGGATGCCTCGGTACGAAGTCCTACTTTTTTCGATGATTTTCTAATATTAGTACCATCAAAACAAGCAGCTTCAAATAATACCGTGCCGACTTGATCCGTAATCATGGAGTTCTCTCCACCCATAATTCCGGCAATACCAATGGCTTTTTCACTATCGCAAATCATGAGTACGGAATCATCCATTTTTCTTTCTACGCCGTCTAAAGTTTTAAAGATTTCATCTTGTGCTGCACGTTTTACCACAATTTCGTGACCCTTAATCATACTTAAATCATAAGCATGCATAGGTTGTCCACATTCTTCCATAACATAATTAGTAATATCCACTAAATTGTTAATGGGACGAATTCCTACGGAAGCAAGTCTTCTTTGCATCCATTTGGGAGAAGGTCCTATCTTAATATTTTTAACGACTCTGGCACAATATCTTTTACAAAGATCAGTATCTTCTACCTTTACCTTAACATAGTCTTCAACTTTTTCTTCATTTCCTGTTACTTTTTCGGCCGGAATAATTAGTTCTTTATTAAAGGTTGCTGCTGCTTCTCTAGCGATTCCTAGCATACTATAACAATCTACTCGGTTAGAAGTGATTTCAAATTCAAAAACTACATCATCTCTGCCTAGGTAAGTAATGGCACTTTCGCCAACTGGCGCATCTTCTGGGAAAATATAGATGCCATCTTTTGCTGCTTCTGGATACATGTCGGTATTAGAACCTAGTTCTTCGATGGAGCACATCATCCCAAAACTTTCCACGCCTCTTAGTTTTCCTTTACTAATTTTAATGCCACCTGCAACTTTACTTCCTGGTTCATGTCCACCAGCTACTCTACCGCCAACTAAAACTACGGGAATCTTATTTCCTTCAGCTACGTTTTTAGCTCCGGTAACGATTTGAATGGTTTCAGTGCCAATGTTAACTTGACAAATCACCAACTTATCGGCGTCAGGGTGTTTTTCTATTTTCATTATTTGTCCAATGACAATTTTCTCTAAATCCTTATCAAATTCTTCAAAGCCTTCTACTTTTGTACCAGTAAGAGTCATTGCATCCGTAAATTCTTGTGCAGTAACATCTAAATCTGGAACATAGGCCTTTAACCATGATAGTGATGTATTCATTTTTCTTTCCTCCTAAATTAAAATTGTTTTAAAAAGCGAATATCATTTTCATATAGTAAACGCATATCATCGATTTCGTATTTTAGTAGAGCAATACGCTCTAAACCTACTCCAAAAGCGAAGCCAGTATACTCTTTAGGGTCAATGCCACACATTTCTAAAACATGAGGGTGAACCATACCACAACCTAAAATTTCAATCCAGCCCGATCCTTTACAGAATCTACAGCCTTTACCACCACATTTAAAACAAGTAACATCAACTTCTGCACTTGGCTCTGTAAATGGGAAGTGGTGAGGACGAAACTTAGTTTTTGTGTTTTCACCAAACAATTCTTTGGCAAATATTTCTAAAGTTCCTTTTAAGTCAGCAAAGGAAATATTTTTATCAATAACAAGACCTTCTACTTGGTGAAAAGAAGGAGAGTGAGTTGCATCTACTTCATCAGAGCGAAATACTCGTCCTGGGGCAATCATACGAATAGGGAGTTTACCTTGTTCCATAACGCGAGCTTGCACTGGTGAAGTTTGCGTACGAAGAACAATATCTTTATTAATGTAAAAAGTATCTTGCTCATCCTTTGCTGGATGATCAGCCGAAATATTTAATTTTTCAAAATTATAAAGATCATATTCTACTTCTGGACCTTCTACTACTTCATAACCCATACCAACAAAAATTCGTTCTACTTCTTCCAACGCAATAATATTAGGGTGTCTGTGACCAATTTTGTTTTTCTTAGAAGGAAGTGTTACATCAATTACCTCTTCTTTTAACTTTGCTTCTCTTAATTCTGTTTCAATAGAAGTTTTAATTTCTTCTAAAATATTTTCAATTTCTTCTCTGGTTTCATTTACCATTTGACCTACTTTGGGTCGCTCTTCTTTGGGAACATCTTTCATACTTTTTAGTACACTAGTTAGTTCACCTTTTTTACCAAGATATTTAACTTTAACGTCATTTAACGTATTCATGTCACTTGCCTTTTTGGCAAGAGCAATTGCCTCGTCTCTTATTTGTTCTAACTTTTCTTTCATTACAGCAATTCCTTTCTTTTTTTGTATTAAAAAAACTCGTCCCTAAAAGGGACGAGTATATTACCCGCGGTACCACCCAAATTTTCATAATCTTATGAACACTTCATTCGG
>DXHJ01000048.1 GCA_019113475.1 Candidatus Dorea intestinavium | reverse complement strand
TTACCTTCCACCTGCCTTTCCAAATAATTTTTCTTTATATGCTGGAGCATGGACAGCCAAATTATATCTTTCGTTACCACATTTATATAGGCAGACCCCTCGCTGTGGAAATTTAATAAGATTGTATTCTGATTCTTCAAGCTGTAAGGTATCCATATAAAACTGTTTATCAATATTTCCTGCGTTAAATAAAAAAGCGTGTACTGGGATAGAAAACAGCGGTTTAGTCAGCTCCTTAATACCTTCAATATTGAAGTCCTCAAGGTTTTGACTGCTAAGTATTACTGCTGATTCTTTCTTTCGCACTCGCTTCATAAAGTTACGTATATATTCTATTGCAGTTAGATTTGTTAGGAACAAATATAGTTCATCTATTCCAGCTGCAGTGTTTCCTTCTGTTAATAGCTTATCTGACATAAAGGATAATACATTAAATAGCAATGCGTTCTTTACATTTTTACTAGCCTGTAATAACCCTTTTACGCCAAATACAATAAATCGATTGGAGGTTATATTGGTATGTCCGTTGAAAAATTTGCTTTCTGCACCTTGGCACATAGAATGAAGTCCAAGTAAGATCTCCTGTAATAATTCTGCAGTGTATAGCTGATATTTTCCCTTGTCATAACCTTTATATTCTTCCTCTATTAACGTATAAAGGTCTGAAAGAATAGGATAATCAGCAGATTCTAATCTACTGAAATTTGTACTATCACTGATGTTCCATTTGGTGTAGAGTTTTCCTAGCAAAATCTCAATGACATCAATATGCCTATCATCAAAATCTTTATAGCACCTAAAGAAGTCTTTTAAAAAACTAATATGCTGACTTAGCTTTGTCGCTTGTCTAAATGCAAGGGGAGCATCTTTGTCCTGTGGGCTTCCTCCTTCATCCCAAGTCTTTGGTTCTAGTGGATTTATCATATACTCTCCACTCATTAAATCTACAAAGCATCCACCTATATTTTCTGCAAGTTCCACATACTCATGCTCTGGATCCAAACATATAACATTCTTTCCTGATTCTAAGATATTACATAATATTAGCTTTAATAAATAACTTTTCCCTTGTCCCGAATTACCAAGAATAAGGATACAAGGATTTGTTTTATCATCATCTCTTTTATCAAAATCCACGAGAATATTAGAACCAAATTTATCTCTGCCTAAATAAAATCCGTTACTATCGGTCTTGCCTGAATAATTAAAAGGATATAGGTTTGCAACTGAGGATGCTGGAAGTACTCTTTCGTATTGACTACCAAATACATTTCTTCCTGTTGGACCAACACAAAGAAAACCTTGCTGTTGCCTAAGCATAAGCCTATCTACATTTAGCTTAGAACGCACAAGCTCTGTTAATACATCGGTCTGTAGCAGTTTCAAGCTATCATAATCACTTGCAGTAAGTTCAATATATACTGCACAATGAAGGAGCGGCTCTCTGTTTCTATGCATAGTTGATACAAGGGCAACAACATCTTGTAAGTTGCTTTCTGCTGTTACAGTCTGTTGTAAATCATTTGTATTTGCTGTATTCATCCTGTTTTTATTTGCTGCATTATGGATGATTTTCTTTTCCTCATTGGGGGTTACTTGCCTTGTATAGATTCTAAGAGTTACTCCATCTTTTTCTCCAAGATGACGAAGAATTGCTTGTTCATTGGTACTTGTGGGATATTCACGAAGTGCCCATACACACCTATAGGTATTGCCACAGATAAAATGATCTGTGTTGAATTTGATGATGGATGGGGCAATCATATCTACAAAGGTTTTGATTTTCTCTTCTTCTATGATTGGTATTTTCTTTTTTACCATAGCTTCTTCTTACCTCGCTTTCTTTTTCTGCATTAAAAAAGCCCTACACGTTAGTGCAAGGCTCAGTGATATATTACTAATATAATTATACAAAGTTTTTTAACTTCAATTACGAGATTACACCTATAATCTCATCTTTAAATTGAAATTTATCAGTTTTTAGACTAACATAATTGGAAACTTTTTAATGTGCAATTTTGCTCCTTGTATGTTAATAATACATTTGGTAGCAAGACAATTTGCTGCGTCTACTTAATCATGACATGGGCAGGCTGTACATCCTATTAGTTACTTCCCATTCGATAAAATCCCCTTCAAAAATAGAAAAATCGTGTGCTTTTCGTTTTCGTTATGTAAATACCACTACACATATATCTAAATACTTATAATGACTGAGTATATTAGTTTAATCTATCTTCAATATAATAATTATATTTTTGCAAATAATATTGTGTCTTAGGCGTAACTATTTTCCTTATATTTGGATTCAACAATTCAATGACATAACGTGCAATCAACTCTAGCATTATATTTATGTTGTTAATATGCAAGTAGTTTTTATCATAATCATATTGCATATTACGTTCTCCGTTGCCACCATGAGCAGTAAAATTACGTCCTGTTAAATATATGATTTCTCCTCTCGTTTTGTTGCTTAGAAAAGGATTGTTATCCCACTCAATAAGTATTTTTCTTGCTTCCTTTTTAAGAACCGTAAAAAAATTATTTATTATAACCTTTCTGTTAGAAAATCTTATATAGTATAAAGGATTTGGGTTATACAGTAATGCTTCTGCCAGATAATATTCAATAGCATCTTCAACCTTATATTCTGTTGGTTGAAACGTGGGTTTGTAATGACAAGACGCCGCATATTCAAATACCCTATACAAAAATATACATTTTT
>DXHJ01000047.1 GCA_019113475.1 Candidatus Dorea intestinavium | reverse complement strand
CAGTTTTCCATATGGATTTTTTCGCTTTCAAGTTTATCCATATCATGAGCTCTTATTTCTGCAGTTACAGTTACGAGATCAGTAACAACATTAGTAGCAGCACCACCTTTAATTTCACCTAAGTTAGCAGTAGTTTCGGCGTCCATACGGCCAATGTGCATCTTACTAATTGCTTTACTTGCTACCACAATAGCATTAATGCCTTTTTCCGGTTCAATGCCGGCATGAGCTTTTTTACCAATAAAGGTCATTTTAATCGCATACATTGCGGGCGCCTTGTAAGCGATAATTCCCGCTTCACCGGTACCATCAGGAATAATAAGATCTTTACAAGGAAGAATGGATAAATCCATGTTTTTTGTTCCCATCATACTAAGTTCTTCGGAACAAGAAAATCCTAGGTAAATATCACGATGTTCTTTTTTACTTTCAAGAATGTCTTCTAAAGCTTCAAGGATAGCAGCAATACCACCTTTATCATCGCCACCAAGAGTAGTGGTGCCATCAGTTTTTATGATGTTTCCCTCTTTAACTGGTAAAATATTATCACAAGGCTCAATTACATCGGTGTGAGCCATAAAACCAATGGGCATTCCTTTTAAAGTTCCAGGAATATAAGCGACTAAGTTACAACCGTTGCCGCCATAGGCAGCACCGGCATTGTCCTTTTTGTACTCGATATGTCTACTAGTTAAGTAGTGTTCTAACCAAGTGACCATAGCCGCTTCATTTTTTGAAGGGCTATAGACACGAACCATATCTAAAAATGTTTTTTCTAAACGTTCACGTGAGAGCATATTTACTCCTCCTTCTTGTCTGGTTCTGCTAATTCTTTTTTGTAAATTAATTTTCCAGCAAAGATGGAACCAAAGACAGATACTAAGATTACAGCGTAAGATGGTGTTCCTGGTAAGAAGCCAAGGAAACCATTTAATAATAACCAGTTCATACCAAAAGCGATAATTACGGCAACAACAGCAAGTTTTGGTCTAGAAACAGCGAATTGACCAAAAACAGCACCGTAAAGAGCTGGAAGTAAAAAGGTAAGCGCTTCTTTTGCGCCGGCTGGCATCAGGCCAATTAGTACGTTACCACCAATAGCGCCAGCAGTAAGGATTGCTACGTTTACAAGAATTGAAACAGCAATACCAATGGTTGAGATAACAGAACCCTTTTCAGTACCCATTTCTACACCTGCTGCTTCTTGAGCAACAGAAGAACAAGGAACACGCATGTTAGAAGTGTTTCCGGATAAGAAAGTTAGGTAAGTTCCAGGAATTCCTAAAATTGGGAAGTAGGAAATAGGTTCAACGATGTAAAATGCACCACTAACACTGATTTGTGAAATGGTACCAGCAATAATTGCTGAAATAGGTGGCATGTAACCATAAACAAATGAAATCACAAGGGCTGGTAAAAAGCTAGTAAGAATACCAAGTAACATAGTAGCCTTACCCCATTTTATGATATTTGGTATGTAAGTTTTTGAATAATATGATTTGTTTTCCATTCTTTTATTCTCCTCTACATTAAATTATTCCAAAGGTAACCAACAAGCATTCCACTAAACATAGCAATAGCAAAAGCCCATTCACGTAACCAAGTAATAGATTTATCTCTTGATAATTTTGTTAAAAACATCATTAAGAGACAACCACTGATTGATGCAATAGCAGGTGCGCCACCAAAAGCAAAGTTTCCTTCTTTAGAGAAGAAGTTACCAGCAGCAAGGTTTGCGAAAGCACCAAGCATAGCGCCAGATGAAATAATTGGAATCATCTTTGGTCTACCTTTTGACATAATCTTATTTACTTTTTCCATTTTGTCGGTAAATAAGAAAGTAAAGATTAACCAACCAAGAGAACCACAAATCATAACCCAGACACCGCAAGCAAAAGCAGTAGGATCTAAGTTTTCTAGAGTACGTCCCATAGCCTGTGCACCAAAACCAGCAGCCATAGCTTCGTAGTTAACGGAACCTATAAAAGAAAGTCGCATCCATGAAACGGGAGCTCCCATAGAAACAATTAGAGAAACCATGGTAATAAGAATAACCATAGAAGGTCCAATAGAAGCAATGGCGCTACTTTTAATCGCTAAATCAACTTGCTTTTTGTCAATACCGATTTCTTTTGCGGCGCGAAGAGACTTTCTGAAAAATAAGATGGATTGAAAGACTACAATCCCAACTGCAATAGCTGCGCCAAGCCACATAAGTGGGCTATTTGCCAGTTTTAAATAATCTGTTACTTTGTGCATGATTTTTCCTCCTTTATGGACATGTCTTTATTATGTCCTTATAAGAAAACTATACAATATATGATAAGAATGTCAATATGTTATCAAGGTTTCCAAAATTCTTGTACTTTCGCGAATGCAATCAAAGAAAATTATAAAAACCTTATAAAAATTAATAAGAAACAATAAACTTTAGAGCTAATAAGTTAATATAGAGAAGACATTTTGTACAATTAGACACTTTACTTTCACACTCTAACGCAGACGATGATCAAATATGCTAAAATAGGAAGAAGAGGAAAGGTGGTAGATAAGATGGAATTAAAAGAAGCAATTGAAAAAAGACAAAGTATTAGAAAATATAAAGATGAACCAATTAGTAATGAAGAAATTCAGAAAATATTAGAAGCGGGAAGATTAGCACCTTCAGGAAAAAATATGCAAAATTGGTTTTTTGTGGCTATTAAAAACAAAGAAAAACTAAATAAAGTTGTAGAAATTATTGCGAAGAAGAATCAAGAAATTGCGAAAAAGATTAGTGCGGTAGATGCAAAAAAGGGTGAGCGCTTTATAAAGTTTTGTCAAAACTTTACTCTTTATGTAAAAGATGCTCCGGTTCTAGTTTTGATTTTTGCTCAGCAGTACATCCCTACTGGTTATGAAGAAATGAAACTTTATGGTGAAGAAGAGAGCGTTTTAGAAGAATTAATGAATCAGTCAAGCCCAGGGATGCAATCAGTTGGAGCAGCAATCGAAAACATGATGCTAATGGCAACGAATTTGGGTTATGGAAGTTGTTGGCTAACTAGTGCAAATTATGCCAATAAAGAAATAGAGGCTTATGCAAAATTAGAATTAGGGTTAAAAGAGGAAGGCTACTTTTTTGCCTCCATGATGCCTCTTGGTATTCCGGCAGATACAGCTCATAAAAGTCCCGGAAGAAAACCTTTGGAAGAAATTAGTGTGATTGTTGAATAAATAATAAGATGAAAATAAAAGGAGGACAATGAAATGAGATTTGCATATATAATCATGGGTTGTTTTGATAAGGAAATCGATAAAGCAAGCATTCATCAAAATAGAGCGCAAATTATTGGCGTTAAAAATATAGAGGAAGCCTGTGCGGTAGCCAAAGAGCTTTATGCGGATGGGGTAGATTGCATTGAACTGTGTGGTGCTTTTGGCGAAGAAGGAGCAAAGAAAGTGATTGAAGCAACAAAAAATAAGGTGCCAATTGGCTATGTGGTTCACCTTGATCAACAAAATGACTTATTTGCTAAGCTGTTTGCCAAATAATAAAAAGGAGATTGTAAAGTTTATTCCCGATGGAGAATATATCTATGTAGGTTATCTATTTTTGTACTTTGTCCCTCTTACCGCTCTTTTATATGGAATTTATGCTTTGCTCCTTATTTTAAAAAAAACGGAGCTAATTAAAACCTTGATGCGCTGGAGTGAAGCTCTTTATATGTTGGGCCTGTCGGGGTTTCAAGGCTATGATATAAAGGCTCCCATTATTATAGTGGGTGCCTTGGTGGCTTTAGAATTTGTTTCTTCTATTTATTTGCCCCAAAGGCAAGAGGTTCTTAACTTGATACTTGATAAGGCAGATCCAAAAAAGATGAAAGAAAAGGCTAACGCATTGGCCAAACAATTTGGCATCGCTTCTTTATTAAAAAAATATCCTTATGAACTATCAGGAGGCGAGCAGCAAAGAGTGGCTATTTGTAGAGCATTGATTAATGATCCCGAAGTTATTATGGCCGATGAACCAACTGGAAATCTCGACTCTATCTCAGGAAAAATAGTAATAGATGCCTTAGAACATATTAATAAAGACTGGGGGAAAACGATTATTATGGTAACCCATGACCCTTTTATGGGTAGTTTTTGTGAAAGAGCTTTATTTATGAAAGATGGGCTTGTTTTTAAGGAATATCAAAAGAGAGATTCGCAGGAAGAGTTTCATAAGCAATTGCAGTTACTAGAATAAAAAAGCAAAAGTTATTGACATATGTCAATAACTTTTGTATTATAGTAGCAGAAATGCTTTTAATAGATTAATTATAAAAGAGGTGAAAAAATGCCAAGACCTGTAAAACACAGGAGAATATGTGCTCATCCTAGGTGTAATAGTTTTAAGCCTTGTCAAAGGAGCGGAAATCCCCTTATTATGACACTCGATGAATATGAGGTGATTCGTCTGATTGACTATGCGGGATTTACGCAAGAAGATTGTGCAAAACAGATGAATGTAGCTCGCACGACTATTCAGGCAATTTATGCCAATGCTAGAAAGATTCTTGCTAGTTGCATTGTTGAAAGTAGGCCCCTTAAAATTGAGGGAGGAAACGTTGAAGTTTGTGGAAAAGATTGTGGAAAAAAAGGAGATAATATTATGAGAATAGCAGTAGCGTATGAAGATGGAAAAGTGTTCCAACATTTTGGACACACAGAACAATTTAAATTATATGATGTGGAAGATGGCAAAGTTCAAGTTATGACAACCGTTAATACCAATGGCAGCGGCCATGGTGCATTGGCAGATATTTTAAAGAAATGTAGCGTAGATGTATTAATCTGCGGTGGTATTGGTGATGGTGCTAAAAGAGCCTTAGCCGAAGCCGGAATTGAGCTTTATGGCGGGGTGACTGCTGATGCGGATCAAGCAGTAGCAGACTTCTTGGCAGGAAACCTTTCCTTTAACCCCGACGTAGCTTGTAGCCATCATGATGAAAATCATCACGGCGAGGGTCATAGCTGTGGCGGCCATGGTCATCACGGAGAAGGACATAGTTGTTCAAATCACTAAAAGCGAAAATAGCGAGACGGTATTATTAGCCGCCTCGCTATTTTTATGATAAAATAAAGAAAAAGCATAAGGGGGTATACTAATTATGGATTTTCTCTACTACGCGGAAATTTTTAAGAAGTTAATCGTTACTATCTTTTTATTATTAATCTACACGCGCTTATCGGGATTAAAACAATTAGCACCCACAACGGCCTTTGACAGTATCGGAAATATGGTTGTTGGTGCTGTCGCTGGAACCACCCTATTAAATACAGACATTAAAGTGATTGATTCGGCAGTGTTTATTGTTATCTGGATGATTATACTTTTCTTTATTCGCATTGTGAAACAGAAGTCATCAACGCTTAAAAATCTCATTGATGGCATCCCCATTGCCCTTATTGAAGAAGGGCGGCTTTTGCCAGCGGGCTTTAAAAAAGCCAATATTTCGAATAAAGAGTTGGAATCTTTACTGCGAGCAAAAGGAGTACAAGGAGTTCATCAAATTGAAAGCCTTTATGTAGAGCCAAATGGTAGTATTAGTTATCATCTAAAAGGAGACGGCAAAGAATTAGCAGTTATTTTAGTCGATCAAGGAGTTATTCACCAGTTTGCACTAGAGGAAATAGGCAAAGATGAAAAGTGGCTAATGGACCTTTTAGAGAAAGAAAATATCGAAGATGTAAAAACAATCTTTTGCGCAGAATGGGCGAAAGAGCGACTATGGATCTATCTTTATGATGAAGAAGATGCTGATAAAATAAAAATTATATAAAAATGAGACGTTATAATCAAGAACTAGTCATGATTATAACGTCTTTCTTGTTTTATAAAGTTTGTTCTAAAGAAGAAATAGAAATTACTAGAGCCGCTCTAGCCCAAGGAGAGTTCTCTTTAATTAAGTCATAGTTTTCTCCACTTGTAACCATGTTGGCATGACCTTGAATTAGAAAACCGGTACCTTTATAAGACAAGCCTTGGACTTCCCGGTTGCTAATGGTAAGCATAACCTCACTGTTAGCGCGAAGATTTTCCTCGGTTTGGTGCATTCTACCAACAGGAACTAACAATTCTTGATTTTTACTAATTCGAATATAACTATTCCAAGAATTTACCGCATGTGCTCCGGCTTTTCCCGTAGTAATAATAGTAAAAGCTGCATCAGGAGGAGTCTGAATAACTTCTCGTAACTTTTCACTGATGTTTTCTTTTTGTAAATCTAGACAAGGACCATGACCAGTGGCAATAAAAGCGGGGTTTAATTTTAATAAAGTTTCTTTTAAAAGTGCTCTTTTCTCGGAATCGGGAACTTGCATTTCGCTAATATGCTCTACTTCTAAGTGCCAATCTCTTTTTAATACTTGACCCTCTGATTTGCCAAAATTCATCATTAAATCACTACTAAAGAAAATTCTTCTTTTGCGCTCAAAAACCAGAAGACCTTCCCACAAATGCATTTCCGAAGGATAACTTATGAATTCCAGCTCATAAGAATCGCTAGCGAAAGTATCATTTGGTTTTACAACCTTGGCGTTTATTTCGATACCAAAGCCATCAAATTGGCGTTTAGTTATTTCTGAACAAAGCACAATTGCTTCTGGATATTCTTTTAAAATAAGAGAAAGACCGCCGCACTCATCCGACTCAAAGTGGGAGATGAAAATAAAACTTAACTTTTGCTCCCCTAATTCTTCTATTAATTTAGAAAGTAGTAGGGGTGCTTGTTGTGCACTTCCGGTATGAACTAATAAAGGCTGTTCACCTTTTAGGAGATACTGATTAAAAGATAAATCAATCGGTGGGACATAAGTGCTTACCTGATAGAGATTTTCATAAACTAAATTCATTGTAAGATCCTCCTTTTTATATCGTAATTATTCATAATATAAAACGGTATTTTTAAGCTGTCAAACTTACAAGCTCTTAAAATTATATTTTACTTGGACGTTAGGATTGACATAACGACCTTTGGTCTTTGTGCCTTTTCCTCTTTGAATGGCCTTTTGTGGACAATAGTGCATACAAGCAAAACAGGTTGTACAATTATCTCCCCAAGAAGGTTTTCCTTTCACGATAATATTTTGCGTCGGACATACTCTGGCACATTTGCCACAAGAATCACAGCTATCTTCAGCGTAAAAAGGCTTGGGTGAAGTGGCTACTTTATGGAAAATAGGAGCTACAACGCCGGAGAGAACACCAGCCATAGAACCTTCAACCACGTGATAAACTCCGGCTTTTTGTTTCTTTATTACCGCCGCAATTTTAGGGAGGGCCTCTTTAGCAGCTGCTAATTTTTTGGCTTCATTTTCTTTCGTATCCACGTCGCCGCCGATGATATAGTTGTTTGGCATAGCAAGAGAAAAAGCGGCATCTAGTTTTCTATTTGCTTCTTTTTCCAAGTGTTTCATAGCTTTGCCACAACTGCCGCCGCAAGTTGCGACTGCATAAAAATAGCCACTTGCTAGTTTTTGGGTATGTAGGAAATCCTTTACTATTTTAGGAAGAGTCCAAGCATAAATGGGAAAGACAATTCCTGTAATACCATTTGACGCTGGCAGAGCTTTTCCTTTTAGTATTTCGGCAATGGAGCAGATTTCATCACCAGTTGATTTTGCTAATTCTTGTGCTACATATAATGAATTTCCCGTACCTGAAAAATAATAAATCATAATAAATCCTACCTTTCGAAAGTTATGTTTCTATAATAAACCTATCTTTTAGTATAAAGTTTTGAATTTATAGAAGCAAGGTTGAGAAAGAAAGACAAGACAAAGGGGTAAAAAAAGGCTATGACAATATTTTTACTGTCATAGCCTTTTGAAATAACTATATTTGTCAATTACTTAAGCTGACTTTTTCTTTAGGGTACGTTCTTCTAGTTTATTAACAAAGACGGTTCCAGCTAAGTCACCTAAACAGTTGCAAGTTGTGGTGCCCATATCGAATAAGCGGTAGAATGCAGCAACAACACCAACAATTTCAGTAGGTAGGCCAAAAGCAGTTACCATAACTAATAATTTAACGATACCACTGCCTGGAATTCCACCACCACCAGTAGAAAGGATAGCAGACATAAGCACGATTTTAATCATAGTTCCTAAACTTACCGGGAGGCCTAGAGACTGGCTAATAAAGAGGATAACACAACCATATAAAATAACACTTCCATCGTAGTTCATTTGTGAGCCAAGAGGAATAGTAAAGCCAGAAATTTTTTCGGGTACGTTAAACTTTTCTTTAGCTACACGAATGCTAATAGGAATAGCGGCAACACTTGAACAAGTTGAAAGAGTGTATACCCATAAATCCACACTTTTCCTTAAGAAACTAAAAGGATTGATACCAGCAGTTACCCATAAAACCATACCATATACTAGTAATACATGGAGTAAGCAAGCAAGGTAGTAGGTACCAATTAAACTAGCCATGCTGGCAAAAACACCGATTCCATATTTTCCGAAGGTTTCAGCCATTAAGAAAAATACACCAATAGGAGAAACTATCATAATCATATTGATAAGGGAAAAAATCATATCATTAAAAACTTGCATTGCGTGAATGGCTTTTTCTCTACGTTCAGTATCTTTTATACGTAAAATGGCAACACCAAGAAGGATGGCAATAATAACAGTTTGTAAAATATTACCTTCGGAAAAGGTCTGAATCATGTTGGAAGAAAACATGCCCGTAAAAAAGTCAGCCACGGTAATGCTAGCATCGCCACTAATATCCATGGATTTCATATCAGAAAAGTTAGCTAAATGTCCTGGCTTTAGAAAACTGGTAACTGCTATACCGATAGCACAAGCTACCAATGTAGTTGCAATATAATAAGAAAAAATCCTAAAGCTAATTCTTCCTAATGTTTTGATATCTTTTTGGGAGACCACACCATTTATGATAGTTGCAAGGACCATAGGTACAACAATCATTTTAATGCAATTTAGCCAGATGTCGCCAATGAATCCGACCTGAGTCATTGGTTTGCCAACAATAATACCCATGGCAGCACCAGCTAGCATAGCAACAAAAATCTGCGTGGACATCCCAATCTTTTTTCCTTTTATTTTCATCCTTATTCTCCTTTTATTTGTTATAGCGGTCTAAGTCGCAAATGATTTTAGCAGCAGCAGTAGCATCTTCTTTTGTAATGCCTTTATAAAACACTAATCGAATCTTATCTTTTAAGACAGGCTTGATTAGAAGCCCATGTTCTTGTGCTTTTTGGCAATATTCTTGTGGGGTTAGACCTAAATCATTAACATCGAGAACCAAAATATTACTGTCTACCGCACCAATTATATGAGTGTTAGTTAAACCAGTAAGCAAGCTAGCAGCATGCTTGGCATTCTCATGATCTTCTTTTAAACGAGTTACGTTATGCTCTAGAGCATAAATCCCAGGGGCGGCAATAATGCCTGCTTGACGCATGGATCCACCTAACATTTTTCGTTTACTACGAACTTTTAAGATAAAGTCTTGAGAACCACAGACTAATGATCCGACTGGAGCACCTAAACCTTTAGAAATACAAAACATAACCGCATCAACATAACTGCAAAGCTTGTGAGGTTCAACTTCCATAGATACTGCAGCATTAAACATTCTTGCCCCATCCATAAAAACTGGAACATGATGTTGATGCGCCAACTCATAAATTGCTTTCATATGTTCTGGAGGAATGCAAGCACCACCAGAAAAATTATGGGTATTTTCTATACATAAAAGTTTTATATCGTTTTCGTTAAGCTGTTTTTCGATATCCGCAAGAGAAGGAATTCCTTTTTCGTTATGCTGATATTTTATGGCTTCGAGTTGGCCAAAACTTTTATCGAATAAAACCTTTTCACTAAGATACATGTGTTGTTGTTCATCGACCAATACTTTATCTCCGGGTTGACAAAAGGCTAGTACGGCAGCTGAGTTTCCCATTGTTCCAGTGGGAAATAAAACCCCGGCTTCTTTCCCAGTTATTTGAGCTGCTAAATCTTCTAACTTGTTAACAGTTAAATCCTCACCTCTACCAAAGTCATGAGTACGACCATCATCTCCTAATTGCGCGGTTGCGATGGTTGCCAGCATTTCTTTTGATGGTAAAGTCAGTGTGTCACTTCTTAAATCAATCATTATCCTTATCCTTTCCTACTCTTTCATTAACTTTCTTTAATTATACTAATCTAAGAAGTTATTATCTAATACAAATAGTATTATAGGTATTATTCGTTCAAACTAATAATATGCTATAATAATAAA
>DXHJ01000046.1 GCA_019113475.1 Candidatus Dorea intestinavium | reverse complement strand
ATAGTCCTTAGCATTTACCATTGTAATTGAGACATCATATCCAGCCCCTTCAAACAACTTCAATATGTTCTGTACTGCTTCTGAATGTCTATTCGAAAGCATACCACTCACGTTCTCTGCCAAGAAGAACTTAGGTTTGAATTCTTTCAAAATTCTTATATAGTCAAAGAAAAGCTGCCCTCTCTCATCTTCGATTCCTCTAAGCGAACCTGCCTCCGACCATGATTGGCAAGGAGGACCGCCTATGATTCCGTCAACTTCACCGTCTAAGTACTGTGCTATATCACTTTTTGTGACTTGTCGGATATCTCCTTCTATTAACTTGGTTTTAGGATGGTTGACCTTGAATGTATCCCATATAGTTTTATCAAATTCATTTGCAACAGGAATTTCAAAGCCGGCTCTTTCAAATCCTAAATCCAAACCTCCGCAGCCACTAAATAAGCTTATTATTTTCATTCTTTCTCCTCCCATACCTTTGTGTCAATATCAAAAGGTAAGTTGTTTTTGTCGCAGAAATCTTTAATTTTTTTTAATGCCTGATAATTAGGAATTGCTTTATGGTTTTCCCAACGGTTAACTGTAGAGAACGAAACACCTAACTTCTTCGCAAATTCTGTTTGATTTAAAAGGCACTTCCTTCTGATATCTTTAATTGCTTCACATAAATCCACGGCAAAACCCCCTCTCCATTTATATAGCGTTATTATAGCATATATAGAGCATTTAGTAAAGTCGTTTTCAATGCAAACTTGAAAAAGGTTATACCAATAATCCTATCAACTCAACCCCATTTTTACAGTAATTTTATCCACTCGCCACCTTTTTGACAGTAATTTCGTCAACTCAGTAGCCAAAAAGTAATAACATCCACACAACCTTGTGTTTTTACGGTTTTAGATATGTTCTTACAATAAAAGAATCCGTGACCTGGAACTCAACTTGAATACGAGTTCAAAATCACGGAAATCCCTTTATATCAAGCACTATTATACTCTTATTTTTCAACCTTTGACAGCAATACTACCGTCTCGACATGTGATACTTAGGTTATTTCGGAAACAAGTCCAAAAACAATGAAAATCGTTGATTTTTCAGGCTTTTTCTCATTACTGGAAGAATGATGACATATAATCTGTTGTCTCACATAAGTAGGCTATTTGCTATTTTAGCACGTAGCAAACTTGAATTTATCAGGATTTCGGTTGCAACTTTACAATCACAATTTCAGGACGATTATTTAGCCTAACCGGAATGATACTGTTTCCAATTCCTCTGCTAACTACCATAGTCGTTCCTCTTTCATCAAAAACTCCAGCATCGTATTCTGGGAACAGGCCTTGATTTGGGGCCACTATACCTCCAATAAACGGCATCCTGAACTGTCCTCCATGTGCATGCCCGCTGAGTACTAAATCCACATTCGTTGAAACATAGGAATGAACTGTCTCAGGTCGATGCGATAAAAGAAGTTTAAATCCATCTTGTAGTTTAAGGTTTTTAAGTTTGGAATCCAACATACTATCTTGCACCACGGCATCCCTGTCAGTAAAATCTGGGTCGTCCAGTCCTATGAGTTGGATGCTCTCTCCATCCTTATATATCGGCATCACCTCATCATGAAGGATTCTGACCCCCACATCTATCATTTTTTTCTCTAATTGTTGATAGTCTTCACCAATCCATGCTTCGTGATTACCAGTTACATAATAACATGGAGCAATGTGGACAGCCTGCTGCATAAACTGTACTGCGATATCAATATCGGTTCGATTTGAATCAATCAAGTCTCCGGTGATCGCAATCATGTCCGGATTTTCCTCATGCAAGATTTCAATGATTCTCGCATTATTTTCTCCAAACTTTGCATTGTGTAAATCAGATATCTGTGCGATTTTATATCCTTCAAACGAGCTCGGTAAATTTTCAAAAGCAATCTCGTAATGTGTTGTGCCTATCGTTAGGTTTCCCCAGACCGTCCAACCGACGACTAATGCCAAAAAAGCGAGAATTATCACTATTATTATTTGTTTTCTCTTAAATCTTAACTTCATAATTTCCCCACCAGCTTATGATTTCCTCTTCGAACTATATTTCTTATTGCTACGCCGCGTTCCATCATCATCTGTAACGATGTTGCTTCTTTTTTTCTTTTCTTCCTGAACAGCCCTGAACTCACTCTCCGTTATAATCGGCGGATGACATTCTTTCATCTGAAATTCGTATTCATGTGTTGCAGAGTCCAAAAGCGAGACTGTACCCGTGTACTTCTCATTTTCAAGCATTTTCTCTATCGCTCGCTTATTCCATTGTTCCTTACCGGCAGGAGACGGTATGCCTGCTTCTGACAACTTTTTAATGATTCCAAGTACACTTGCACCATCAAGGAACCAACGGAAAATATCTCGAACAACTTTAGCCTGCTCATTGTCAATTACAAGTTCGCCATTTTCATTTTTTGCATAACCGTACAGCTTTCGCTTGTATAATCCAGATGTTCCATTTGCTGCTTTCATGGCAAGTCCCATGCGGATATTTTCGCTTCTGCTCTCATTTTCAGCCTGAGCAAAAGATTCCATCACCGAAATCATGAGGTTACTGTCAACCTCATCGGTATCCAGATTCTCCTGTTCAAATATTACTCTGACTCCTACTGCCTTCAATCTGTTAAGCGCAGAAAGTGTCTCAACGGTATCCCTGCCAAACCTGCTGATGCTTTTTGTTAGAACGACAGAGATGTTGTGAGCTTCACATTCTCGGAGCAGTCTTTCAAATTCACGTCGAGGAATTTCTCCCTTCGCTGATGCGATATCGATGAATACATCTGCCAGTCTCCATTGACCGACATTCGCAACCGCTCTTGTCAAAGCAGAAATCTGTGCTGCAAGGCTATAAAGCTGTTCTTTTTCATTTGTACTAACCCTGCAATATATTCCAACCTTCTTTTCCAAACGGTCATTCTTTGCCGGGATATACCAAATCTTTGAATCCATCAGTTCACCTCCTCGTCTTATTTAGCCTAATTATATCACAATTTCACATTTATGATAAGTAGGCAATTTATGCTTATAAAATGAGCAAGAACACAATATATTGATTGCCCTCTTTTGTAAACCACTATATATTGCGTGTTATCAATACTACCGTCTCAACATGCACCGTCTGGGGAAACTGATCCACTGGTACTACTCTTTTTAGTTCATAGCCTTTTTCGCTTAAGAGCGCCACATCTCTTGCCATGGTTGCTGAATCACAGCTAACATAGACAATCCGGTCCGGACTCATCTGAGCCATAGTCGCAATTAAAGTTTCATCTAGCCCTTTTCTTGGTGGATCCACCACAATTACTTCTGCTCTCCCATATTTTTCCTGTTCTCTTGGTACTACTTCTTCGGCTTTTCCCACAAAGAACTTAGCATTTTCAATCTGATTAATTCTGGCATTTTCCTTGGCATCGGCAATGGCTTGGGGTACAATTTCCACGCCGTAGACCATTTTTGCTTTTTTAGATAAGAACAAAGAAATGGTGCCGATACCGCAATATAAATCCCAGACCGTTTCCTTCCCGCTAAGATCGGCCATTTCTAGTGCTAAGTCATAGAGCACCTTGGTTTGTGCCGGGTTTACTTGGTAAAAGGACTTAGGCGAAATTTGAAATTTCACCTCGCCAATATAGTCGGTAATGGTCGGGGATCCCCACAAAGTAAGGGTTTTCTCCCCCATAATTACATTGGTATTTTCCCGGTTAATATTAAGGGAAATGCTTTTTATTCCCGCGATCTTTTGTAATTCTACTACTAATTTATCGCTATCTTTTAAAGACTTGGCATTGATAATAAGACAAACCATAATTTCACCGGTAGCTTCACCGTAGCGAATAAGGACGTGACGAAGTACGCCTTTTTGGGTCTGTTCATTATAAGGCTCAATCTGGTGATTCTGCATGAAAGTTAAAATTGTTTTTAAAATTTCTTTATTTACTTCTTGACCTACTAGGCAATCTTCTACCGGAATAATGGAGTGCGTACGTCCCGCATAAAAACCGGCCATTAATTTACCTTCTTTGTTTCTGCCAATGGGATAGGCAGCCTTATTGCGATAGCGAAAAGGTTCCTTCATCCCGCGAATGTCTTCCATGACAAGATCTAGCACTTCTTCTTTTACTTGTCCAATGCGCTTTAAATTTTGTTTAACTTTATTGTATTTAAATTCCAATTGTTTTTCATAAGAAAGCGCCTGGATTTGACAACCTCCACATTTTTCGGCAATGAAACAAGGGGGCACGACACGGTCCTTAGAAGGTTCGATAATCTCTTCGATTCGGCCATAGCCGTAGTTTTTCTTGGCTTTTATCACTCTAGCTTTAATCTTATCGCCAACAATTGCATCCTTTATAAAAAGGGGATAGTTCATTACTTTCCCTATCCCTTCTCCATTAATACCAATATCTTCAATTGTAAGTGTAACAATCTCATTTTTTTTCATCTTAGATGGTCCTTCTAATGTTTGATTCAAATAAACGATTATAGCCTAACCACTCATTGCCTTCTTTGCCTTTAAAAAGTTCTGTTAGGGTTTGCATTCTAGCATCCGTGCAATCCGCAAAGTTTAAGGCAAAGGCCTCAGCTAGTGCTGGTTTTTTAGGTGAGCCATATTCCAGTTCGCCGTGATGAGCAAGGACACAGTGTTTTAATTCATTGGCCACAACTGGTGGAAATCCTTCAATTGAATCAATGGCTTTATTAATCATTTCTACGCCAATAATAATGTGACCTAATAATTGGCCTTCATCGGTGTAATCATTTTCCGGAAAATCAGAAAGTTCTTTCACCTTTCCGATATCATGAAAGAGAGCTGCCGCGTAAAGCAAGTCCTTTTTAAGAATGGGATAAGCACCTAGCATATAACGGCAAAACTTTAAAACTCCTAGGGTATGCTCTAATAAGCCTCCGGCAAAACCATGATGTACCGTTTTTGCCGCCGAGTGTCCTTTAAAGACCTTTATAAACTCCTCGTCATCGACAAAGTAATATTTTACCGCTTGACTTAAATAAGGATTTTCGATTTCTTCTACAAAACCGATAATTTCCTCATACATGATTTCTGGATCTTTTTCCGAAGTTGGCATATAATCGGCTGGTGTATACTCATCTTCATGAGCTACTCGCAGTTGTTTAATATTAAGTTGCAGATTATTATTAAAGCTAACTACCTCACCAAAAATATCCACAAAATCGCCATCGCTATAATCAGCAATTCCATTGGAATTGGGATCCCAAATTTTACCATCTAAAACACCGGTTTTATCTTGTAGCTTTAAATTGTCATAAGGTTTTCCGTTTCTTGTTTCTGCACTTCTTTTATTTTTGCAAAGATAAATTCCTCGCAAAGAATCCCCTTCTTTAAGGGTACTAATATATTTCATTTGTTATCCTCTTTCTTTATTCTTTTGTTCCTACTGTTAGGCTAAAATCAATATTGACATATTCGCCGCCAGCCCCTTGTCTTAAACCTTTAAGCTTTACGACTGTACCAGGTGTGGCTTTGAAAATTTCATTGTTTAAGGCGCGAACAGAAGAAACTTGTTCCTCATTAACCCGGTTAATAATATCGCCTCTTTGAATTCCTGCTGCCATAGCCGGTGATTCATTATCCACATGGCGAATATAGATGCCCTCTGGAAGACCCTCTTCTCTTATTTTTTCTGGTACCACAATACCATTTAAGCCAGTGTAAGAAATGCTTTCATTGTTTAATAGCTTCTCAGCCTTTTTCTTTAAGTCGGCCACCGAATAGGCTCGGACAATATTTTTTGCGCCTTTATCGGTCATATCTTGGTCCACAATTCCGATAATATCACCATTTAAATTAGCAACCACTCCAGTACCACCTTCTGCCGCTGCCACAGTGGTATTTACAACACCATAAGTTCCATCCACTTTAGAAACTTCATTTCCCGTTACAGAGATATTGCCAAAGGCTACTGTTTTAGGATAGCCAAAAGGATTTCCCGCAACAATAATAATGTCACCTTGGCGAATCGAACTTGTAGAACCAAGGGTCGCAATCCGAATTTGACTAACGGTACTAGGGCCCAAATCATTTTTAGCTACTCGGTAAACTCCATAGCCTAAATTTCTATCTTGTTTATACAAAGTGCCGTCATACTTCTTACCATCGGTAAAGGTCACTTTTACTTGACTTTCATCGTTTAATTGACTGGTTTTAGCAAAAATTAAAATATCATTTGAATTTTCGGCCATAATTAGACCTGCCACCATATTATCTTTGTCATAAGAATCCTCAATCCATTCATTCTCGGTAGCAGAAGCGGTAATACTTACTACGCTTCGCATGACTTCAATGCCTCTAGCTGTTAATAAACGGTTTCCATCTTTTAGCTGTTTCTCGTTTTGCTCTTGAGCCGTTTCTTCCACCCCAGCGTCATCTTCAATCTCATCTTCCGCCTTTTCTTCTTCGGGAATCATAATGACTTCTTTTTCCTGATGCAGTTTTCCATCGAACCATGGTTTTGACGCGCTAAAAATAAGGCTAGCTACTAGTCCAAATACAACCGCTTTGCCAGCAAGCCTTAGATAAACTCCAAATATTCTTTTTCCCTTCTTTGATTCATCTTTGATGGTCTCTTGTAAGAAAGAATATTCTTCATGTTCCTCTTTAGAATTTTCTTGTTCTTCTAGTTTCTTCTTGTCCTCATCCATAGTCGGTTTATCCTCCGAAAGTTCATATAATAGTATACCGTATCACCATTAAATGTTCAACAAATAACCTTTTCAACCTCTGGTAAATAGGTTACACTATAAACGAATGAAAGAATTAAAGACCTGAAACAATTGGGAGAAAATATGAATCAAAAAACTTTAAACAAATTGGAATATCCTAAAATTATAAATATGCTAACTGAAAAAGCTAGCTCTTATAAAGGAAAACAACTTTGCAAAAACTTGTTGCCTTTAACGGACTTAGAAGAAATTAACACCGCTCAAGAAGAAACCTATTGCGCCTTTAATCGGATTGTCAAAAAAGGCATGCTTTCTTTTTATGGCTTAAAGCCTATTGAAGCTTCCCTAAAGCACTTGGAAATCGGTGGTGTCTTAGGAAGTGGTGAACTTTTAAATATTCGTACTCTTTTAAGCCTTTGTGCTAAAGCAAAAAGTTATGGTCGAGCGGAAAAGGTTGATGATAAGGACGATGTTTTAACGCCTTATTTTACCCAGCTAGAGCCCTTAACTCCACTGGGAAGCGAAATTGCGCGCTGCATCATTTCCGAAGACGAAATTAGCGACGAGGCAAGCCCCGGGCTAAAGCAAGTGCGAAGGGAAATGAATCGCATTAACGACCGTATTCACAACACCTTAAATCAACTGGTTAATAAAAGTTATCGTACCTACTTACAAGACCCCATCGTGACCATGCGTGGTGACCGCTATTGTCTTCCTGTCAAAGCGGAATATAAAAATAAGGTTCCCGGTATGATCCATGACCAATCAGCTACGGGTTCCACACTTTTTATTGAACCCATTGCCATTGTAAATTTAAATAATGACTTACAAACACTTTATGGCAAAGAAAAAGAAGAAATTCACAAAGTACTAGCTGCTTTAAGTGAAGAAGCAGCCGGCTTTATTGAAGAACTTAGAAACAACGAGGTATTAGCAACAAGACTAGACTTTATTTTTGCCAAAGGCTCTCTTGCGCTTTCCCAAAATGCTTCTAAGCCCCTCTTTAACACCGATAAGATTATTAGTATTCGACAGGGAAGACACCCTTTACTTGATCCTAAAACCGTGGTACCAATTACTGTTTCTTTAGGCGAAGACTTTGACCTCTTAATCATTACGGGGCCAAATACAGGTGGTAAAACTGTTACTTTAAAAACCATTGGCCTTTTTACCCTAATGGGACAAGCAGGTCTTCATATCCCGGCTCTGGACCGTTCTAAACTTGCTATTTTCACTGAAGTTTACGCCGATATTGGAGATGAGCAAAGCATTGAACAAAGTTTAAGTACTTTTTCTTCACATATGACTAATATCGTTTCCTTCCTTAAAAATGTTGATGAAAACTCCCTAGTTTTATTTGATGAATTAGGCGCAGGAACCGACCCTGTTGAAGGTGCGGCCCTAGCTATTTCTATTTTGGATTATTTGCACAGTCGCAAAATTAGAACAGCTGCCACCACTCACTACAGCGAATTAAAAATTTACGCCCTTACCGAAGAAGGGGTGGAAAATGCCAGCTGCGAATTTGACGTTGCCACTTTAAAACCGACTTATCGTTTGCTCATTGGTGTTCCTGGTAAAAGTAATGCTTTTGCCATTGCCAAAAGGCTTGGTATGCCCGATAACATTATTGAAGATGCCAAAACTCACTTAAGTGAACAAGATGAATCCTTTGAAGATGTGCTAACAAACCTAGAACAAAATCGGCGTACACTGGAAAAGGAAAAGCAACAAGTAGAAACCTACAAAAGAGAAATCACGGCCTTGAAAGAGGAAATTGCTAGAAAAGAAAATCGGCTAAATGAACGCCAAGATAAAATTATTGAAAAGGCCAACGAAAAGGCCAAGGAAATTTTACAAGAAGCCAAAAGCACTGCTGATGAAACCATTAAAAATATTCGCAAATACGGCGAAGGAGTTTCCCTCGCTGATATGGAGCGCGAAAGAGAAAAGCTTCGCAAAAATCTAAATAAATTAGACACCAATAAACCACAGAAAAAAGCGCCTACTAGCGTCCACAAGCCTTCTGACTTTAAGCTTGGTGACCTGGTTAAGGTTCATAGCCTTAATTTAACTGGCCACATTGTTGCCTTACCCGATAAGAAGAATAATCTAACCGTACAAATGGGTATTATTCGCTCGAAACTACCGATTACTGATTTAGAGATTATTGATGAAGAACCCACCTATGTTAAAAAAGCCAAAGCCCAGAGAAAAGGTGGCGCGATGAAAATGGGTAAAGCCTTTTCCGTAGGACCAGAAATAAATATCTTAGGCAAAACCGTTGATGAAGGGGTTGCTCTTTTAGATAAATACCTAGATGATGCTTATCTCGCTCACTTAAGTACCGTTCGCGTGGTTCACGGCAAGGGAACGGGAGCTTTAAGAAAGGGTATCCATCAATATTTACGAAAACAAAAATATGTAAAATCCTTCCGATTAGGGGAATTCGGTGAAGGAGATGCTGGCGTTACCATTGTAGAGTTAAAATAGGGGAGAGATGGAAATGGAGAAACAAAAAATACTAATTGTCGATGACGATGAAAATATTGCAGAACTAATATCTTTATACTTAACCAAAGAGTGCTATGAAACCAAGATGGTGCATACGGGGGAAGATGCTATTAATGTTTTTGGTCTTTTTCAGCCCCATTTAATTATTTTAGATTTAATGCTCCCTGGCATTGATGGTTATCAGGTTTGCCGGGAAATTAGAGCCATCTCAGATGTACCCGTAATTATGCTCTCTGCAAAAGGCGAGGTCTTTGATAAGGTTTTAGGTCTTGAATTAGGGGCTGATGACTATATGATTAAACCTTTTGATTCCAAAGAGTTGGTGGCCCGGGTAAAAGCCGTTCTAAGAAGGTATCAAGACAAAGACAAAATTCTACACAAAGCTGATGTTAATGCTAAGGTGGTAAAATACCCTGGACTTACTATTAACCTCACCAATTATTCCGTAGTAGTCGATGGCTTAACCGTTGATATGCCGCCGAAAGAATTAGAACTTTTATACTTTTTAGCCTCTTCACCCAATCAAGTTTTTACTAGAGAACAACTACTCGACCAAATTTGGGGCTATGATTATGTGGGCGATACTAGAACTGTTGATGTTCACATTAAAAGGCTGCGAGAAAAGATCAAAGATCATGACGCTTGGAAACTCGGCACTGTTTGGGGAATTGGTTATAAATTTGAAGCCTTAAGCTAGGAGAAATTATGAGAAGTACGCTCTATTTGAAATTTTTAATTGTTTATATTGTTTTTGGCTTTCTCGGTATTTTTATGGTAGCGATTGTGGGAACTAGTTTTTTTGATCAAACCATTCAGACAAAAACTTCCACGGAACTTTACCGCGAAGCCAACATGATTGCTTCTGATTATCTTCCTCATTACTTTTCTAAAGAAATCGATAATAAAGAGACCTCTTTGATGCTACGAGGAATGAGCAGGCAACTAAGTGCTTCCGTTTGGTTTTTTGACCGAAAAGGCGAACTTATTTTATCTTCTACCCAAGATGGACTCGCCCTGCCACCTAATGAAATGGCCGACTTTGACCCAGCGGAAATTGGTAGTAAACGCTACATTATTGGTACCTACCATGATTTATTTGACCAAGAGGTTATGACGGTCATATCTCCAGTTATTTACGGTTATACCCCTCAGGGATATTTGCTGATCCATAAGAGTATGGCTTCTATTAATACGCTGCGCAATCAATTAATGAAATCTCTTTACATTGTCGTGGCGATTATTTATGCCTTATCCTTTTTGATTTTGCTAGGTTTTAACTTTATCGTTTACTTACCCCTAAGAAAGATTACAGAAGCTGCCACCCAATATGCTTCCGGTAACTTAAGTCATGTTATTCCGGTTACCACTGAAGATGAAATTGGTTACCTAAGTGCTTCTTTAAATACCATGTCTTCCAAGCTTAAAGATATGGAGGAATACCAAAGCAAATTTATTGCCAATGTTTCTCATGATATCCGCTCACCACTTACCTCCATTAAGGGCTATGTGCAAGCCATTGAAGATGGCACCATTCCTCCCGAAATGCAGGATAAATATTTAAAAATCATTTTATTCGAAACGGAAAGATTGACAGATTTAACTCGTGACCTTTTAACTCTTAGCGATTATGACAAGCGAAAACTTCTGCTCAATAACGAGCTTTTTGATATTCATGAAGTTATTAAACATGTAGCCTCTTCTTTTGAAGGGACTTGTAAAGAAAAGAAGGTTTCTATTGATTTAATCTTTGCCACCAAGTACTTAGAAGTTTATGCCGATAAATCAAAGATTCAACAAGTTCTCTATAACTTAATGGATAATGCCATTAAATTTAGCCATCACAATTCCATCGTCACCATTGAAACCACCGAAAGAGGGGATAAGGTCTCGGTTTCTGTAAAAGATGACGGCGTCGGAATTCCTCGAAATGAGCTAAATAAAATTTGGGATCGTTTTTATAAGTCTGATGTTTCCAGAGGAAAAGATAAAAAGGGGACTGGCCTTGGCCTTTCCATTGTAAAAGATGCTCTCAAAGCCCACGGTGAAAATATTTATGTGGTTAGTACCGAAAATGTTGGGACCGAATTTACTTTTTCACTACCAAAGAAAAAGCAAGGGTAATGTACTTGTCGTACATTACCCTTGTTTTTTAATATAAGCGATTTTCCTCTTTGGCAACATTTTTCTTCGTCAGCCAGATAAAACCGGTATTAACTTTTGCTTCATTTCCCATATCAAGAGATGCTCTTAGTGCGGCGACCACACTACTATAACCCATAGCATAAGGGTTTTGTTCGATTACACCATCAATATAGCCCTCTTTTATGGCTTCATCGGTGCTTCTAGCTGTATCAAAGCCAAAGACATTAATATCTTTACTTTCTTCTTCTTGCAAAAGGGTGGCTACTTCGCTGGTCGCTAAGTCGCCGGTGGTAATAATCCCTTTTAAATCCTTTGTTTCTTTTATAATATCTGCTAAGGATTTTTCGTCCTCTTTTATTTGTTCAATAAGGACTGGTTCCATTATTTCGTATTTTTTACTGGACTCACCTAATAGTTCTTTGGCTAGGTTTCTGCGTTCCTCCTCGTTTAAAAGCTTATCATCACCAGAAACAATTAAAACCTTGGCTTTTTCTTCTAGCTTTTTATCTAGATTTTCCACTATTTGTTTCATAGCTTCCCGGTTATCTGTCCCGATATGTGACATAATCCCTTTATACTCTGAGCCCGTATCAAAGGTTACGAGAGCAATGTTATTTTCCGTAGCCAAATCAAATTGGACTTCAAAGGCTTTGCGATCAGCTGGAGCAATGGCAATGGCTACTGGGTATCTGGCCATTTCTTCATCTAAAATATTGATTTGCTGATCCACATCATTTAAATCTGTGGGTGCGCTATAAACAAGTTTTACTTTATCTTTTCCTTCAAAACCCTTTTTTTCATTTAAATCTGCTACCGCTTGTTTTGCTCCTGCTTGTACTTCTTTCCAGTAAGCACTACTAGTTGATCGTCCTATAATAGAAATATAAGATCCTTCTTTGACATTTAAACCTTCAATATTACTATAGGCAAAAGGTTCAATCATACCAAGCTTAACTTTATTTTGATCCACTTCCTGTTCTTCTTTGGTTTGTGTTGTGGTATTGGCACTTTCGGGAAGTTTTTCTTTTGTACTGCATCCTGCTGCTAGTGCCATAAGAGCAAAGAGCAAAAGGAGAGCATTCATTTTTTTCTTCATATAATTACTCCTATTATCGTATTCTTTACTACTATACAACAATCTGGTGAAAATTTCTTGAATTTTTTCTTAAATCTTTCAATTTATGCACTTGTAATGGTAGTCGCTTTGTATTATTATGTGTATGAGCCGAAAGGCAAATGGAAAATTAAAGGAGGAATTGATCATGGCACACGTAATAGGTGATGAATGTATTAGCTGTGGAGCTTGTGAGGCTGAATGCCCTACAGAAGCTATTTCACAAGGAGATTCTAAATATGTAATCGATGCAGATGCATGTGTTGACTGTGGCGCTTGCGCAGCACAATGTCCAACCGAGGCAATTTCTGCACAATAATACGCAGATGAACTTAAAAAGAGGAGCTGTTACCTAAAGTAACAACTCCTCTTATTTTTTTAATCTTCTCTAGTTAAGTTGGCAAATTTCGTATAATCTGGTAACCAAGCCAGTTTTACTGTTCCGGTTGGGCCATTTCTTTGTTTCGCAATAATAATTTCTGCTTGGCCCTTAAGTTCGGAATCCTTGTTATAATAATCATCACGGTAAATAAACATAACCACATCGGCGTCCTGCTCAATGGCCCCGGTTTCACGCAGATCTGAAAGCATTGGTCGTTTATCGGTTCTAAGCTCCACCGAACGGTTCAGCTGCGAAAGAGCAATAACGGGAATATTAAGTTCCCTAGCTAAAGCTTTTAAAGCTCGAGAAATATCGGAAATTTCTTGTTGTCTATTATCGTTTTTCTTGCCGATATTACCTGACATTAGTTGCAGGTAATCGATAAAAATAACGCCAATATCGTATTCCAACTTATACTTTCGACATTTTGAACGAAGCTCGGTAATGGAAATACTAGGTGTATCATCTAAGATAAGGCCGGATTTTCCAATATCACCTGCTCCTTCAATGAGCTTTTCCCATTCATGATCTTTTAACTGACCGGAACGAATCCCTTGAGAGTTTACTTGGGATTCTAAGGCTAAAAGACGATTTACTAGCTGTTCTTTGGACATTTCCAGACTAAAGATTGCTGCCGCTTTTTTCTTTCGCACGGCTACATACTGGGCAATATTTAAGACAAAGGCCGTTTTACCCATGGAGGGTCTTGCTGCTACGATAATTAAATCAGAAGGTTGTAAACCCGATAGTTTATAATCGAGATCGATAAAGCCTGTTGGTAAACCGGTAATACTACCCTTCGTTTTTGAAGCTTCTTCTATTTTATCTAGCGCAGAGATGGTAATCTTATCGATGGAGACAAAGTCACCGGTATTTCTTCTTTGTAATAATTCAAAAATACTTTTTTCCGTCTCTTCTAAAATTGCTTCCACTGAGACTTTTCCCGCATAACTCTCATTGGCCAAATGTTCATTTAATTTAATTAGTTTTCGCAGCATCGATTGATCAGATACAATCTTTGCATAGTATTTAACATTAGCCGAAGTTGGTACTGCCGAAACTAAATCCTTTACATACTCTAAGCTAGAAACTTCCTCGGGGACGTTTTTTTCTTTAAGCCTTGCTTGTAAAGTGATCAGATCTACCGGCATTCCTTGGTTGTATAATTCTGTCATAGTATCAAAAATGATGCTATAAGCCTGTTGGTAAAAATCTTCCCCAGATATAATATCTGCAGCAGCCGCTATAGCATCTTTATCCATAAGCATAGCCCCTAGAACAGATTGCTCTGCCTCGGGACTATGAGGTAATACTCTTTTAATTAAGGCATCTTCCATTGCCTATTCCTCCTAAACTTCTTCCGTTACATGGACTTTAAGAGTTGCACTAACCTGAGGATGAAGTTTTACATTTACTTCGTGAGCGCCTAAGGTTTTAAGTGGTTCTTTTAGTTGAACCTTCTTTTTATCAATTTTAAGACCAAGTTGTTTTTCTGTTTCTTCTGCTACTTCTTTAGAAGAGACAGAGCCAAAAGCTTTTCCACCTTCGCCCGTTTTAATTGAAACAATAATAGCGCCTGCTTCAATTTCTTTTTTTAGTTCTTTGGCTTCTGCTAAAATTTCTTTGGCAATTTTATCTTCATTGGCATTCTTTAATTTTAAGTCATTTAGGTTTTTCGTTGTTGCTTCAATTCCTTTTTTTGTCTTTAATAGGAAATTTCTAGCGTAGCCATCATTTACTTCTACCACATCATCTTTTTTTCCTAAACTTTTAACGTCTTCAATTAAGATTACTTTCATTATATATCTCCTCTCTCTAACATCATATCAATTACATTTTTCAAAGAAACAATGGCTTTTTCCATATTGGTATGATCAATTTGAGCACCTGCAGCGTTCATATGACCACCGCCATTTAGTTTTTCCATAATAATCTGGACATTTACTTCATCAATAGCTCTAGCGCTAATATAGATTCTCTTGTTGTAAGAAGTCAAAACAAAAGAGGCTTTGATTTCACTAATATCTAAGAGTTCATTAGCCGCTTGGGCACCAATAATCGTTGGGCTATCCACTTCCAAGTCTTTCCCTGAAGCAATGGCAAATTTATCTTTGTAAACTTCTGCATTTCTAATAATTTCAGCTTTTGCTCGATAAGCAGATAAATCATCACGAAACATCTTTCTAATAAAGGTAATATCCGCTCCGTTGCGCCGTAAGAAAGCAGCAGCTTCAAAGGTTCGAACGCCCGTCCGATTGGTAAAGTTATTCGTATCAATCATAATTCCGGCATACATAGCACTTGCTTCAATATTGGGAATTTTAATATTATCTACAATGTATTGTAAAATCTCTGAAACCATTTCACAAGTAGAGGAAGCAAAAGGCTCTATATAAGATAAAAGAGCATTCTCAATGTTGTCACTACTTTGTCTATGATGGTCTAAAACAACAATGGTCTTTGTCATCTTTAAAAGATCAGGACAATCAGTCATCTGCGGTCTATTGGTATCGACTACCACAACCATAGAAGAGCTATCAGCCATTTCTAGCGCCTCATCAGGCGTAATAAACATTTCTTTAGGGTAATCTGGATTCTTGTCGAAACTATCAAATAAAGGTCTAAGTGCTGCTGTTATTTCATCAATTACAATATGCGCAGTCTTTTCTAGGGCTTGCGCTCCTCGGTAAATTCCCACAGCCGCACCAAAGGCGTCCACATCGGCCATTTTATGACCCATAATAAAGATGGAATCGTTAACCGTAATAAATTCTCTTAGTGCTTCCGCTTTTACTCTGGCTTTTACTCGCGTATTTTTAGCAAACTGCTCTCTTTTACCACCATAATAAGTAATACCCTTCGCGCTTTTAATGACCGCTTGATCACCACCTCTTGCTAAGGCCAAATCAATGGCCACTCGGGCATAATCATAACTTTGTGAGTAAGTATCACCACTCATACCAAGACCAATACTTAAAGTGGCTGGTATTTCATTTCCAACATTAACAGCCTTTACATCTTCTAATAAGGAAAACTTATCTTCCTCAAAGGCCTTGTAGTATTTTCTTTTTATAACGATAAAGTACTTATCTACTTCTACTTTTTTAACAATCCCTTCTACTTTCGCCACATATTGATTAATCTTACGATCTACAAGGGCCATTAAGAGGGATTGTCTTACTTCTTCGACACTATTAATTAGTTCATCATAGTTATCAATATAAATAAGTCCTGCTACTAATTTTTGCTCTTCATTTTCATTAATATAACGGTGAAGTTCGGTAACATCTTGTAAGTGAACAGCAATAAAGAACTCCGTTTCTCTAGGAATTTCCATTAACTGTTCGGTTTCTGTAAAACCTTCCACTGAAACTTTTCTAATTTCCGCGTTATAGAGTCTATCTTGGTAGTTTACTTCAATTTGAACAATGTCACCTTCATCACTAGGAAAAACATTGCGGTTTAGTTCTGGCATGTAACGCGCCACCGAAAGATTCTTTTTTAGTTTTCCCCCTACCACTGCATCAAATTCATCATTTGTCCACACCGGTCTGCCATCTTGCATGAATATTCCATAAGGTACACCCAACTCTTTTAATAAAGTATTTTGAATAATACCATATTGAGTAGCAAATTGGACTAGGTCTCTCATAATAATCGACTTACTATAAACATACATTATGATCGACAACAGCAAATAAATTAAGACAAAGAACAATAAGAAACTTCCTGCTCTTTTATTAATAATATAAACCCAGACATTCATGATAATTAAAACGATACCCATAATTGCCGGCCATTGCATATAAAGCCTTAATTGCCCTTTTAATTTCGTCTTTTGCTTTTTGTCCTTGTTCATCTTTTTATAACCTCACTAGTCATTCCTTCTAACTATTGTATCCGTTGGGATTCATTGTTTGCCAGTGCCATGTATCTTCACACATTTCCTCTAAGGTTTTTGTCGCTTCCCAGGAAAGTTCTTCTTTTGCCAAAGTAGGATCTGCATAACAAGTAGCAATATCGCCCTCTCTTCTAGGCTTAATTTCGTAAGGAAGTTCTTTTTTACAAGCTTTCGAAAAAGCATGAACCATATCAAGTACAGAATAACCAACACCTGTACCCAAGTTATAAATTTTAAGTCCCGGATTTTCCATAATTTTTTTAATTGCTCTGACATGGCCTTTTGCTAAGTCAACTACGTGAATATAATCTCTGACACCGGTACCATCAGGGGTATCATAGTCATTACCAAAAACTCCCAGCTTTTCTAATTTACCAATAGCTACTTGCGAAATATAAGGCATTAGATTGTTAGGAATTCCTTTGGGATCTTCCCCAATCTTGCCACTTTCATGAGCACCTACTGGATTAAAGTAACGAAGTAAAATGACATTTAACTTCGGGTTAGCAAGTTGTGCATCCATCATAATTTGCTCCACCATGGATTTAGACCAGCCATAAGGATTGGTGCAGTCTTTCTTGGGTGAGCTTTCTGTAATTGGCACCGTATCTGGATTACCATAAACAGTAGCCGAAGAACTAAAGACAATATTTTTAATCTCTAATTCATTCATTATTTCTAATAGGGTAATAGACCCCCCTACGTTATTTTCATAATATTCTAACGGTTTTCGAACGGATTCTCCTACCGCCTTTAAACCAGCAAAGTGGATAATTGCATCTACTTTTTCTGCTTTTAAAATCTTAGTTAACTTTTCTCGGTCTCTAATATCGCCTTCGTAAAAGGTGAGAGATTTTCCCGTTATTTCTTCAACGCGCTTTATGGATTCTTTAGATGAATTGTATAAGTTATCATAAACAACCACCTCATATCCCTCATTTAATAATTCCACTGCAGTATGGCTCCCTATATATCCCGCACCACCGGTTAAAAATATTTTTGCCATTTATCTTCCTCCTTTAACTAAGTAACGTTACTAGTATATCATTATTTTGCAGTGTCTTCAAATAGAATGAAAAAAAGGAAAGCTTACCATAAGCTTTCCTTATAAATTCCTCTTGTTTTCATCTCTTTAATAGCCTCTACAACCATTTCCTTATCTTCTTGATAAGTAACCCCATACCACTTGTCCACACAAGATAAAACCGTAATCTTTGCTTTTCCCTCTTTAAGTAGTTCACTGGCTACTTGTGGTAAATAGTATTCACATTTTAGTGGATTTGTTTGAAATCCTTCCTCTAAAAATGGGGGGAATCTTTTTTCTAGTTCTGCCATCATGCTTTCACTAAAGCCCCAAAAGTTCATGGAAACCATCGTATCCGGAGAAAGAGTGGTATAAGTCTTCCCTTCATCTAAGGTATAGGCAATCTCCTCTTTTCTTTTTTCAATTCTGGTTCTTTCAGTGATATCAGTTAACTCCCCTTTTTCATTAACGGAACAAACACCTCTTGAGACATACCCTGTTTCTGTTACGGTGTTTTTCAATTGGTAACCCACCATACAGTATTGGTATTTTTTCGTATCCTCATTTGTAGTCAAGAAATTATACAAAAGTTTAAAGGCTTCACTGCCATAAAAATCATCGGCATTAATAACGGCAAAAGGACCAGCCACCACTTTTCTGGCCGCTAACACTGCATGTCCGGTACCAAAGGGCTTAATCCGTCCCGCTGGTAAAGAATAACCGGCGGGTAAATCCGTTAGCTCTTGGAATGCATAGTGTACTTTGATATTTTTGCTAATGCGGTCGCCAATTGCCTCTTTAAAATCTTCATAATTTTCTTTTTTAATTACGAAAACCACCTCTTCAAATCCGGCTGCTTTCGCATCGAAGATGGAATAATCCATAATAATATTGCCATATTCATCGACAGGATCAATTTGTTTTAAGCCGCCGTACCTACTTCCCATACCAGCTGCCATAATTACTAGAATTGGTTTCTTCATTTTCTCTTAGGATTCCTTTACTTGAACGCAGTTATCAACTAGCCATTCACCGACAATATAATAATCTGCTGCTTCTTTAATGATATCTTCATCGTATTGTGCTTTTAGCGCTTTTACATCTTCAAAGCCATTTGCTTTCGCCAGTTTTTTGTAAAATTTGTTGTATTCATCTTCTGTTGGATTTAACTTTTCGGCTTTCATAATGGCTTGTGTAACCATCGTTTGTTTTAAAGTAGTCTTAACATTATCCTCAATTTGCTTTTCTAATTCTTCGGTAGATTCAAGACCATATTGTGTGGCTAAATCTTCGTATTTCATGCCATAACTTTCAGCCATTTGTTTGTATTGTTCAATGGTTTGCTCTTTTTGTTCTTTCACTTTCTTTTCATCGTACTTTTTAACTTTAGCTTTTTCTAAAACAGCACTCCAAGTTGAGCCCATCAAAGTATTCTTTTGTGCTTCTTCTGCTTCTTTTTCTAAGGTTTCTTTGATTTCTTTTTTGTACTCCTTGACTGTTTTAGCCGAATCTGACACCTTCTTAACAAATTTATCATTTAATTCTGGTAAAGTATCTTTCGTAATTCCTTTAATAGTAATAGTAAATACTACGTCTTTACCGGCTAAGTCACTGTTTTGATACTGATCCGGGAATTTACCATTCCAGTCATAAGTATCACCAATTTTATGACCAATAGCACTGTCTTCAAAGCCATCGATAAACTGACCACTACCAATTACAAGCGTAGCATCTTCTGCCGTTCCACCATCAAAAGCGACTCCATCCATTTTTCCTTCATAGTCAAGGGTAATGGTATCGCCATCTTCTACTGCCCGATCTGTGATTTTCGTTGAAGTTTTATTTTCTTCACGAATGGAATCGATTCTTTTTTCTACGGCATCATCCGTTACTTCTTCTTTTTTAACTTGGGCAACTTCTATTCCTTTGTATCCACTAACTTCTAAGTCGTCATTATCAATCTTATTACTTTTTGCACAACCTGTAACCATGGTGGCACCTAGGGCCATTACGGCAAGGAATGCGACTAATTTTTTCTTCATAATTCACCTCGTCATTTTTTTCATATCTTTATTTATAGCATAATTCCTAGCAACTTAAAACCTTTTTCACATTTATTTCATTTTTCTTGCAACTACTAGGAAAGAATGCTAAAATGTACATCATAATTGAAGATTTTTAGGAGGTTCACTGTGAGTAAAGTAACAATTGTTTTATTAGTCATATTAGTCGTTTTAATCATAGCTGTTGCTGTTCTTTATTTTCTAGGAAAAAGAGCAGAGAAAAAACAAGCTGAGCAGAAAGAGCAAATGGCTGCTGTTGCACAAACGGTTTCCATGTTGGTAATTGACAAAGGCAAGATGCGCTTAAAAGATGCTGGCTTTCCAGCCATTGTCGTAGAAAGTTCACCCAAGTACTTGCGTCGTTCTAAGGTTCCGGTCGTAAAAGCAAAAATTGGTCCTAAGATTATGACTCTAATGTGTGACGTAGAAATTTATGATAATATTCCTGTAAAAAAAGAAGTAAAAGCTACCATTAGTGGTATTTATATCACTGCTGTTAAGGGTCTTAGAGGACCACTTGAAACACCAGTTAAGAAAAAAGGATTCTTTGCTAGATTCCGTAAATAATAGCAAAAAACAAGGACGCGAATTATTCGCGTCCTTTCTTATTCATATTTTTAATCACAATAGTAATGGTACAATCAGAAGCCCACTCATTATTAATCTCTAACGCATAAGCAATCGTCACTTTAATGGTCTCTTCCTCTTCGCTAATACTTAATTGCCTAGTGGTGGTACCAATGGTAATATCCCCATAAGGAGTGTGATACTGACTTACACTAATACGATCTTTTTCAAAAGTAAGTTTGGTATTAAGACCGCCACCTTTACTTATTTCCACCTTGTCTGGTTCAATCTTTAAGCGATTGTTTACCACTTCTTTGGTTTCTGGGATCACTTCATCAAATAAAACATAGTGCTTGCCATTTTTATTATAGTATTTTCCAGGACTAATAACTTCAATGCCTTCTTCATCCGTTAAAAGTTCATTTATATGTAATCCTGTAATACTTAAGATCACATCATTTTTCATTATAATGCCAACTCCTGTGCAACTTCAATGTGATGAGGCGGAATTTCTTTGGTCATCTTTAGTGCCTCATTAATATCAAAGTCGGTGTATTCTCCGTGTTTATAACCAATGACACGATTTGATTTACCTTCTGCCAAAAGGTCCACTGCCATAGAGCCCATAATGGAAGCATACACTCTATCTTTACAAGTTGGGCTACCACCACGTTGCATGTGACCAAGGATTGTTGCTCTCGTTTCCATCCCTGTAGCTTCTTCAATTCTTTTGGCCATGTTTAGAGAATCGCCGACCCCTTCAGCATTAATAATGATGTAATTTTTCTTGCCTCTTTCTTTCGAAGCTTGAATGTCTTCAATAATTTTCTTTTCATCATAGTCATGTTCTTCCGGCATTAAAATTCTTTCCGCTCCGTTGGCGATACCACACCAAAGTGCAATAAAGCCGGCATCACGGCCCATAACTTCAATGATCGAACATCTTTGATGAGAAGTAGAAGTATCTCTTACCTTATCAATAGCTTCCATAGCGGTATTAACTGCCGTATCAAAGCCAATAGTATAGTCGGTACAAGCAATATCCAAGTCAATGGTTCCTGGTACCCCAATGGTATTAACGCCTAGATTCGCTAGCTTTTCTGCTCCTCTAAATGAACCATCACCACCAATAACAACTAAGCCATCAATGCCATATTTCTTACAAATAGCCGCCGCTTTTTGTTGGCCTGCTTCCGTTTTCATTTGGTCACAACGAGCCGTTTGCAAGATAGTTCCACCACGTTGAATGGTATCGGATACATCTCTTGCTGATAAATCTATGATTTCTTCTTCTAAAAGGCCTTGATATCCTTGTCTAATTCCTCTAACTTTTATTCCTTTTCCTAGGGCTGTTCTGGTAACTGCACGAATGGCGGCATTCATTCCTGGAGCATCTCCACCACTTGTTAACACGCCAATCGTTCTCACTCTTTTTTTCGTCATTTTACATCCCTCCATCTGTCATATAATAAATTAGTAAACTACATTCTACTCTAAATTGGAAACGTTTTCAATTGTCTTTTTCTTGACTCGATAGTTTTCTTCGCCAAGAAGCATTCTTAAACTTTTTAATAACTCGTCATTTAGGCTGACATTATAGTACTTTGATAAGGGTTTAATGGCTCTTTCTGCTTTACAATAAATATTTACTTTTACATTACCTTTATGAGCAGTTAATTCTTTTTCTAGTTCTTCTTCACCAGCATCATAAGCTTTTTTATCCGGATACTGTAACCAAAGCTCGCTGACTTCATAATCAAAAGGAATAATTTGTTCAGCAATTAATTTGCTATTTGCTTCATCTTCTTCGGAAACCTTACCTTTTACATAGACCATGGTCTCTTCATCAATAGCTGAGGCATAACGCTCGTAATCTCGGGGAAACAAAATAACTTCGACGGTCCCTGCGATATCTTCAATCGTCAGAAAAGCCATGGTTTTATTATTTCTTGTATACTTAATCGTCTTATCGGTAATAATTCCCCCAATAATTTCTCTTTTTCCATCTAAAACCTTGGTTTCTTTGGCTTCTTCATCGTATTGGAAGTCAATACTGGTTTTGGAAATATTTCTTTGCCAAGTTTCATAATAATCTTCTAGCGGGTGACCACTAAGATAGACTCCCAGCATTTCTTTTTCAAAAGATAGTTTTACGCTTTTTTCATACTCGCCTACATCGGGAAGCTCTACTTCAAATTCTTGTTTGTCTTCTTCACTCATCATGTCAAAAAGCGACATTTGTCCCGACATCGAACTTTTTCTTTCTCTATTTACTTGCTCTAAAATCTTTATGTAAATAAGCATAAACTGCTTTCTGGTTCCCCCCAGGCTATCAAAAGCTCCCGCTTTAATAAAGCTTTCAATGGTTCTTTTATTAACCTCTTTACCAGAAAGTCGTTCCATAAAGTCTTTTAGGGTCGAAAACTCGCCACCTGCTTCTCTTTCTTTAATAATAGAAGCAATCACCGGTCTTC
Organism: Candidatus Dorea intestinavium; assembly: GCA_019113475.1. Classification (GTDB taxonomy): domain Bacteria; phylum Bacillota; class Clostridia; order Lachnospirales; family Lachnospiraceae; genus Aequitasia; species Aequitasia intestinavium. The sequence continues at coordinate 1,056 of DXHJ01000046.1, read as the reverse complement.
CCACACTTTTAATCGCCGCAAGGCCATATCTTATTTTACCATCTTCTACCGTAAACTTGCCATAACCTTTGTTAATATCTGGTGGTAAAATTTCAATTTTCATCTGCTTACAAGCATAAATATATTCGGATACCTTTGCTGAATTGTCCATAACCGACGTCATTAAAGCGGCCATAAATTCAACAGGATAATAAGTCTTAAGCCAAGCCGTTTGATAGCAAACAAAAGCATACGCTGCAGCGTGAGATTTATTAAAGGCATATTTAGCAAAATCAATCATATCGTCATAAATCTTATTGGCGATTTCTTTGGAAATGCCATTTTTAATACAACCTTTTACCCCTTCTTCTTCATTACCATAAACAAAGTTTTGGCGCTCTCTTTCCATAACGTCGCCTTTTTTCTTGGACATGGCCCGCCTTAAAATATCGCTGCGACCAAGGGTATAACCGGCTAGGTCACGAACAATTTGCATAACTTGTTCTTGGTAAACAATACAACCATAAGTAGGGGCTAAGATTGGTTCTAATTGGGGACAAGAATAGGTAATAGTCTCCGGATGATTTTTCCCCTTAATATAAATGGGTATAAAATCCATGGGGCCGGGACGATAAAGGGCAATACCCGCAATAATATCTTCCATACTGCCGGGTTTCAGTTCACGCATAAAGCTCTTCATTCCCGGGCTTTCTATTTGAAAGACGCCTTCGGTTTTTCCCGAAGAAATTAATTCATATACTTTCGGATCACTATAATCAATCTTATTTACATCAATGGTTTTTCCGGCGGATATTGATGCCAGGGCCTCGGCATTTTGGATAACTGTCAGCGTTCTAAGACCTAAAAAGTCCATCTTTAAAAGTCCTAGCTCTTCTAAAGTTGTCATGGTAAACTGCGTATTTGGGGAACCATCAGAACCTAAGGAGAGGGGTACGTATTCATCTACTGCTGCCTGGCTAATAACTACCCCGGCGGCATGAGTAGAGGTATGTCTTGGTAATCCTTCCAGCCGCAGCGACATATCAATTAATTCTCGCACCTCATCATCTTCATCAT
>DXHJ01000045.1 GCA_019113475.1 Candidatus Dorea intestinavium | reverse complement strand
AAATAGTTTTTCTGTCGAGCCGTTAATGCTACAATTTTACCATCGTGATTTGGTAGATAGTGCAGGAACTTTTTACAATCTGTTAGGTTGGGCCCAGGCAAGAGGAAAAGATAAAAACTACAAGAAATATTTAAAAGCACGAGAAACCTTTAGTACTTGTGGGGGTGCAAGTATTTATAGAAGAGAAATATTTGATATTATAGGATATTTTGATGAAAATCATTTTGCCTATTTAGAAGATGTGGATATTGGCTATCGAGCTAGGATATATGGCTATAAGAATTATTATGAACCCAAAGCAAGAGTTTATCATGTAGGTAGCGGAGCAACGGGATCAAGACATAATTCTTTTAAAGTAAGAGTTTCTGCTCGAAATAATATATGGCTAATATATAAAAATATGCCAATATTTCAAATGGTAATTAATATTCCCTTTTTGCTATTAGGAATAGCAATCAAAGGCTTGTTTTTTGCCAAAAAAGGGCTAATAAAGGATTATAGCCAAGGGATATATTTAGGACTTATTGGATTAAAAAAGATTAAAAAAGTAGAATATAAGAATAATAACTTATTTAATTATTTAAAAATAGAACTAGCTTTATTACGAAACCTACTTCTTATAGTGTTGCAATAAGACCTATTATGTTGTATTATAAGCAAGAATTAAATGTAACAATATCGTAACAAAGTTAACAGTTATTAATAGGTGAGAAATTTGATTAGAGATAATCAGAAATTATTTAACAGATTAAGCGTCGTTTTAGACGCAATTACAATAGGAATATCTTATTATTTAGCCTGGTATTTAAGATTTAGAAGTGGAATTATTGCACTTGATGAATGGTACTTCCCATTTCGGATGTACATGTTTGCTTTAATCTTTATAATACCGGGATATTTGTTGTTATACTATGTTTTTAAGCTTTATTCTCCTAGAAGAGCAAAGGGAAGGCGCCTTGAGGCTTGGGATGTCTTTCGTGCTAATATAATCGGAGTTCTACTCTTTACCCTTGTTTTATTTATTGTAAAAGCTGCTGATTTTTCTAGATATGTGATTTTTCTTTTCTTTGTTGTAAATCTTATCCTTGAGATTATACAAAGAAACATAATCCGAATCATTTTAAGAAAGATGCGAAGTAGAGGTTATAATCAAAAATATATACTATTAATTGGTTATAGTAGGGCTGCTGAAGAATATATTGACAGAATTATTAATAATCCAGAATGGGGTTATAAAGTTAGGGGTATTTTAGATGATCATATTGAGAGGGGAACAAAGTATAGAGGAGTTCCTGTTATTGGTAGGATAGGAAATATTGATTATATTTTACCGCAAAATCATATTGATGAGATAGCAGTTACCTTAAGCCTACGAGAATATGACAAATTAGAGCATATAGTTAGTACATGCGAGAAATCCGGAGTTCATACTAAATTTATTCCTGATTATAATAATATTATTCCCACAAAGCCGTATACAGAGGATTTATTAGGGCTTCCGGTTGTAAATATAAGAAGAGTACCATTATCAGATCCACTTAACAAAATAATGAAACGAGCAGTGGATATAATAGGAGCGATTATAGCCTTGGTTTTATTTTCACCGATTATGTTATTGTCGATTGCCATAATAAAAATCACTTCACCGGGACCACTTATCTTTGCTCAAGAACGAGTAGGATATGGAAACAGATCATTTAAGATGTATAAATTCAGATCGATGATTGTGCAAAAAGAAGAAGATGAGAAAAAAGAGTGGACTACGAAAAATGATCCAAGAGTCACAAAATATGGAAAGTTAATGAGAAAAACTAGTATCGATGAATTGCCTCAACTTATAAATGTCTTAAAAGGAAATATGTCTCTTGTTGGACCAAGACCGGAGAGACCCCAATTTGTTGAACAGTTTAAAGAAGAAATTCCGCGTTATATGATTAAGCACCAAGTACGACCAGGACTTACAGGTTGGGCACAGGTAAATGGATATAGAGGCGATACATCTATTCGAGCAAGGATAGATTATGACCTTTACTACATTGAAAATTGGACACTAGGACTTGACGCGAAAATTATTCTTATGACATTTTTTAAGGGGTTTTTAAATAAAAACGCATATTAATAGGAGTATAAATAATGGCTAGTAGTTTAGAACGAAGAAAAAGACAAGAAAGAATAAGAAGAAAAAGAAAAAAAAGAATGATATTTATGATTGTAGAAATCATTATTCTTTGTACATTGAGCTTAGTTGCCTTTGGAATGAATAAAATGGGAAAACTAAATAGGCTTGATATAGATCCTACGGTAACAAACAAAGATTTGAATTTAGAAGATTATACTAATATTGCGCTTTTTGGTTTGGATGCGAGAGAAGGAGAAGAATCAGGAGTTCGTAGTGACTCTATTATTGTGGCAAGTATTGATAATAAAAACAAAACGATTCGTTTAGCTTCCGTATATAGAGATACCTTTTTGATGCAAAAAGATGGCACTTATTTTAAAGCAAACAACGCTTATGCAGCAGGAGGTCCTGAAGAAGCTGTTGAGATGTTAAATAAAAACTTGGATTTAAACATTACTGAGTATGCATCAGTAAACTTTAAAGCGTTAGCTGATGTGGTGAATTTAGTTGGTGGAATTAAAATTGATCTTACTTTAGAAGAAATTGGACATTTAAACAATTATTCAGTGGAAACTTCTAAAGTAACGGGGTTATCTTATGATCCACTTCCTCCAGAAGCTGGAACCTATAACTTAGACGGTGTACAAGCCGTATCTTATGCCAGAATAAGATACACAGCTGGTGGTGATTTTAAAAGAGCAGAAAGACAAAGAATTGTACTTTCTAAGATAGCAGAAAAAGTAAAAAAGGCAGGTATATTTAAGTTAAACAAGATTATCGATAAAGTGCTACCAGAAGTAACTACAAGTTTTAATATGTCAGAAATTTTGAAAATGGCAGATTATATGATTAGTTATGATATGGGTGATAATCAAGGATTTCCTAAAGAAGTAGCAACGCCAGATAGCATACCTGGGTATAAGGGGTCTTTTGCAGTTCCAGTAAACTTGGAATACAATGTTAAAGAATTACATAAGTTTTTGTTCCCTGATGAAGCCTATACACCTTCCGAAACAGTAGTATCTATCAGTAATGAGATTGCGTATTTAACTGATATTTACGTAGATGAAGAGGAATTTACGGAAGATACACAGCAAGAAGATACGCAGCAAGAAGATACACAACAAGAGAATGCTCAAGAGAGTACAGAAGATAATGAGGATTTAGAAACTGGAGAATAAGATGCCAAAAACCATTGATGTTATTATACCGATTTGTAAACCCAATAAGTCTTTTAATAATATTGTCGGTCGCCTTTTTTCTCAAACAAAAAAAATAAATAATGTAATTTTGTTGCAAACGTTAGAAGATCAGGAAAAGATATTAATTAATAAAGACAAAAGAGTTAAAATTATACCTATTAGAAAAGAAAGTTTTAATCATGGGTTAACAAGGAAGCGTGGAGTAAAATACTCACAAGCAGATATTGTTATATTTATGACTCAAGATGCTGTACCGAAGGATAAGTATTTAGTAGAAGAGCTGATTGGCCCTTTTGAAAAGGATGCTAGTGTAGCAATATCTTATGCCAGACAAGAAGCTAATTCATCAGCCTCTTTAATAGAGACATATACAAGGGAGTTCAACTATCCCCCAAAAGATGTTATGAAATCTAGCAAAAGCGTAGCAACAATGGGTATAAAAACCTATTTTGTTTCCAATTCATGTGCAGCCTATGAGCGAAAGATATATGATAAACTAGGTGGATTTGAAAATGTTATTTTTGCAGAAGACATGATGTATGCAATAAAGGCAATTAATAGTGGTTATAAGATAGCCTATACTTCAAAAGCTTGTGTTATTCATTCACACAATACATCTTTAAAAGATCAATTTAAAAGAAATTTTGATATTGGAGTACTGCACAAACAACATCAAAGCATTTTTTCTAATATAAGTTCCGAGTCAGAAGGCTTAAAAATGGTAAAAAACATTATGATAAGGCTTATTAGAAGAGGGCATATCCGAGAAGCGTTTTACTATCTTATGCTATGTGCGGCAAAATACACAGGATATAAAGTTGGAAAAAATTATGATTTACTATCAAAACAGATGATTTTACGATTGACCTTAAATAAAGGATTTTGGAAATAATCAGTCATATCAAGCAAAAGTATTGAAAAAGTTATTACTATCAGTTAATCTAATAATGAAGAAATCCTGAAAAGGAAAGGATAGAAAATGGCAACAAGAAAGTATAGAAGAGGAAGAAGACGAAATAAAAAGAGCCCAGGAGCCTCTGTTAAAATAGTAGGACTTATCTTAGGAGCGATAATCCTTATGGGTTTGTTAGTTGGAGTTGCTTATGCAGCAAGCCAATTTTCGAAAATAGATCGACAAAAGGTAGATACAGAATCTTTAAATTTAAAACAAGAATCAAGTGAAAAGGAGACAGGTTTTCTGAATGTTGCTCTATTTGGCTTAGATTCTCGAGAAGGAACGCTTGGTAAAGGCAATAGAAGTGATGCAATTATGATTGCTAGCCTTAATAAAGAAACTGGTGAAGTAAAATTAGTGTCAATTTATAGAGATACCCTTCTTGAAACGTCTGATAATGAATTTAATAAAGCTAATGCGGCCTATTCCTTTGGTGGACCAGAGGCGGCGATTGCGATGATAAACAAGAATCTTGACATGAATATAGAAAAGTATGTAACAGTTAACTTTAATGCTCTAGTAGAGGTAATTGATGCCTTGGGTGGTATGGATTTGGAGTTAGATGCAGTTGAAGTTGGTCATATGAATAACTATTGCATTGAAACAGCAGAAGTAACTGGTAAAGAGGTACCGCATATTCAACCTACATCAGATGGACCGGTCAAATACCACTTAAACGGGGTTCAAGCAGTATCCTATTCTAGAATTAGGTATACAGCGGGTGGCGATTTTAAAAGATCAGAGCGACAACGATTGGTTTTAGAAAAAATTGCAGAAAAAGCTAGTAAAGCTAATATTGGTGCTTTAAATAAGATAGTCAATGTAGTATTTCCGCAAGTTTCTACAAATTTCACATTAGCAGAAATGCTAGGTTATGCTAAAGATGTAAAAGATTATAAAATGAGTGAAACAATGGGATTTCCAACACAAAATCACTTTGATAATATATCGGGCGTAGGAAGCGTGGTCATTGCCGATACCTTAGAATCAAATGTTTTAGAAGTTCATAAATTCCTCTTTGGCGAGGATGGCTACACGGTGTCTGATACTATTCGTAACATTCAAAGCAAAATTACGGTTGGTGATTCATCAAATGTTGGCCAAACCGAGTATGAAGATGATGATACCCAGGAAGATGTATGGTATGGCATAGAAGAGCCAAAGACGGAATCAGGATATGATAATAATGCATCGAGTATCGAAGATAATAGTCAAAATACAACGA
>DXHJ01000044.1 GCA_019113475.1 Candidatus Dorea intestinavium | reverse complement strand
CAAAGGAGGAATGCATATGTTAAAACCGACAACCGTAGCACTTGATGCCATGGGAGGAGACAATGCACCAGGAGAAATGATCCTAGGAGCAATAGAAGCTACTTCACTAAAAAAAGAATTGCAAGTTCTATTAGTGGGACAAGAAGAGCTTTTAAAAAAGGAATTGAGTTTGCATAACTATGATTCAGAGCGAATTCATATTGTTAATGCAACTGAGGTAATAGAGACGGCGGAGCCACCTGTTAACGCTATTAGAAGAAAAAAAGATTCTTCAATGGTAGTAGGAATGAAATTAGTAAAAGAAGGAAAAGCTGATGCTTTTGTTTCAGCGGGAAGCTCTGGTGCTATTTTAGTAGGTGGACAAATTATTGTGGGGCGTATTAAAGGCGTAGACCGGGCACCGATGGCACCGTTAATTCCAACAGAAAAAGGTTTTTCACTCCTAGTAGATAGTGGGGCAAATGTTGATGCCAGATCTAGCCACTTGGTACAGTTTGCTAAAATGGGGTCCATTTACATGGAGCATGTAATGGGAAGAAAAAATCCTACGGTTGGTATTGTTAATGTTGGCGCAGAAGAAGAAAAGGGAAATGCCTTAGTAAAAGAAACCTTTCCACTTTTAAAAGAAAGTAAAAATATTAACTTTATCGGTAGTGTAGAGGCAAGAGAAATTCCTTATGGAGGAGCTGACGTTGTTGTTTGTGAAGGGTTCACAGGAAATGTTATTTTAAAGCTTTATGAGGGTGTAGGCGGAGTCTTAATAAAAAAAATCAAAGGGAGTCTGATGACTTCATTAAAAACTAAAATTGGTGCACTTTTAATTAAAGGTGCTTTAAAAGATACGATGAAAGATTTTGACGCGACTCAGTATGGGGGAGCACCTTTACTAGGCTTAAATGGCTTAGTAGTAAAGACTCATGGTAACGCAAAAGCAGCAGAAGTAAAGAACACTTTGCTTCAGTGTATTACTTTTAATGAACAGCAAATTGCCCAAAAGATCAAACAGAGCATTTTAGAAGAAGAAAAAGAGAATGAAGAAAAATAAGAAATAAGGAGAAAAAATTATGGAATTTGAAAAATTACAAGAAATCATTGAGGATGTATTAAACGTAAATAAGGAAGAAATCAAAATGGAGACAAAATTTGTTGACGACTTAGGTGCCGATTCCTTAGATGTTTTCCAAATTATTATGGGTATCGAAGAAACCTTTGACATTGAAATTGACAACGAGGATGCAGAATCAATCGTAACAGTAGAAGATGCAGTAACCCAAATTAAAAATGCCACCAATGATTAATTGATGAGGAAAGCCCATTTGGGCTTTCTCTTTTATGGAGAGTTAAATGGAAAATAAACTAAAACAATTAATGAAAACAATCGGCTATAGCTTTAAAGAGGATAGCCTACTTAAAAACGCCCTCTATCATACTTCTTATATAAATGAGCATCACATGCATAAAGAGGAAAGTAATGAACGATTAGAGTTTTTAGGTGATGCAGTTTTGGAGCTTATTACAAGCGAATTCTTATTTAAAGAGCATCCCACTTTACCAGAAGGAAATTTAACCAAGATTAGAGCAAGCATTGTTTGCGAACAAGCACTTGCTTATTGCGCCAGACAAATTGACCTAGGGTCTTATCTTTATCTAGGAAAAGGGGAAGATTTAACGGGAGGTAGAAACAGAGAATCGGTTACTTCCGATGCTTTAGAAGCCTTAATTGGAGCCATTTATTTAGACGGTGGTCTTGCTAGTGCAAAGGAGTTTATTCACAATCATATTCTAAATGATTTAGAAGAGAAAAAGCTCTTTTATGATAGCAAGACTATCTTACAAGAAATAGTACAAAGTGATTCCCGGTCAAGTGTTGATTATATCTTAACCAAAGAAGAAGGGCCAGACCATGATAAATGCTTTTATGTGCATGTAGAAATTGATGGTAAAACTTATGGGGAAGGCCGAGGAAAAACTAAAAAAGCTTCAGAACAAGAAGCCGCCTATAAAACGATTTTGATGATACGGAAGGAAAAGAAATCATAAGATGTATTTAAAGAGTATTGAGATACAAGGCTTTAAGTCTTTTGCAAATAAAATAAAGTTGGACTTTCATAATGGTATCACTGGTATTGTTGGACCAAACGGTAGTGGTAAAAGCAATATAGCCGATGCCGTTAGATGGGTCCTAGGTGAACAAAGGATTAAACAACTTCGTGGTGGTAGCATGCAAGATGTTATTTTTTCTGGTACAGAAAACCGCAAGCCTTTATCTTATGCGTCGGTGGCAATAACCCTTGATAACAGTGATCACAAATTACCCATTGACTATGAAGAAGTAACAGTTACGAGAAAGTTGTTTCGTTCAGGTGAAAGTGATTATCAGTTAAATGGGCATAGCTGTCGCTTAAAAGACATTAATGAACTTTTTTATGATACTGGCATCGGCAAAGAAGGCTATTCCATTATCGGACAAGGGCAAATTGATAAGATTTTAAGTGGTAAGCCCGAAGAGCGAAGAGAGCTCTTTGATGAAGCAGCCGGGATTGTTAAATTCAAAAGAAGAAAAGAAGCGTCACTTAAGAAACTTACGGATGAAAGAGCCAATCTGGTTCGAGTTACAGATATTTTAAGTGAACTGGAAATTCAAGTGGAGCCACTTAAGAAACAATCAGAAAAAGCTAAAGAATATTTAACTAAGAAGGAAGAATTAAAACGCTTTGACATTAACTCTTTCTTATTAGAGAATGAGCGAATTAATGATTTAAAAGCTGAAATTATAAAAAACTTAGAAATTTCTAGAACAGATAGAGAAACAACTTCAAAACAAAAAGACGAAATGAAAGCAAAATATGAAGCCATTGAGCAAGAGCTTTTAAAAGTAGAAAGTGAAGTTGAAGAAGCTAAAAATCAATTAAATGAAACGACTTTATTAAAGCAACAGCTAGAAAGTCAAATTGAACTCATTAAAGAACAAATTAAAAGTGCCAAACAAAATGATGAACACTTTGATGAAAGAAAAAAAGCACTCGATCTGGAAATATCTACAAGAGAAACTCTCTTATCAGAACTTCTACTAGACAAAGCTGATCTTGAAGAAAAGCTAGCAAAAAGAAAAGAAAAAGAAACCCTGATTGAAAAAGAATTAACTGGTATTCGTAATAATGTTGTGGCACTTTCTTCACAAATCGAAGGAAGCAAGAGTGAGATTATTAAACTATTAAATAATCGCGCATCTACAAGATCTGATATTGGTAAATTTGACACTTTAAAAGAGCAACTTGTTAAAGAAAAAGAGCAGCGAAAAAATAAAATAACCGAAAATGAAGAGAGTTTAGCAAAAGAAGAAAAAAATCTTATCAGCGAACAGGAACTATTAGATAACATAACAAAGACAATTGCAGAAAAGGCTCAAAAGATCACAGTTTATGAAACGGAAATTCACCAAATTTCCGAAAAACTAAATAAGCTAACTGCTCGTTTTAATTTAGGACAAACCACCTATTTAAGAGAGCAGTCTCGCCTTGAATCCATGGAAAATATAACAGAACGTTATGAAGGCTATAGTAACAGTATTAAAAAAGTCATGGAGCAAAAGTCAAGGGAGCCTGGCATTATCGGCGTCGTAGCTGATATCATTAAAGTAAACAAAGATTATGAGATAGCTATTGAAACTGCTTTAGGTGGTAGCGTCCAAAATATTGTTACTACAAATCCTGAAGTGGCAAAAAAGATGATTTCTTTTTTAAAAACTAATAAATTTGGACGAGCTACTTTTTTACCTTTAGCAACCATTAAAGCTAATAGTGATTTAAGAAAAAGTCCTGCCTTAAAAGAAGAAGGTGCTATCGGTATCGCTAGTGATTTAGCAATTGTGGATGAAAAATTTAAGGGACTTTGTGATTATCTCTTAGGACGAACTCTCGTGGTAAAAACCATTGATAACGGAATTCTTATTGCTAAGAAATATCATCAGAGTATTCGAATTGTTACCTTAGAAGGAGAGCTAATAAACCCTGGTGGTACTATGACTGGTGGTGCTTTTAAAAATTCAAGCCACCTTCTTAGCAGAAGAAGAGAAATTGCTGAAGCAAAAAAGGCCGTTTCCCTATTAAAAAAAGAATTAGATGATGTAGGGCTAGCGGTTAAGACATTAAAGAAAGAAAAAACAGAGAAGTTTGCGTATGTTGATGAAAAGAACAATGAATTAAAAGAAGACTATGTAAAGCAAAACACTTTGGAAATGAATGTCGAAGCATCTAGCGAACGAATCCTAAGAGCTAAAGAACGAATAAAAGAAAACAAAGATTCTTTGACAACTATCAGTCGTCAATTAGAGACTATTTTACTAGATCAGGAATCGATTCAAGTGGAGCTTGATACCTCCCAATCGCTTGAAAACGAATTGAACGAAAAAATAAAGAATAGTGAAAAAGAATTAAAAAATATTCAAGAACAAGAAGTAACGAAGCAAAAAGAATTAGAGGAAATGCATCTAGAATATGCTTCAACTATTAAAGAGTTAAACTTTAATATTGAAAATGTAACTCGTATTAAAGAGGAAGAGGAAAAATATCGAGAAGAACTAGCAGAGCTTGTTAATAGCCGTCAAGGTG
>DXHJ01000043.1 GCA_019113475.1 Candidatus Dorea intestinavium | reverse complement strand
TGTTGATGATAAGTTTATATTTGATCAGCAGAAAACGCTTATTCCGTTAAATAGTGTGGTTAAAAGCTTAGGTTATGGAATTTATATTAACCAGGACACTAACTTAATTGAAATTCTAGATGGTTTTAAGGTTATTGCAACTTTAGCAGAAGGTGATGTTAACTACCAAAAGAGTGGAACGAATGTCAAATTACCTTATGCACCAGAAATAAATGGAAATACGATAGCGGTACCAGCAGAATTTTTCGATAAAATTTTAGGTTTAAAAGTTGAAGTTCTTAATTCGCATATATAAAAATAAAATGCTTCAGCCTATATAGGCTGAAGCATTTTATTTTTTTAACAACTGAGTTTTTAAACGTTTATATTCTAGAGAATAGTAAGCTGGAATTTGCGCCTCTCTGAAATCATAGCCGAAAGAACGTTTACTAATGCTAAAAATTGGAGGTGCTTGAATGCGTTTTGCAATAGCGAAACCGGCAAAAAGGCTCCACCATCTTTCTAGATCTGTAATAAACTCCACAGCAGTAGGAAAAAGTTTTTTTACTAATCCTTGTTCACAACCTATTTTTTGTTCTAACATATTTTCTTTATACCAAAGTAAGATTTCGTATGGAGAGATTTTATTCCAGCTTTCAACTAGAGCTTTCAAAAGAAAATCATGATAGGGGTAGTGAAGAGGATCGCCACCAGTACCAATTGTTTGTGCTGGAGATAATTCAGCACTAGGACGAATAAGAAACATTTCTTGAGGTATAATTTCTTTTTGGTAGATGGAATTATTAAGATAATAAGCTAAATCATAAACTTGATATTTCCATAAATCACCAAGTAAAGCAACAATTCCTGTTAAATCGCCATAAAAAGTCGAATAGCCTATGGTTAATTCAGTTTTGTTAGAATTACAAGAAAAAGCACCCCCAAAACTAGCTGCTAGTGTTGCAATTATTTGCATACGTTGACGGGCTTGTATATTTTCTAAGGTTAAGGTTGAAAGTTCTATTTTAAATGAATCGCCATTAGACAATGGAACTACAGGTGTGGTTTCCAAATTATTACAGAGTAAATCAAGACTATCTTGAATTGGAATTACAAGATAAGGACAACCAAGCTTTGTGGCTAAAGAGCACGCTAACTTTTGCGTAAGTGAGGAGTTGTTTTTAGTCGGAATATTAACAAGCAAAACATTTTCCTTACCAAGTATTTTGGTGTATATAGCAGCTGCTACGGCAGAGTCAATACCACCGGATACAGCAACAACCATTTTTTTTATATTTGTTTGTTGTAAAAAATTTGTAACACCATAAACTAGCCCTTGATAAATACTTGCAATTTCTTGTGGTGGTATAACTAAACTTTTATTTGCGATAAGGTCTTTGGTATTAAAACTATATTCTATTGTTAAAATCTTTTCTTTGTATGGTTCTGCTTCTGTTAATAAATCACCATTCTTTTGATAAGCGCAGGTAGCACCATCAAAAGCAAAGATGTTTTTGCCATTATTCTGTACCCCAATATTATTGCAATAAATAAGAGGCAAATTATATGTTTGAGCTAGTTTTGCAAAAACTTGATGTCGTTTTTTATTTTTCCCTAGGGTAAATGGAGAACAAGAAAGGTTGAGTAAAATATCTGCCCCATTTTTAGCAAGTAAAGCAGGAATATTAATGAAGTAATCTTCGGTCCACGCATCTTCACATAGCATTACGCCAATATTTAATGAAGTATCTCTAATCGTTAGGAAAACTGGTTTAATCAAAGATTTTAAAGAACTATTGCTTTCACGTTGAAATTTGTTTAAACTATGAAAGTATCTACTATCGTCAAATTCTCTATAGTTTGGTAAAGCACTTTTAAAAGTTGGATGTTTGAGACTAGGAGTTAGTTTTTGACCATTTTGTGCAATAAAAGCTGCGTTATATTTACGAGGACGGCCGTCCTCATTAACTTTTGTATAATCAAGAGCTACATTACCAAAAACAATACAGATATCAGTTGAGGCTGCAATAATTTTTTTCCCGTAAGTTACGCAATCTTCAAGGAAAGAAGTTTGTTCCCATAAGTCACCTAATAGGTAGCCTGAAAGGCAAAGTTCAGGAAAAATAAGCAAATCAATATTTTGTTTTTTTGCATCTGCAATAATATTGATGATAGAGTTATAATTGAGATTAGGGCGACCTGGAATAATTGTAAACTGAGCACAGGCAATACGGATATTCATGGGCAAAGCACCTTCTTATTAAATTTAATATATGTAATACTTGCTGTATAAATAAACTTTAATTATATAATTATAACAAAAATAATCGCAATAGCGAATACCTAGGCAAAAGTTTTTAGCTTAGAAAGGATGAACATTGATGAAAAATAAAAAAACTAATGCGGCTAGAATTTTAGATAGAATGAATATAACTTATAAATTATTGGAATATGAGGTTGATGAAAACAATTTGGACGCTGTTCATGTTGCTCATACGGCCGGTATAGAACCAGAAAAAGTTTTTAAGACTCTTTGTATGAAGGGAGATAAGACGGGAGTTTTATTTGCTTGCTTATCAGGAAACAATGAGGTAGATTTAAAAGCGTTAGCACGACTTAGTGGCAATAAAAAAGTGGAGATGGTGCATTTAAAAGAAGTTCTAACACTTACTGGCTATATAAGAGGAGGCGTTTCCCCGTTAGGAGCTAAGAAAAACTTTCCTGTTTTTTTAGATCAACAAGCATTTTTATATGAAGAAATCTCAATTAGTGCTGGTATGAGGGGTTTGCAAATTTTATTAAATCCTCGAGATTTGCAAAAAGCAACTAATGCGACTTGCGGTGAGTTTGCTACTTTACATGATTTATTGCAGTAATGTGTTTGATGTGCTATCATAGAAATTGCTCAACTATAGAGTAGTTTTAATGGAAAGTGGGTATGATGGGTATGCTATATACGAGCACAAGAGGACAAACAGAGATGGTTTGTTCTGCTCACGCTATTACAAGAGGATTGGCTGATGATGGAGGGTTATTTGTACCACAGAAGTTTCCGATTGTTGAGTTAGAAGATATTTTAAATCTTAGTAACTTATCTTATTCAGAACGAGCGTCTAAAATAATATCTTTGTTTTTAACAGATTATACTTGCGACGAATTAAAAGAATGCATGGAAAGAGCTTATTCAAAAGAAAAGTTCAGTGGTTTTGCCGCACCAGTAAAGTTTGTTAAGGACAAAACTGCGGTGCTGGAACTTTGGCATGGTCCTACTTCTGCTTTTAAGGATATGGCCTTGCAGCTTTTACCGTATCTAATGACTTTGGCAGCAGAGAAAACAGGTGAAGAGAATAAACTTGTAATTTTAGTTGCTACTTCTGGTGATACTGGTAAAGCAGCGCTTGAAGGTTTTAAGAATGTTAAAGGCACGACTGTAATTGTTTTCTATCCAGAAGATGGTGTTAGTGATATTCAAAAATGTCAGATGATTACTCAACAAGGGGATAATGTTGAAGTGATTGCTGTTAAAGGAAACTTTGATGATGCTCAGTCGGGCGTAAAATCGATTTTTGCTGATGAAACACTATATGAGCGTTTAAAAGAGAATGAATTTGCTCTATCATCAGCTAATTCAATTAATTGGGGGCGATTGGTTCCTCAAATAGTTTATTACTTTAGTGCATATGCAGATGCTGTTAAAGGCGGATATATTAATGCTGGTGATGAAATTAATTTTTCTGTACCAACTGGAAATTTTGGTGATATCTTAGCAGGATATTACGCTAAATGTATGGGATTGCCTGTGCATCGCTTAATTTGTGCTTCTAATACCAACAATGTCTTGGCAGATTTTTTTAATACAGGTAAATACGACAGAAGACGAGATTTTCATAAAACCATGTCGCCGTCCATGGATATTTTAATTTCTAGCAACCTAGAAAGATTATTGTATCATCTGACGCAAGGTGATGCTGCAAAAGTAGCTACATGGATGAAAGATTTGAAAGTTACTGGATTTTATAATATTGATAATAATGATTTAAACAAATTACAAAAAACGTTTTTTGGTACCTGGGTTGATGAAATTGAAACGAAAGAAACTATTGGCAATGTTTTTCGTGATAAGAATTACTTGCTAGATCCTCATACTGCTGTTGCTTGGCGCGCCTGTGATAAATATAGAATGCTTTCTTCAGATGAAAGATTTTGTATTGTTCTATCAACAGCTAGTCCTTACAAGTTTAATGTATCAGTACTGGAAGCTATTAAACCAGAATGTGCTAGTCATAACCTAGATCCATTTGCTGCTTTAGAACAGTTGCAAGAATTAACTGGTATAGAGATCCCGTTTAACTTGCGTAAATTAGAGACACAAAAAGTTTTACATAATAAATGTATTGAGAAGCAAGGCATGAAAGATATGGTTTTAAATATTCTTAATCTATAATTAAAAGTAAAAGGCTGTTTTATTTCTTATTAAGAAATAAAACAGCCTTTTTGATTTTTAAAACAAATTTATTTATAGTAGTTTTTTTAATTCTTCCAGCAAGTGTGCAAAACGATTTAATGTTTTGGTTATGGGAGCAGATGTTTCAAGATTGACACCAGCTTTTGTTAAAAGGTCCAAGGAATAGTTACTGCCACCTGAAGATAAAAATTCGATGTAGCGTTTTTGCGAGTCAGGATCCTTGGTTAAAATTTTTTCGGCAAAGGTATTTGCTGCGGCATAACCAGTTGCATATTTATAAACATAAAATGGAGTATAAAAATGAGGTATACGCGACCATTCAACACCTAGTTTTTTATCAAGTGTTAAACTCTTGCCGTAATATTTTTCATTTAGTGCTAACCAAGTTAGTTCTAGGTTGCTCGGTACTAATGTTTTACCAGCAGCAATTTCGTTATGAATATAGCGTTCAAACTCTGCAAATTGAACTTGACGATAAACGGTGGCTCTAATTGTTTCTAAACATTGATTTAGTAAAAATTTCTTTTGATTAGGAGTGGCATTTTGATAAGTATGTTCAAATAATAGTATTTCATTAGTGGTCGAGGCTACTTCAGCACAGAAGATCGTATAATCTGCATTGATATAGTGTTGAGCATTGCTACTTAACATACTGTGCATGGCGTGACCTAGTTCGTGAGCTAATGTGGATACGCTATTATAACGAGATTGAAAGTTTAATAAAATATAGGGGTGAGCTCCAAAAATACCCCAAGAATATGCTCCTGAACGTTTACCTTTATTTTCATAAATATCAATCCAGCCGTCAGTGAATGCTTGATTTAAGGCTTGACAATATTCAGGGCCTAAAGGTTTAAGAGCGTCTTTGATTAAATTGCAAGCTTCTTCGTAAGTGAAAGAAAACTCGTCACTTAATTGTGTTAAAGGAACATATAAATCATAAAAATGTAAAGAGTTAAGTTGTAAAGTTTGCTTTTTAAGATCAATATAATCGTGAAGCGGTTTTAGATTTTGATTTACGACATTTATCAAGTTATCATAAAGCGTGGTGGGAATATTGTCTTCGGCAAGGGCAGCTGTTAATGTGTCAGGATAATTATGAATAGAAGCATAAAAGTTAGCCGCACGACAGTTACCAGATAAAGACGTTGCAAGCGTATTTTCAAAGTTGCTATAAGCACCAAATAAGGAATAAAAAGTATTTTTTCTTAGTTCGCGGTCAGTAGAAGTCATATTTAAAAGATAATTACCTTCGCTTACACCGTGTTCAAGCCCTTGAGAATCTTGTACAGATGAAAATTTTAGATCAGCACCTGTAAAAATTCGAAAAATATTTTCGGCTGAAGCCGTGGCAAGTTGACTTTGAGCTAGAATTTCTTCTTCTCGAGTTGAGAGAATATGCTTTGCTTTCCGTTGAAGGTTTTCTAAATAATGAGAATAAGGTGCGAGACCAGGCTCGATAGCTAGATAGTCACTAATAGAAAATGGGGTAAGTGTTAAAAGTTCGGGTTCTAGAAAAGATGTAATGTTGTTATAATCTGCGATTAGTGATTCCGCTTGGCCGACTAATTCTTGAAATAAATTATCAGCGTTATCAGTATCTCGTTGTAAACGTGCATAGGCATAAATCTTTTCAGCTTGTTGGGCTAGTTCAGTTTGAGCTTCTAAACAAATGAATAAAGAATTTGGAGATTTTATCGTACCTTTAAAAGCGGAAAATGCAGAAACCTTCTTTTTGAAGACTTTACAAGCATCTTGCCAAGCTAGTTGGGATTCAAACAGTGCGCTTAAATCCCATTTATAATTATTAGGAATTTCTTTTCTTGTGTTATTACATCCGTAAGGTGTAATATTATTAATACTCATAAACATTATTCACTCCTTGCAAAATAGATAAGACAATACTATTATTATAACACATGATATTAATATAAAATGACTAGGGGAACGGCAATGAAAACTCTATTATTGGCTATTAACAGCAAATATATTCATGCGGCATTAGGTATTAGATCAATACATAGCTATTGCAGCCAAAAAGGATTAGCAATAGATTTTATCGAGCAAACAATTCAGACACCTATTTTGACTTCATTAGCTCAAATTACTGAAGAAGAATATGATGTTTTGGGGATTGATGTTCATATTTGGAATGCGGAATATGTTTTTTCGTTAATAAGATTAGTAAAAAAAGTGAGACCGGAAGTTACAATTGTAGTTGGTGGACCAGAAGTATCTTTTTGCGCAAAACAAGTTCTGGAAAAATACAAGGAAATTGATTATGTAATACAAGGAGAAGGCGAAGAGGTTTTCGCGCAATTAGTAATTGACTTGCAAAATAAGCTTGTACCAACTAATAAGAGCGTGGCATATCGTGATCATTTAGAAAAAATCAATAATGATGGTAATATTGCGATAGTTGAAAACTTAGATGTCTTACCTTTTTCTTATGATGATATTGAAAACTTAATTGATAAGAGTAAGATTATTTATTATGAGAGCACTCGTGGCTGTCCATTTTCTTGTACTTATTGTTTATCAGGAATTTCTCATCAGGTTAGAAAACGTTCTTTGCAGAGAGTTTTAGAAGATCTACAACGTTTTATTGACGCAAAAGTTGATTTAGTGAAATTTGTTGACAGAACTTATAATTTGGATGAGAATTATTTTCTTCCAATGATGCAGTTTTTGGCTACCGCTGACACTAAAACAACTTTCCATTTTGAAATTAAAGCAGATCTATTATCT
>DXHJ01000042.1 GCA_019113475.1 Candidatus Dorea intestinavium | reverse complement strand
GGTTGCACTAATGACTAAAACAGCGTAGTCCATGGCAATAATTGCTCGTTCAGCTTCGGGTGAAAAGTCAACATGGCCAGGAGTATCTAGTAGTGTTATGGTTTTGTCTTTATAGTGATAAGTGGCTGTTTTAGCAAGAATGGTAATGCCTCTTTTTTGCTCCAAATCATGAGTGTCTAAAAAGGCATCTTGATGATCTACCCGGCCTTTTTTCTTGATAGCGCCACTTTTATATAAAAGGGCCTCGGTTAAAGTGGTTTTGCCAGCATCTACATGCGCCAAAACACCAATTGTTAATGCATTCATTTGTTTACTCCAAATTTATTATCATTAGGTTTATTATTTTTCTATTACTTAAAGCTAGTATAGCATATGGCGAGGTTTCACATCGGTTTTATCAAAGAAAATAGCAAAAGAAGGTGTTAAAATTTACTAAATAACGTTAGAATAGAAGAAGAAAAAAGTAAAAAGGAGGACATTGATGAGACGAGAATTCTATTATTTGTCAGCAGATGGAAAAAATAAAATTCACGGCGTTGAATGGGTTCCAAAAAAAGAAATAAAAGGCGTTGTCCAGATTGTTCATGGAATGGTAGAATACATCAAACGTTATGATGAGTTTGCCAACTATTTAGTGGACAGAGGGTATTTAGTAACAGGGATTGATCTATTGGGTCATGGACAATCAGTTGCCAGTGAGGATGATCTTGGTTATTTCGGGGAGCCAGATGGAAATCGGTTTTTAATTCGCGACATTAGAACCCTACATGTTCAAACGGTTCAAAAATATGGAAAACTTCCCTATTTCTTTTTAGGGCATAGTATGGGGTCATTTCTAACGAGACAATACATTGAATTGTACTCTAAAGATCTAAGTGGGACGGTTATTATGGGGACCGGATATTATCCGAAAGCTCTGTTAAAGAGTGGCCAAATAATCGCCCAAACCTATACGAAATTAAAGGGTGGACACTACCGCAGTGAACTACTTAACAAAATGGGAATTGGGGGTTATAATAAAACCTATGAACCAAGCCAAACTCCTTTTACGTGGGTTACAACAGATCCAGAAGAAGAAAAAAGGTACGCAAATGACCCACTTTGTACCTTTATGTTTACTGTAAATGGTTATGCAAGTATGTTTACAGGAATGCTACGAATGAAAAATAAAAAGCTAGAAGATAGGCTTTTGCGAGACCTGCCACTTTTGCTTACTTCAGGTAAAGATGATGTAGTAGGACAATTTGGCAAAGGGGTAGTTAAAGTTTATGAACATTATCTAGAAATGGGCATGAAAGAAGTGGACTTAACTTTTTACGAAGAGGAACGCCACGAAATCCTAACCGGGTTAAAAAAAGAGCAAGTATTTGCCGATGTGTGTGAGTGGTTTGATGATCAGTTAGAAAAAGTGCAAGATCAGATAGATTAATAAAGGAGGAAATAAAAAAATGAGTCAACCAAAGGATGGCCTTATGTGGGCATTAGTAAAAGAAAAACCAGAAAAAGGGTTATGGGCAAAAAGGGTTCCGGTACCAGAAGTAGGACCAAATGATGTAAAAATCAAAATTAAAAAAACAGCTATTTGTGGAACCGATGTTCATATCTATGAATGGAATGACTGGGCACAACATACTATTCCAGTTGGTTTAACAGCAGGTCATGAATATGTAGGCGAAATTGCGGAAATTGGGGAAGCAGTGGAAGGCTTTAAAGTAGGAGACTTAGTTTCTGGAGAGGGCCATATTGTTTGCGGAAAATGTAGAAACTGCTTAGAAGGTCATAAAGAAAACTGTCGCGACGCTAAAGGCGTTGGGGTCAATCGAAATGGAGCTTTTGCGGAGTATTTAGTGATTCCTTCTTGCAATGTTTGGCCTTGTAATTCCGAAATAGAAGAAGAACTTTATTCTATTTTTGATCCATTAGGAAATGCAGCTCATGCTTCTCTTTATTATGATATGAGAGGGGAAGATGTATTAGTAACGGGAGCTGGTCCTATTGGTTGTATGGCAGCAGCTATTGCCAAATTTTCTGGTGCGAGACACGTTGTGGTAACAGATTTTAATGAGTACCGCTTAGATTTAGCAAAAAAACTAGGGGCAACTAGGGTTGTAAATCTAGGAAAAGAAAAACTAAAAGATGTTATGAAAGAAATTAAGATGACAGAAGGTTTTGATGTTGGTTTGGAAATGAGCGGAAACCAAAAAGGTTTAGATGATATGATTAAAGCGATGAAACATGGTGCTCATATCTCCCTTCTTGGCTTACAACCTACAAATGCCACGATTGATTTAGAAACGGTTATCTTTAATGGCTTAATTCTTCGTGGTATTTACGGTAGAAAAGTCTGGGATACTTGGTATAAAATGTCCACAATGATTGAAGCGGGACTTGACATTTCACCAGTAATCACCCATCATTTTGATATCAAAGACTTTGAAAAAGGGTTTGATGCAATGATTTCTGGTCAATCAGGAAAAGTAATTCTTGATTGGTCTAAAGTAGAGGATATGGAGGAGAAATAAATGAACAAGCAAGACGCATTAAAGCTATACAAAAAGAAAGTTGAAGACATTAAAGAAGCCGGTCTTTTTAAAGGAGAAGTACCTATTGCTTCCCCACAAAGTTCAAGAGTAAAATTAGAAGATGGTCGTGAAGTTTTAAATATGTGTGCCAACAATTATTTAGGCCTAGGAGATAACCAAAGACTAATTGATGCAGCAAAGAGAACTTATGATAATCGTGGTTATGGTGTAGCTTCTGTTCGTTTTATCTGTGGAACACAAGATATCCATAAAGAATTAGAAGCAAAAATTTCTGAATTTTTAAAAACGGAAGATACCATTCTTTATTCTTCTTGCTTTGATGCAAATGGAGGCTTATTTGAGACTATTTTAGGACCAAATGATGCGGTTATTAGTGATGAATTAAATCATGCTTCTATTATTGACGGAGTAAGACTTTGCAAAGCAAAAAGATATCGCTATAAAAACAACAACATGGAAGATCTAGAAGCACAATTAAAAGCAGCAGAAGAATCAGGTGTGGATATTAAACTAATTGCTACGGATGGTGTCTTTTCTATGGATGGTATTATTTGTAACTTAAAAGGAGTGTGTGATTTAGCTGATAAATATAATGCTCTTGTTATGGTAGATGATAGCCACGCCGTAGGCTTTGTTGGAACCCATGGTAGAGGAACACCAGAGTACTGCGGTGTTGAAGGACGTGTTGATATTATTACCGGTACATTAGGAAAAGCCCTTGGTGGTGCTTCTGGCGGTTATACTTCGGGAAGAAAAGAAATCATTGATTTACTAAGACAAAACTCCAGACCTTATCTCTTTTCTAACTCCGTAGCTCCAGCTATTGTTGGCGCAAGCTTAGAACTTCTTGATATGTTAGAAGAAAGTACGGATTTAAGAGATCACCTAGAAAACTTAACTGCTTATTATAGAAAAGAATTGGTGGATAATAAATTCGATATTATTGAAGGCGTTCATCCTTGTGTACCAGTTATGCTTTATGATGAAAAGACCACAGCAGAATTTGCTAAAAGAATGATGGATAAAGGCGTTTATGTTGTTGCCTTCTCTTATCCAGTTGTACCAAAGGGCAAGGCTAGAATTAGAACCCAAGTAAGTGCTGCTCATACTAAGGAAGATATTGATTTTATTGTAAAATGCTTTATTGAAGTAAGAAAAGAAATGAATTTATAAGAAAAACTGCAGGGGAGATGTGAAAAAAAGCATCTCCCTTAAAATTTAACTTTCTTTAATTTTTAATATCTTTTATAAAATATTTATGATAAAATATAGCTATTCTACAGAATGGGTAAAAAATATGAGAAAAGAATTTTCTAATATTATGTCCACATTTTGGACAACTGTAATGGATAAGCTAAATGAAAGCACAGACAAAAAGGAAGTAATAAACAGTGTTTTAAAGGACATTTGCCGATACTTTAACTTTGGCTGTAGCTTTTTTTACACCTGTAATCAGGATAATGCCTTCTCATTATCTATGGCCCATCACGCCTATTTAAATTTCGATCACCTTTCCCCCGTTTTTAACTTAAAAGATGTATTAGGAGTACGCCAATATCATAATTTTTCTAAAAAAGGACGAATTGCCTTTGATGAATTAACAAAAAAGACCGAACTAGAAGAGAGCTTTGCGAGGCTTTTTAACGCCAAGTCTTTAATTGTGATTCCTTTAAAAAGAAAAGATAATAGTATCTATGGTCTATTAGGTATGGCAGATCGTCGTGGCGAGGTGCGAAAAAAAGATCAAAGTCTCGAGTATGCTTATTATATTTTAATGGTGCTAGCCAATTACATTAGTATCTATATGCTGGAAAAAAAACGAGAAAAGACCATGAAAACACTAAATAAGATTATTAATAATTCCGGTGTAGAAGTTCATGTTATTGACTATAAAACTCAGGAAATCTTATATGGCAATGAAGAGTTTATGAAAAAATTTGGACCTTTGCCAGAAGGGATTAAATGCTATGATTTCTTTTATCCGGGAAGTGAAAAGGCCTGCAAGTTATGTCCAAGGAAAATCATGAATCTTGAAGGAGTGAAACTCGAAGAGCCTTTTAACTATCAAAAGAAAAATAGCAAAGGGGAATATCGTAGATATATTGCGACGAAATTTCATTGGGTAGATGGACGAGAAGTCCTTTCTATTAGTAGTGTAGACATTACCGAAAACATCCAATATGAAAAGAAGCTTCGGCACTATGCCAAGCATGATGCTTTAACAGGATTAGGAAATCGCCATAAACTACTAATTGATTGTGACGATTTTTTAGAAAGGCTACGAAAAGAAAAGAGACAAGGCTATGTGTTATTTGCGGATGTGGATGATTTTAAAGAGGTAAATGATCAATATGGACATACCGTCGGAGATGCGCTTTTAAAAGAGATTGGGGACTTTTTTAATGCTTACCTAAAAACTAGAAATAGAGCTTATCGGTACGCGGGAGATGAGTTTGTTTTTTTACTAGATGGTATTGATGAAGGGGAAATGTTACAGATTAAGGCAGAAATTGTGAATCGTTTTAAGCAGCCCTTTGTAATCGGAGATTTAAATATTTACCACAGCATTAGCATTGGGATGACCAGAACCAATGGTTTTGACCGGACCACTACGGAATTATTAAACGATGCAGACATTAAGATGTATGAGATGAAGAAAAGGAAAAGAGAAAAACAAAGAGGGGTAGTTTATGAAACTGTTTAATGATTTAGAAACATCCACCTTTTGGATGGAGATTATGGATGAACTATCAGGGGGAAGTGAAGATCCACAGCTTAGTTATAAGATTCTAGCAAAGCTCTGCGAGTTTTTTGATTTTGGCTTTAGCTTTATCTATCACATCGATCATCAAGGTATATTAAATTTGGATGTTCAATTTAGTCGCCGAAAAAATGAAAAGCCATTACAAAAACAAATTGACTTGAAAAAATTACTAGAACCTTATTATTATCAAGTGTTTTCTGGCTGCAAATTTGTTTACGCAGCCACAGATGTAAAGAAAAGTGTGCTAGAAGAAAGAATTGAAAAAGAGTTTGAGGCGCCAACTGTCCTTTTATTTCCCATTAAAGGAGAAGAAGGAGAGATTTTAGGAATTATTGGCCTCGCTGACAAAAGAAAAGAACGAAGAAATGCACCTTTAAATAAACAGTTCACTTATTCGGTTTTAGTCCTCATTTCCAATTATGTTAAACTACAGTTAAATATTAAAAAAATTGAATTTACGGAAAAAGCCCTGGGTAATATTGTTGATAATTTAGGGGTTGATCTTTATGTTAATGACCTAGATAACCACAGTGTCCTTTATGCC
Organism: Candidatus Dorea intestinavium; assembly: GCA_019113475.1. Taxonomy (GTDB): domain Bacteria; phylum Bacillota; class Clostridia; order Lachnospirales; family Lachnospiraceae; genus Aequitasia; species Aequitasia intestinavium. The sequence goes on along the minus strand of DXHJ01000042.1, from coordinate 1,506 downwards.
AATAAGACGATGAGAACCTCTCAAGGTGAAAATGATGATTCCTTAATTGGCATGAAATGTTATCATATGTTATATAATAGCAAAAAAGAACCTTGTAATATCTGCACCAAAGAAAAGATTTTTGATAAGGAAGGAAAACCAACTAAAGTTTATGCTTGGGATTTAGAAAATGCTAACAATAATACCTGGTTTAAAATTCTTTGTACAGGTATTAGCTGGGAAAAAGATAAAAAAGCCTGCGTGGTTAGCCGGATTGACATTACCGAACAAAAGCGTTTGGAACAAAGCATTGAAAAAATGGCGGAAAAGGATGCTTTAACGGGGCTCCCTAATAAAGAACGCTTGTTTCATGATATGGAAAACTTGATGCAGGAAAAAACCGATTTTTACCTACTCTTTTTGGATGTTAATAAATTTAAAAATATTAATGATCAATATGGACACCGAATGGGAGATGAACTCTTAAAGGCTATTGCTAAGTTTTTAAATAAAATAAAAGCTACTGGTAGTACCGTTTATCGTTACGCGGGTGATGAGTTTGCTATTGTTATTCGTAACGGCAGTAGGCAAAGCGTTACTAGAATTGCCAAAAAGATTGAAAAACAAGGAAAACAGTGGTGGAATGTTTTAGAAGAAAAATTAAGCTGTTCAGCAAGTGTTGGGATTGCTTCTTATCCTCATCATGGAAGTACTCCAAAAGAGCTTCTAGAAAATGCTGATAAAGCTATGTATGTGGCCAAAGAAAGAGAGGGAAAGACGACCTTTTTTAATTATAAAAAGATGGCAGCTAAAAAAGCACGAAATAAATTCTTTAAATCAGTCATTGAAAACTACTAAAATAAGCCGGAAATCCCTTAAGGATTTCCGGCTTAAATCTTTTTCTTTATTTGGCTTCAAAACGACAAGAAGCACCACAAGGAAGAATGAGTCCTGTTGAAGAAACTGGAAGTCCAATTTCAGCGGCGGTAATATGGCCATTAAAATCTTTAAGCTCGGTTGCTAGCATATAAGTTAAAACCGAGGGAGCAAGGCCAGTGGTATAAGAATTAATTAAAAAGAAGAGCGGATCCTTTGTTAAAATCTTCCTGCAGTTTTTGATCAAAGGATAAATAGCATCTTCAATTTTCCAAATCTCACCTTTAGGACCACGGCCATAAGAAGGAGGATCCATAATAATCGCATCATAGGTGTTACCTCTTCTTATTTCGCGCTCAACAAATTTCATACAGTCATCGACTAACCAACGAATGGGTTTATCAGCCAAACCAGAAGAAGCGGCATTTTCTTTCGCCCAGCTGACCATTCCTTTTGAAGCATCTACGTGGGTAACATGAGCTCCAGCCTTAGCAGCTGCTAGGGTTGCCCCACCGGTATAAGCAAAAAGGTTTAAGACCTTGACCTCTTTTTTTGTTTTTTTTATTAAGTGGGAAAACCAATCCCAGTTAACGGCTTGTTCCGGGAAAATACCGGTATGTTTAAAGTTAAAGGGTTTTAAGTTAAAAACTA
>DXHJ01000041.1 GCA_019113475.1 Candidatus Dorea intestinavium | reverse complement strand
GGTAATCATGATGTGGACGTGTACGTTTTTATCGTTGCCCTTTTTGCAAGGTTCGTGAACGGCTAAATCAGCAATTACTTCGTTTTTTGTGAAAGATCACAACACTAATCACGTTAACCAATAAAAAACGTCTTAAAACGATTTTAAAGCCCTGGTAAGACCTTCAAAAATGCACTATGTTATAGCGCCCACTTTTTAACAAAGATTTTTATTATATGATCAAATCTCCCTTAAATTATATTGGCGGTAAAAGAAAGCTCTTACCTCAAATACTACCTTTGTTCCCCAAGGATATCGATACCTTTGTAGACTTGTTTGCAGGGGGGTGTAATGTTGGGGTTAATGTAGATGCTAATAAAGTTATATTTAACGACAATCTAACTTACCTCATAGATATGTATCAGTCTTTTAAAAACCATACAGTAGAACAGGTTTTAGATCATATTGAGGGCAGAGTTATAGAGTTGGATCTATCCTTAACTAATCAAGAGGGCTATTTGAAGCTCAGAGAGGAGTATAACGAAGATAGAGATCCGTTAGATCTCTTCGTATTAACTGCGTTCTCTTTTAATCACCAAATAAGGTTTAACAATAGCCATAAGTTTAATAATCCATTCGGCAAAAATCGAAGTAGCTTCAATTCGAATATGAAAAAAAACTTGCTAAGTTTTTTGGAAGTTATTAAACAGGATAATTATCAGTTTCAAAGCCTTTCTTATGATGAATTTGATTTTACCAACCTGTCAGGAAATGACTTAGTGTATTGTGACCCACCCTATCTTATTACAACAGGAACCTATAACGATGGTAAGAGAGGGTTTAAGGGATGGGATGAGCATGAAGAAGATAAGCTACTATCTTTACTGGATAACCTGAATGAAAAAGGTATTAGATTTGCACTATCTAATGTATTAGAGCATAAAGGCAAAGAGAACTTATTGTTGAAGAAATGGTTGGAAGATAATAGCTACTATTGTCATGAGCTAAACCATAGTTACGCAAATTCATCTTACCAAACAACTAACAGAAAGAATAATAGTAGCAAAGAGGTTTTAATAACCAACTATTGAGGTTAACTAGAGAAAATTATGCGATATATTGGGAATAAAGAAAGGCTTGTTGATACGATATTTCAGACATTACAGCAACATAATATAAAAGGAGAGAGTTTTTTTGATGTTTTTTCTGGGACGGCTAATGTTGGAAAGTTCTTTAAAAGGCAGGGTTATCAGATTTTTTCTAGTGACATCATGTATTACTCGTATGTGTTGCAAAAGGCATATATAGAAAACAACAATAAACCATTATTTCAAGGGATTATATCGGCTTGCACAGACTCAAAAAGAGATTTGTTTGAAAGCCCTCTCCAACAAGTTTTAAGTTACTTAGATGGCTTGCCACCCTTAAAAGGCTTTATCTACAGCAACTATACGCCAGAAGGTACGTCCAATCTAGGTATTCCTAGAATGTACTATACAGGCGAGAATGGTATGTTTATTGACAAAGTTAGGACACAAATTGAGGACTGGTACCAAGAAAAACTAATAAATGAGAATGAATACTACGTTTTAATAGCTTGCTTGATAGAAACAGTTCCATTTTATGCAAACATCTCTGGAGTATATGGAGCATTCCATAAAAAGTGGGACCAAAGAGCATTAAAGGGTATGCACTTAAGGTGTATCGAAACTATTGATAACAATAGACAAAACCACGTTTTTAATGTGGATTCTAAACAGATACTAGGGGAGTGTTCAGCAGATATATATTACCTTGATCCTCCTTATAATCAGAGGCAGTATGCTCCTAACTACCATTTATTAGAGACTATCGCACGTTATGATAACCCCATAATCAAGGGAGTCTCGGGAATGCGAGATTATTCGGAGCAAAAGTCAAGATTCTGTCAGAAACGGTACGCCTTAGATGAGTTGGAAAGCTACGTGAGGGACGGTAATTATAAGCATCTAGTCTTAAGTTATAACAGTGAAGGACTGATGCAAACAGAGCAGATATTAGAAGTAATGCAGTCTTTTGGTAAGGTGGAGTTAGTTGAGTTTGATTATGCAAGATATAAAAGTAACAACAATGGGGCTAATAAGAGTAAGAGGACAATTAAAGAGCAGCTTTATTTACTAAGCAAATAGCGTTCTTATTTTTATTATATATAACAGTAAAGGATATTCTGATATGAGCGATAAAAACCTTTGGATATTGACAGAAGAGCGCCCAAAACTAGATGTTTTAAAAACTATTATCGAGCGCTTTTGTGCTGATTTCAGTATAGGTTTTTTTGCTGGACCCTTACGTATCATACCTTTAGTTAGTAATGGGAAGTTTACTTTTACTTATGAGCTGCTTGGTATAGATTCACCAAATATAGCTAATATATATATCAAGACTGTCTCTGGAACTTCTAGTTTCGTAGACTTTATGGTCTACTTTCAGAAAAATGAACCTGTAGCTAGTGACGAACCACTATATGCAATAGAAGAGACTAAGACTGATGATAGTGAAAGTCGTAATACGGGTGTTTATCAACGTTGCACAAAGTTTGTATACATAGATTATTTTTACTCAGATGTAAAAAAAATCATGCTCTATGACTTACAAATAACTCAAAAGAAAGAACCTACCCAAACTAATATATTTGGCAGTAGATTGCTTGTAACCTGTGGGGTTGAGGTTATGGGGAAGGTGCAAACAGAAGAGCAATTGCGCCCTTTCCAGAGTATTGATGAGCTTATCCAGTATAAAAATAGTATGAGAAAGCCTCCAAAGGGCAATGTGCCTATTGATATTACAAAGTACGATGACCGTATAGAGGTTTCTGGTCGTTTAGTTAAAAGTAAAAGACTCAGTCATGATCCAAATATTGGTGCTTTGACAATCATTGCAAAGGCTTTAAGAGTTCTCGGGTGGAATAAGGATATTGTAATAACCAAACATGGTTTGGAACAGCAGATGCTGACTAAAAGAAATAAGTTTATTCACATAGCCAATAGGTTAGATATCAAGCTACAAGATCTTATAGTTCCTAAAAATATAGAAAGCATCAATTATTGGCGATATGAAAATAAAGGTGAAAAACTAGCCACAATCTTTATACATCTGGTAGTTGAGTCTTTTACGAAAGGCTATACTATTTTTGAAAACCATGCAGGATGTGAAAAAAGCTATTTCAAAAACTCGAATGGTGATGTCATACCTTTAGAAAAGTATAGCGATAAAAATGCATACAAATCAGGAGACAAAAGCAAAATTGCACACATACCTGACTTGATTCTTGTGGATGTCGAAAGGTTGCAAATAATAAATATTGAAGGAAAAACTTACAACAACCGTTTTCAAGGGATTGCAGAGCTATTAAATTACGACTTTATTGAAGAAATCTATATTAAGCCACAGTACCCCGACTACACCATTTCAAGAACTGTTGTAGTCTACGGCAGTAAAGAAACAGAAATTGTAGAGGTTGAGGTGAGCTTTATGCTAAATGAAAGAGGACAGATGATTTTAGGTATTAGAGCACCGAAACTATTCAATCAAGCTATCTCAAATCTATTGGATTACTGGACACAGAAAGTTTGACCAATACTTACTAAACGCTCTGAAATTTTGAGCATACCCTAAGGGAACCGCCTAAAAAAGCCTTATAAAACATTAATAGACCACCTAAAATAGACCGTTATAATAGAACCACTTATAACAGACTATTTTAGGTGTTTGCGTTTATTAAATCCTCAAACTGTCACTTCACGCACTACTATCCTTTTATATCTGCAATAAATCACATGCCCCTCAAGTAAAGGGTATCCTGAAAATTGAACCTCCCCAAGTATATCGGAGAGTGGATTGCTTGAGTCAGGCAGCTTTAAATGCAATTTTTGAGCCCTTGACCGTTAAAGGTCTGCAAGACGTTTAATTGAGAAACTTAAACTCTATCTCTTGATTTAAGAATCACGTCTTGAAATTCTTGACGTAAATCCAAAATAGATTTTCGTATTTCTTCAAGTAATTCTTGCTCATTATGATTTTGATTCATTCGCATTTTTAATAAATTTCCTAGGCGATTAATATCAATCATCATTCGTCCAAGATGATTAAACTCGATCATGTCGAATTTATCATTTGTTAAACTAGCTCTTAATCTGAAATTAATTTCCTGACTAAATGAGTTATTTTTTTCTTCAATAATTTTTTTTAAATTTCGATACGTCTGGCTATCCGTTCTCATATAAACAGTTAGCTGTTTATCTTTTTTTGCTTCAACATCGGAATTTTTTTTAAGACTCTTTGTTTTGTCAGCGAAAGAATAACAAGCAAGCTCTATCAGCTGACTAACTGATAACCCTTGCTCATTTGCAATATCTTTTAATCGCAAATCTAAATTTTGATCAATGCGAAAATTACGCTGAATTTTTCTCATTATTAAAATCCTTTTATGTTTTAAAGAGCCAACTGCTAAGTTCAGGCACGCTATGCGTGCGGGATAGTGAAGACAATTGTATAACAATGTCATCGCTATCCCTATCCTGCCTTAGTCATTTTTTCATATTCGAGCTTTGTTGCTCTGGCTTTATCATGATCGAGTTTATCCCAACCATTAACAGTAAAAACAACATCTAACATTTTTGTAATCGGAATATCATTTAACGCACAATATAGGGCGTACTCTTCTTCTTCTTTTGAAAATTCTTCGCCCTCCATTCTGTTGAGAGCTAAACCTTGATAAAAATTGTAGACTCTACTTTCTCTTTCTTTTTCTGATAAAGAATTTTCTACACTTCTATCACTCATATAATTTTTAAATTCACTCATATTTCTTCTCACCGATTACTTATTTGAGTTCTTTACTATTGCTATTAACTCTTGCTGCAACTTTTCATAATCTGCTTCTAATTTCGTTAATCTCTCTTTACGCTCTTCCAATACTCTCTCTAAACTAAATTTTTCAGCTTGTATTATATTTCTACATTTCTTCTACATTCCTTCTACATTGTTTTTTTATATCTAATGCAGGATACGCAAATAGCTGTTTTTTGTAATACAAAAAATAGTAAGTTTAGACACATCTAAACGTTGGGACTTTGGGTTTTAGGGAGAAGCTCTCGGCGAAAAAAGAAAAGAAGAAAGAATTTCTGAGATTTATTTCGGAAAAAAATAAGATCGGGTATTTACCCACCGAGAAAAAATGAAAAGCTAGTTATACCAATGGTTTCCAAACGTTTTTCAGCCCTCAAATCATCTTTTAAATAAAAAATATTAAATCGTAAGGCAGAAAAAGTTGGTTTCATTAATTTGAGGTCGGCTTTTTTCTTTTTGTAAATTTAATCCCAAAATTCAATTTTAAGAGCTTTAAAGCTTCTTTTGTAATGAAGTGCTAGGAACGGCAAATAAAATGCAGTGGTGGCGATTTTTGATGCGTTCCTGATTGTTTCAATAACTATATTTAACTGACAAACATGAAGAAAGAGAAATCCCATATTGATTCCCCCTTGTTTTAATCTTCCGAGATTCTATAAATTCAGTAGCTTTTTGGGTTTTAGTGTTTCGTTTTTCTTTTTTGCCGTTTTTTTTAAAAAACGTAATGCAGGCGAAGCCGTCTTAATACTTTTTAAGTAATACTTTTAAGTAATACTTTTAAGTAATACTTTTCCGCCTCCCAAATCCATTGCAATCAGAGGGGTTCGAGAGGGATAAAACTAGAAAAACCTAATGATAAAACTAGAAAAACCTAACATTTGAATAAAGAGAATTACAATTTACTTATAAGTAGTATATTATTTATCTATTCAATAAGGGGGGGGTTAATATGTATTTAAAAGAAGAAAATCTAGATAACTTAAATAAAGAGGCGTGTTCTGGTTTAGTCGTTAAAACAAATAGATTAGTGATGGCTATTCAGCGTTTAACTGTTACCGAAACAAGACTTATACAAATGGCTATCGTTGGAGCAAGGGAAAATGGAGGTTTAAAAATCAATGAGCCTTTATATGTTAGCGCTGAAAGCTACTCAAAAACGTTCAATACGTCAGCACCAAGCGCATATGAAGCATTAAAAGAAGCCGAAGAGCGTTTGTTTAATCGCCGTTTTAGATTTTTAGAAGACGGTAACGAAGTGAAAAGCCAATGGGTAACTAGAGTTAAATATTTAGATGGGGAATTTGCATTAGAGATCACTTTAAGCCCTGATGTAGTCAAAGAAATAACCCAAATAGACGGTTATGAGCAGTTTTTTACAAGCTATCGACTAGAGAAAACAAGCGGATTAAAAAGCATTTATAGTATTAGGCTTTATGAGTTGCTTGTACAGTGGGCGAAAGCCCAAAAAACGCCTATATTTAAACTTGATATTTTTAGAGCGCAAATGGGTTTAGAGGCTGGAGAATACAAGACTATGAGCAATTTTAAAAAATTTGTTCTTGAGTCTTCCATAAAAGAAATCAACGAAAAAACAGACCTTAAAATTGATTACGAGCAGTACAAAAAAGGGCGGAAGATTGTCGGCTTTTCTTTCACTATCAAGCCCAAAAATCCAAATAAATTTAAGCGCCAAAAAATCAGTATTGCAGAAGCATTGGAACTATCGCAAACAGTAGTAAAAGGCGGTTATGCTGGAGAAAGCGAAAAAGAAGCGATAGGTCGAGTAATGAACCATAAAGATGAAAATGGGAACTCTGTTTATTTTATCAATGCCTCTAAGGAGGATTGGCAAGCGCATAGAAACAATAAGAAGCAATTAACTAATAAAATAGAAAAAAAATCTCAAGAACAAAAATGGCAAACTATAGGAAATACTCTTGTAGATGATATCTATATTACTAAGCATAAACATCAAGATGAAACCTATCAGCAAGCCAAAAAAAGAATAGAAAAGGAATTATCTTTACAGCTTGAGCTTGAGTTAAACAGGGTTCAAGAAGACGATAGACCTTTATGGGAAGTTCTCGGGGAAAAAATATAAGCCAAAAGTGTTGTAGAAATAAGCCTGTGTAATCCTCCCCTTTTTAGGGTTATTTAAAAGTAGAAGGTTTCTCTTGGTTTATTAAAGTTGACACGGTGGCACAGATCCAATGGCTGAATGGGGTCTTTCATTATTAGAAATCCATAGCCATTTAGTGGAGTAAATTTGTACTTCATTGATTGTTTCAAAGAGATAATTCGATAGTAACTCCTCTCTTACGGTGCGGTTAAATCGCTCAATATAAGCATTTTGTGTGGGTTTCCCCGGTTGAGTATAGATCAGAGT
>DXHJ01000040.1 GCA_019113475.1 Candidatus Dorea intestinavium | reverse complement strand
ATTAATGGCAGTTCCCATTTCTACTAATCCCTCAAGAGGCATTGAAAAAGCTTTTGCATAAGTTGGTAAAAGCACAAAGGCATTTAGCACTGATCCTACTAGAGTCATAAAAAGTGTACCAATACCCATACCAAGAGCTGCTGCCTTTCTAGTTTTTTTCTTTTTGTAAATAAGTGCTGCCGGTAAAACTAGGGCAATACCAATTAAAAAGTTTGCCAGCTCACCAATTCCTGCTGTCATGGTTCCATTAATAATAAGATTTAGAACAATTTTTACGAATTCAATCACAACAGCCGCCATTGGTCCCATAGCAAAGCCACCGATCATAACGGGAATTTCACTAAAATCAATTTTATAAAAGGGTGGTGCAAAGGGAAGGGGGATTTCAAATAACATTAGTACTACCGCTATTGCGGATAACATCCCTATTTGCACCATTCGTTTGACTTTGTCTGAACCTCTCTTGTTAGTTAACACATCTGTACTCATTTCATATTCCTTCTTTCTTTTTATTGTAAGAAAGAAAATCTTCTTTTGTATAACTTAAAATAAAAATACCCTGGACATAAACATCCAGGGTTAACTCTTTTGTCATACATATCTTCTTCCATCCAGACTTTACTGTCGGTTTTGGATTTTCACCAAATCAGCTACTATCATCGATAATAGGTCGCGGACTATAACCGCCGGTTGGGATTTGCACCCGACCCTGAAGATTTTATTTCTTTATGAGTGTAGTATAACTCATGTTTCTTTAATTATCAACCTCTATCTTATTTTCATAAATTCTGCATATTCTTTTGCTGCTATTATTTGTGCCTCTTCACGAATCTGGTTTAATTCATCATAGTGATCAATAATAATATTGACAATTTTTCCATCGATTCCATCTGCTTCCACCATATTATTTAAAATCTCGATCACTTCACATTGACACAATCCTTCGCGATATGGGCGAGACTCTGTAATAGCGGTAAAAATATCTGCCACTGCCATAATTCTAGAACCTAAGGATAAATTCTCTCCCATAATATGGAAAGGGTATCCCTTGCCATTTAACTTTTCATGATGAAAAGAGGCCCAAGTATTAATTGTTTCAAACTGTTTAATCGGCTTTAGTGATTGATACGTATAATAGGTATGTCCTCGCATTTCACTAAATTCATCACTATTAAGTTTACTTGGTTTTTCTAAGATACTATCGCTAATTGCTACCTTTCCTAAGTCATGTAAGTAACCGGCAATTAGCATCATCTTGCATTCATAAGGTGAAAAACCCGATAGTTCTGCCAACTTTTCTGCCGTTTTAGCAACGCCTGCAGAATGTCTGGAAGTAAACCGGCTTCTAAAGTCGATAATTCTGGAAAAAATCACTGCCAAATCAGTAATGTCATCAATATCAAGTACTTGCATGTTAAAAGGGTTCTTTAACGCAATCTTATCAGAAGGATCTGGTGACGCTAAATCTAACCAGATGTATTCTTTGGGCTTTAGCTTTTGCAAAGCTTCCACAAAATAAGGATGAAATTCACTTCCCGACTTTTCCTCAATTTGTTCAAAGATGTGAGGGATTTGAGCAATCACGTTTCTATGATCATCAATTAAAAGACAAACCTTATCCGCCAAATGAACAATTTGGCTTTCTAGTGGTACCTCTTCGCCTTCGTAAAACATACCTTCTCCATCATTCCAAGGCACATGATGATACTTAAGAATACCGGTAATACTTTTTAAAGGTCCAAAATTTTCAAACAACTTAGCCCCTCTAAAAGCATGACTATTTACGTTAGTTGGCTCGCTTTCAATCAGTTCTAACTTTTCTCTAGTTGATAAAGCACCTATATCATGAATAATACCCGCAATAAAAACATCTCTTATCTTTTCTAGCGGAAATTCTAATTCCTCTGCTAATCTATATGATAAATAGCCCACTTGTTTTTGATGTCTTGAGAGCCTTTTTGTTATTAAATCTTGTACGTTAGAAATACAAGTTAATAAATCATATAAATTGATTTGTATTTTGTTCATAGCTTACCTTTCTGTTAACTGTTACAATTGCACTCATGATAGTTTACCACAAAAATTACAATAACCCAACATCGTGATTATCGCTATTTATTCACCTTTTTCTTTCTTTTTACTGTGTATTTATTTTTCAAGGCAAAATAATTATCTCTAACTAAAAATACTTAGCTTGTCATTGATTTTTTAACAAAAGAATTAAGCCACGTTTTTTCCTTATTTAATTCTTAATCGTAAAAAACAGCAACTTGCCTAAGAGAACAAGCAAGTTGCTGTTTTTTTAGATAAATTCAAATGGCCCTTCATGAGTGAAAGGTCGACGTCCCCCACGGTAACTCTCATCCGTAAACGTCATAAAGCTTTTCACATATTGTTTATCGGTATCAACGGTATAAGAAACACAAAGTCCATCTGCTTCTACCCAATCAATCGTATAAATGTGATCTGCATGCTTTGCTAAATGAATCGTTTCCACATCTGTGTGACCGGCATCTTCTTTTCGAATCGAAGTCCAGCGCATTTGATTATTTGGCATAAAGTCTAGTTGGAATTGTAATCCCGAATCAAACAAAACTTTAGCACTTTTCCCCTCAAAATAATTTACTTCCATTTCCTACCTCTTTCTTTTCTTTTTTTAGCCCTAACTACTGGCTCTTGCTTCTTAATTTCTGCCCCGCTTATCTTTCCACATTTTATAAATTCTGCCTATTATAAATCCCACCGCAAGCGAAACGATTATGATAACGATTTTATCCATTTTACCTCCATTCTCTTTTTATAAAAAATTAGCTACAATCCCTACAATAAAGGAAAGTAGCTTTTCATCTAACGGAGAGGGTGGGATTCGAACCCACGTGCCCCGAAGGACAACCGCATTTCGAGTGCGGCTCGTTATGACCACTTCGATACCTCTCCAAAGTAAATGGCTCTTTCAAACGAGCCATTTTTAATTTTGTTATGCTTTAATCATACCGAGATATCCTTGAACAAAAATAAAAAGGACAATAAGTGGTAAGATAAAGGTTAGATAAAGACGGACAAATTTATGATCAGGGAATTTTCTTCCCTCTCCCGTATTTGCTTCTTTAATAAAGCCTTGCCAGCCCCAACCATATTTAGTTACGCAAAACATTAGATAAATTACCGATCCTAGTGGTAGTAGGTTGTTACTTACTAAGAAATCTTCAATATCCATAATACCTTTTCCTAAAATGGTAAAAGATGACCAATCAGTCATTCCTAAAATACAAGGGAAACCAAGAATAATTAACAGGGCTCCATTAACTAAAAGCGATTTTTTCAAACTCCAGCCCCATAAATCTCTGGCAAACTGAATGATGTTTTGAAAAACAGCCACAATCGTTGAAAGAGCAGCAAAAGTCATAAATAAGAAAAATAATGCTCCCCAAAGGCGACCACCTGGCATTTCCCTAAACACATTAGGAAGCGTTACAAAAACTAAACCTGGTCCTTGTCCCGGATTAACGCCAAAGGCAAAACAAGCCGGAAAGATAATAAGACCCGCCATAACAGCAACAAAAGTATCAAGAAGCGTAACACTAATAGCTTCACCTGTTAAGCTTCGTTCCGGTCCTAAATAACTACCAAAGATGGAAAGAGCGCCAATACCTACGCTGAGCGTAAAGAAGGCTTGACCCATGGCATCAAAGATAGCATTGCTTAAACCTGCTTCCATCATTTTTTTAAAGTCTGGCACTAAATAAAATTTAAGTCCTTCTGCAGCATTAGGTAAGGTTAACGCTCTTATTACCAAAAGTATGATAAGCACCAATAAACTAGTCATCATAATAACAGTAATCTTTTCTACGCCTTTTTGCAACCCTCCGGAGCAGATAATTAATGCTACAACCGAAATTACGACCATCCAGACAATCATTTCGTTTCTATTACTAGTTAACTCGGCAAAAATACCTTCAATTTCTTTTGAACTTTTTGCAACAAATTTTCCTTGTAACATTTTTACAAAATAAGCCAGCATCCAACCACCAATTGTGGTGTAAAACATCATCAAAAGGAAATTTCCCGCCATAGCAAAGTAACGATAAATATGCCATTTGCTTCCTTTTGGTTCCAATACGTCAAAGGATTTTGCCACACTTTTTTGACTAGCTCTTCCGACGGCAAACTCCATAACTACAATAGGAAGTCCCATCATAATTAAGAAAACCAAATACAAAAGAACAAAGGCTCCACCGCCGTATTTTCCCGTAATAAAAGGAAAGCGCCAAACGTTGCCAAGCCCAATTGCACAGCCCGCTGATATGAGTACAAATCCAAGTCTTGATCCAAACTTTTCTCTTTTTTCCATGGTTTAAGCTCCTCCAATAAATTAATCAAGATTTATCATACCATAATCAGTAAAAATGAGCATCCTTATTTTGCTTTATGTGAAAAAATATCAAGAATTGTCTCTTCCGTTTTTATCATTCCTGGTGAAGCAATAAGCCCCATATTTTTCATCGTCTCTTCGGCGCTCCTACCATTAATCCCATGAATTTGATCAACCGAAAGATCTTGCATGGCAAAAGCTACCGCTTTATAAGCAACATCGATAGCTGCGATTCCTTTCATAGTACAGCCCTCATTACCACCATCACAGATCATCCCCGTAATGGAACTTGCCATATTATTAATCACATGGGTAATTTCTTTACAGGTGCCTCCCTTTAAATAGGCCAAGCCACAAGCCATACCGGTTCCTGCGGCAATCGCGCAACCACAAAAAGCGGATAACTTTCCGGAATATTCCTTAATGTACATACAGATTAAATAGCTTAAAGCCGTACTTCTAATGAGTTCTTCTAAAGAATAACCTTTTACTTTATAAGATCCATATAAAGGCATGGTTGCAATAATTCCGTGCGCCCCAGAACCGGTTATACTCATGGCTGGTTTAAAAAGGCCCATTACTCGCCCTTCAATAGTAGCATTACAAAGCAGGGAAGCGGTTGCTTGCTCATCCTTAGAAATAATAACCCCGCCATTCATTTTTAATAGTTTAGGTGCAAAGACGGTTTTTTCGCTTAAAAGGCTTTCTTCAAAGAGCTCATAATTCATTTTGTAAGCCTCTTCAATAAAGCGAATTTCTTCAAAATCAACTTTATCCACATAATTGATTATTTCTTTTAAACTATATTCATGAATTAGAGGCTTTCTTTCTTCTTGTTCTTTGCTGTCATCATCGCGAAAAATAACTTCATCATTTGCTACAATTTGCACAATATTGGTATGGCTCCCCTTAATAGTCACCACAGCACTATCTATAGCCGTCTCTACTTTGGCTTCTATGAAAATCTTACTGTCAATACCTTTGAGAGAAATCTCAATTTGTCCTTCTTTCACCATTTTATTTGCTTTCTCATTATCTTCTTTTGTTACCTTTTGCAAGGCCAAAAGACCAAGACTTTGATCTCCAGCTATAACACCAAGTGCAGCCGCATAATAATTTCCCAAATAAGGACTTCCTGGTATCCCACAGGTAAAGCCGTTTTTATAGAGCCCACTGCTAAGAGAAACACTTACTTTTTTAATTTTTCCGGTGGTATAAAATTTTGCCGATGCGACAGCATAAGCAATGGCCCCAGGTTCCGTTACACCAAGGGCCGGTTTCATATCCTCTTTAATTAGTTTTGTTAACGTTTTCATTTCTCCACCC
>DXHJ01000039.1 GCA_019113475.1 Candidatus Dorea intestinavium | reverse complement strand
CTTTACCTCTAATGGCGTCTAATACGAAGCAAGCTTTTGTTACTGACACTCTTGCATATGATAATTTCGCTGATGGTCTAGTATCTTTGTTTTCTTCGTTTCTTACTCTTTTTATCTGGGATCTATGTCCTTTCGCCATGGATGAAACCTCCTTCCATTAATGCATAAGCATTACTATCTTGATCTTTTTTCGTCTTTTCCATGTCCTCTATAAGTTCTAGTTGCTACAAATTCTCCTAATTTGTGGCCAACCATATCTTCTGTAATATATACAGGCACATGTCTTCTTCCGTCATGAAGTGCTACTGTATGCCCAACCATTTGTGGAAAAATAGTGGAACGACGAGACCAGCTTTTGATTACTTGTTTATCGTTAGCTTCATTCAAAGCATCAATCTTCTTTAATAAACTTGCGTCTGCAAATGGTCCTTTTTTAAGTGAGCGAGCCATAGGTTCTAACCTCCTTATAAATTCTATTGTTGTATTGGTAACAGCCTATTTAGGCTATATCTTGATTCTTGTTAAGCGTAAGAAAACAATCTAAAAGATTATTTTTCCCCTCTTCTTCTAACAATGTATTTGTTAGATGCTTTGTTTTTCTTTCTTGTCTTAAGACCAAGAGCTTTTTTACCCCAAGGTGTAGATGGTCCTGGACGTCCGATTCCAGTCTTACCTTCACCACCACCGTGTGGATGGTCATTAGGGTTCATAACAGAACCACGAACGGTTGGTCTAAAGCCCATGTGACGTTTTCTACCTGCTTTACCGATAGTGATAAGGGCATGATCACCGTTACCAACTTCTCCAATAGTAGCTCTACAAACAAGTAACACCAATCTCATTTCACCTGAAGGTAATCTAAGTGTTGCATACTTGCCTTCTTTAGCCATTAACTGTGCTCCATTACCAGCTGAACGAACCATTTGTCCGCCTTTTCCTGGATGAAGTTCAATATTGTGTAACATAGTACCAACAGGGATATCTGCTAGTGGCAAACAATTACCAACTCTAATCTCTGCTGTGGAACCATTCATAACGGTCATTCCATCTTTTAAGCCTTCTGGAGCAAGGATATATGCTTTTTCTCCGTCTGCATAGCTGATTAAAGCGATATGAGCCGTTCTGTTTGGATCATATTCGATTCCTACTACCTTAGCAGGAATTCCATCTTTTCTTCTCTTGAAGTCGATGATTCTATATTGTTTCTTAGCTCCGCCTCCGCGGTGTCTAACTGTAATTTTACCTTGATTATTACGTCCAGCAACTCTCTTTTTTGAGGTTAACAATGATTTTTCAGGTGTTGACTTCGTAATCTCTGCAAAGTCAGAACCAGTCATATGTCTTCTGGAAGGTGTATATGGGCGGTATGTTTTAATTCCCATGTTTGCACTCCTTTCGTATCTAACGCATCCTAGCGTATATGCTAGTAGTTGAATATTGGATTATTGCTTCTCAACTACATTTTCTATTTTTTATTGTGATAATATCTTGGAATAGTAAGTGTTCCACGCCTCCTATAGGCCTTCAAAAATTTCGATATCAGCACTGTCTTCTGTTAACTTAACGATAGCTTTTTTAGATTTAGCAGTTCTACCAGAGGTATTTCCACGTCTTTTCTTTTTGCCATCTAAATTCATAGTATTTACAGTTGCAACCTTTGTTCCACTGAACATTTTTTCAACTGCTTCTTTGATCTGAGATTTTGTAGCTTCTGTATGAACCAAGAAAGTATATTTCTTCTCGCCCATAGCATTCATACTTTTCTCAGTAATGATTGGTTTAAGGATTACATCATAATATTGTACATTAGCCATTATGCGTACACCTCCTCAATGGATGCAACAGCAGCCTTTGTAAGAACAACTGTGTTGTATTTTAAGATATCGTATACATTAATGGTACCTGTACTTGCAGTAGCTACATTTTCAAGGTTTCTAGCTGACTTAACAACATTTTCATTGTTATCGTTTAGTACTACTAATGCTTTTGATACGTTTAAGTTATCTAAAACCGCCTTAAAGTTCTTGGTTTTGATTTCATCAAATTTAAGTTCATCAAGAACGATTAATTTATTTTCTAAAACTCTAGAAGTTAAAGCTGATTGTAATGCTGCTCTTTTTTCTTTCTTATTGATCTTGAAAGAATAACTTCTAGGTGTTGGAGCAAATACCACTCCACCGCCAGTCCATTGTGGTGATCTTGTTGAACCTTGTCTTGCATGACCAGTTCCTTTTTGTCTCCAAGGTTTTCTTCCACCACCGCGAACTTCTCCACGAGTTTTCGCTTTCTGTGTTCCCTGACGTTTGTTAGCAAGTTGTTGAACAACAGCCATATGCATTAAGTGTTCGTTTACTTCTACACCAAACGCTGAATCATTAAGGTCGATAGTCCCAACTTCTTTACCTTCCATATTATAAACAGATAAGTTTGCCATCTGTGTGTTCCTCCTTTCTTAATAAAAGCTTATTTACCAGCTTTTACTGTTTCTTTAATTGTTACTAAAGATTTTTTAGGTCCTGGTACAGCACCCTTTACTAAAAGAAGCTTATTTTCAGCATCTACTTTAACGATTTCTAAATTCTGGATTGTAATTTTTTTGTTACCCATTTGTCCTGGCATCTTTTTACCCTTGAATACTTTACTTGGGTCAGATGCAGATCCATTGGAACCAGCATGACGATGGAATTTAGAACCGTGAGTCATAGGTCCTCTAGCTTGACCATGTCTTTTGATCGCACCTTGGAATCCTTTACCCTTAGATGTTGCTGTTGCATCAATTTTATCACCAGCTTCAAAAATATCTACGTTTATCTCTTGAGCCACTTGATAATCAGCTGCATTTTCTAATTTGAATTCTCTAACGAATCTCTTATAAGAAACTCCTGCCTTATCAAAGTGTCCTTTTACTGGCTTGTTCACTAATTTTTCTCTCTTGTCAACAAAACCAACTTGAACTGCACTATAACCATCGTTTTCAACTGTTTTAACCTGTGTTACCACACATGGTCCAGCTTGAAGTACAGTTACTGGAACTAAAACTCCATCTTCGTTGAAGATCTGAGTCATTCCAACTTTTGTAGCTAAAATCGCTTTCTTCATTCTAATTACCTCCTGTTAATCTACAGCGGATTACACTTTATTTGTGTAATCATCCTAGAACAGTTATATAAGTGGAACAGTTAAGCGACACGCACCACGTTGTGCCTTAACACCAACCGCGTATGTGCCTTTGTTACTTCTATATCAACCCTTCAGGATTTACTCATGTTTTATTTTTGTTTCATTTTGATGTCGATATATACACCAGCTGGCATTTCTAATCTAGATAATGCATCTACAGTTTTTTGTGTAGGTGTAATAATATCGATAAGTCTCTTATGAGTTCTTTGTTCGAACTGCTCTCTAGAATCTTTGTACTTGTGTACAGCTCTAAGAATGGTAACTACTTCCTTCTTCGTTGGAAGTGGCACTGGTCCACTCACCTTTGATCCGTTCTTCTTCACAGTCTCGATAATTTTTTTTGCAGATGCATCTACTAATTGATGCTCATACGCCTTCAAAGTGATTCTCATTATTTGACTTGCCATAAAAAAAGTCGCCTCCTTTTCGCACTAATTGCAGTACGACAAGCGGTGACTGTACACTCCACCGTGTGTATCGAAAGACATTCACACGTGTCTCCATTCTCAGATGGACTTTATATGCTTGTACAGTGACTTGTCGCCAGTTTCATAACTTGACATTCGCTCCACGGAAAACTCGCAATACATGCGACAACCTCACGTTTCTACGCTATCAACGTCACAACATTTCATAGTATACATGATTACAACTCCGATTACAATACTTTTTTTCGAAATATTGTTTTTTTTTATATACAATATTCTTTTTTGCTTTCATCTTTAAAATATGAATGGGTATTCTCTCCATATTCTTCCTTCCTCTATGATTTTTATACCATTTATTTGAACTTTTATGAGTATTTAGGTATACTAGAATATAGGTAGCATTCAATTCTTTATGAATAGAAAGGATATTAAAATGAAAAACACAAACGAAATGGTTTTATTATACAATATGGACTCTGAAAAAGGACGAAAGATCAAATTCGTATTAATCCGCTTAGGTATTCGAATTAAAAACATCAGTAAAGCACAGTTTAACCAACCCCTAGGTGCTTTAGTGGGAATAAAGGAATTTAAATTATTAGAAGAAGAATTTAAGGGCGATGCTTTTAAAGAAGAAATGATGGTT
>DXHJ01000038.1 GCA_019113475.1 Candidatus Dorea intestinavium | reverse complement strand
CTTATTTTATCCACAGCTTTTTCTCCTTTACCACTTTAAACAGCTTTTATAAATTTATTTTTAAATATTTCTTTATAATCAGTATAAACATTTATGTTTTTATTTCAACACAATCTCCATATATATTCTTTTTTTGTTAAAATAATACAAGGTTTAAGTAAGGTTTTTGTCTATATTTCAAGGTCAATTCTTGCTTTTTAAAAAAAATCGCTACTTTTTATATAAACAGTTTATATTATGTTTATACGATATAAAAAAGCTCATGTAACTATAGTTACATGAGCTCACTAATTTATCTTCTTATATTTCTACTACACTTCCTCTTTCTACCAAGTCAGTGCATACTTCTGTTCTGGTACAGATTGTTCTTTCTTCTTCCATTTTGCTTACTAATAGTTTAACAGCTAATTCTCCCAACTCTTTTTTATATACATGAATTGTTGTAAGTGGCGGTTCAGAAACAGAACAATATTCAATATCATCAAATCCCACCACTGATACATCTTTAGGCACTTGATAACCATGCTTTTTTAAAGCTTTGATTGCGCCAATAGCGATAATATCATTATCAGCAAAAAAAGCGGTAGGAATGGTCTTACTCTTGTTTAGATACTCATTCATTGTTTTAAAAGAACTCTCTATTTTAGTACCAAGAGTTACAATGTTTTCCTCTTCAAGAACCAGTCCTTTTGTTTTTAAAGCTTGAAAGACCCCAAGCTCGCGATCTTTAAACGCTTGGATTCGAAAATCTCCTTGTAAATACCCAATCTTTTTATGTCCTTTATTTATTAAATATTTCGTTGCTAAATAAGACGAATTCATATTATTAATAAGAACGCTATCAAAAGATTCTTCTTCACTCCAGCCATCTAATAGTATAACTCGTTCTTTAGCTGGCAAAAACCACTTAAAATCTTCTTCTTGCATCTCAGTTGCCAGCAAAACTATGGCACTGCCTCTATCTTCTATAATTTCCGTTACACTATTTTTAAAATTTTTATCTTTTACATCCAAGTAATTATAGATGGTTTCTAAGCCAAAAAGTTTAGCCTGTTTTTCCACTCCTTCGATAACCGCTGGATGAAAGGCACTTCCATCAATGATTAATCCGTTTCGTTTAAAAATAGCAAAATGTATTTTTTTTATTTTTTGTTTGTTAAAATACCCTTCTTCTTTTGCTACTGCTCTAATTTTCTCTGCCGTTTTCTTGTTAACACCCTTTTTATAGTTCAGCGCATTAGATACTGTTGCCGGAGAATATCCCGTTATTTCACTGATTCTACGAACACTAATTTTCATACAAATTTTCCCCTATCACTCTTAAAATATATATCAAAACGTTTACACATTTAGTTTACAAATATCATAGGACATAGTATCATAAAAAAACTATAATTGCACGAAGAATTTTCCACAAAAAAGAGAAGTGCTATCACTTCTCTTTAATGTACTCTATCGCTTTGTCTAATTGATTATCTGCTTCAGGACTTTTTTCATTTTCCTGATATTCACATTCGACATCAGGAGTAATTCCCTTTTTATTAATATTTCTACCTTTAGGCGTAAAATACTCCGCTATCGTCAGCTTAACGCTCGTTCCATCTTTTAAATCAAAGATTTGTTGCACAACTCCCTTGCCATAAGTGGTAGTTCCTATGATTGTACCGGTTTTAAAATCTTGTATTGCTCCGGCATATATTTCCGAAGCACTGGCACTATTTCCATTCACTAGAACTACTAAAGGTTTATCAAACTTATTTTCTTCATCCGTTTTGAACTCTTTTTTATTACCACCTTTGTCTTCCATACAGACGCTAATTCCCTTAGGTAGCATTAAATCTAGTATATCTGTTACGGTATCAAGATTACCACCAGGATTATTCCGTAAATCGACAATTAGCTTTTTCATGCCTTGATCAGATAAGCTCTTTAATCCTTCTTTATATTGGTCTAAGGTTACACTGTCAAATTCACTAATTGCCAGGTAGCCTATATTATCCTCCAACATTTTAGTCGTTACTGTCTTTGCTTGAATCTTTCTTCTAATAGCCGTGGTAGTAAATTCCTTTTTCTCTTTATTTCTATAAACAGTAAGTTCAACTTTAGTGCCTTCTTCGCCTTTAATTAAGCGAACCACTTCGGTAATATCATCTTTAGATGTTAATTCTGTATCGCCAACTTTCAAGAAGGAATCGCCTTCTTTTAAGCCCGCCTCTTCGGCTGGCGAATCTTCATACACTTGAAGAATAGTAATCACACCTGTATCCCTATCTTGTGACAAAACTGCACCTATTCCGCTATATTCTCCACTCGTTTGCTCTACCAAAGCTTTAGTTTCTTCTTCAGTATAATAAACGGAATACGGATCATCAAGACCTTCGATAAATCCCTTATAGATTCCTTCTTCTAAATCCTCATCTTTAATCTTGCCAATGTAATTTTTATCAATTAAATCTTGTAACTTTTCTATTTTCTTGTCTGTCGTCTTAGTCACATCATTGTCTACGCTTACTTGATTCTTCGTTTGACATGAAGTTGTAAAGGGCAGAATAAAAATGATAAGGGCGCTAATTAGCGCCCCCTTAAGTACCATACTTTTTTTCATTATTTCACCTTTATAAGTATAATGCTGGGTTAACCGCTGTTCCGTTTAGCATTACTTGAAAATGTAAATGTGGTCCCGTTGAATCGCCAGTTGAACCTACTGCTGCAATGTTTTGTCCTCTACTTACTTGTTCGCCACTGCGGACGAATAGTGCACTTGCATGCATGTAATAAGTCAAAAGGCCGTTGCCATGATTGATTACAATCCAATTTCCTGTAGATGGTCCATAACCTGCTGTTGTAACCGTTCCCGCATCAGCTGCATAAATCGGCGTCCCTGTTGGTGAAGCCAGATCTAGGCCTTTATGAAAATCAGAGCCACCAAAAATGGGATGAGTACGATAGCCAAAACCACAAGAAATTCTTCCCACTGGATTGGGGTGGGCAAACTGGCCATTACCAGAAATTAAGGAAGCACCACCTGTTCCATATACCGGTGTAGAAGCTGCTGCCGCTGCAGCTCGTTCTGCTGCTATCCGTGCCGCTTCTGCTGCCGCCTCTTTCATCTGAGCTACTTTTTCATTTTGCTGTGCAAGCGCTGCACCTAATTCCTTAACCTCTTGGCTTTTACTAGCAAGCATGGTTTCTACAGAAGCTTGTTTTGCTTGTAGTTCCACTTGCATATTTTCTAATTGCTCATGTTCTGCTTTTAATTCTTTTTCTTGTCGTTCAACCTCTGTTACAATATCTTGAAACTGGGTTAACATATTGCGATCATAACTAGAAACCATTTGTACGTATTCTGCATTATTAATTAAATCTGAGAAGTTTTTAGATTTAACCAGTACCTCGATAAACTGTGTATTACCTGATTCATACATGAATCTAATTCTCAGTTTCATGGCTTCGTATTGATCATCCACTTGAGCTTTTGCCGCTGCTAATTCCACTTCCTTGGCCTGAATCTCATCCATTTTTTTAGCAATGGAATTTCTGATTTCAACCATCTCATCTAATATTTTGTTTAAGTTTGCGGAAATCTGAGCTTCCTCATTTTCTGCATTTTGCTTTTGTTCTTCTATTTCTTTGGCTTTTTGCTCTTCTGAACTGATATCAGTTGCACCAATTGGCATAATCATTGCAAAGCTTAATAACAATGCCAAAAAGATTGCAACGCTTCTCTTCCCTCTTCCCATAAGTCCCCCTTATGTTTGTTATTACACTCTTAAATGTTTTCTGATGGTGAAGAAACTTCCAAGGAAACCAATTCCTATTCCTAGTAAAAGTCCCACTGGTAATAATGTTTTATAAACAGTTGTAACTGGTAAAAAGTCAATAATATTGTTTAATAAGCTAAATCTTGTCATAATATATTGTACTACCTTATCATAAGCAAAATATAAAATCACAAGTGGTATGATAGCACCTATAGTTCCAATTGTAATACCCTCAATTACAAACGGAGCCCGAACGAACCCGTTCTTGGCACCAATGTATTTCATAATCGCAATTTCTTCTCGCCTTACCGTAATACCCATGGTAACCGTATTACTAATTAAGAAGATTGATACTGCTAGCAAAATAGCAATGATAACAATGGATACATATCCGACCAGCTTGTTGATACTTGATAGCGTATTTGCTACAACATCGGATTTATTTACTTTTCTGACACCTTCAATTTGTTCCGCTGCCTTAACAACACTTTTTTGTTTATTTACATCAGCCATATACACTTCATAGTGGTCTGAGTTAGCTAATGGATTATCTGTCTTAAAACCATCGGCTAATTCTTTCATATCGCCAAAGTAATCTTCTTGATAACTTTCCCAAGCATCTTCTGCACTAACATAATTTATTTTTAAAACACCGTCTTCTTTTTCTAACTCTGTTTTAATATTGTCTTTTTTAGACTGGCTTAAATCTTCATCAAAGAAAACTGTAACCGCAACACCCTCTTCTGCTTTATGTACAATGTATCTAAAGTTTACAATGATAGAGAAGAAAATTCCAAATAAGAAGATACAAGCTGCCATTGTGGCGATGGATGCAATGGAGAACATTTTATTTCTTTTGATATTCTTTAAACCTTGTCTGAAGCAATATCCTATTGTACTAATTCTCATGTTTATAACCACCTTTTTTCTCGTCGCTGACAATAACACCCTTTTTCATTGTTATTACACGCTTTCTCATTTCATTAACAATTTCCTGATTATGAGTAACAACAAGGACTGTAGTTCCTCTTTCATTTGCTTCTTCTAACAGCTTCATAATTTCCCAAGAGTTAGTTGGGTCAAGGTTTCCTGTGGGCTCATCAGCAAGTAAAATTGCCGGCTCATTAACAATGGCTCTAGCAATTGCCACTCTTTGTTGTTCACCACCTGAGAGTTCTCTTGGATAAGCTTTGTATTTTTGTGCCAGGCCTACTAAAGAAAGGGCTGCTGGTACTTTTTGTTTGATAATTCTAGTTGGTTTTTCTGTTACACGAAGTGCAAAAGAAATATTGTCGTAAATATTTCGATCTTTTAATAATCTAAAGTCTTGAAAAACAACCCCTATTCCCCTACGGTACATAGCGATTTTTCTATTTCTCATTCTGTTTAGATTTTGACCATTTACTACAATGGTTCCGGCTGTAGGCTCAAGTTCTTTCATAATTAGCCTAATCAGAGTAGATTTTCCAGAACCACTATCGCCTACTACGAAAACGAACTCGCCTTGCTCAATTTTAAGGTTGATTCCGTTTAAGGCTGCAATTCCTTTTGAATACTCCTTTTTTACATCTTTTAATTCTATCATAAGTTTCCTCCTGTTACTAATACTCCAAGGATTCCATATACTTCATGTACTTCACAACCATTAAGGCTATTTTAAAAGTAATGGCATCTTCAAAGACTCTAAGATCAAGTCTTGTACTCTTTTGTAGTTTATCCAAACGATAAACTAACGTATTTCTATGAATATACAATTGTCTTGATGTCTCTGAAACATTAAGATTGTTTTCAAAGAATTTATTGATTGTAGTTAATGTTTCTTCGTCAAATTCATCGGGAGATTTTCCTTCAAAAATTTCTTTAATAAACATCTTGCAAAGAGGTAGGGGCAATTGATAAATAAGGCGTCCTATCCCTAATGAATTATAAGCAATAATACTTTTTTCTTCAAAGAAGATCTTACCCACATCTAAGGCAAGCTTTGCCTCTTTGTAAGATTTTGACACTTCTCTTATGTCGTCTACAATTGTTCCATAGGCAACCAGTACGTCTTTTTCGCCTTCTTCTACCAACGTAGCTTTTAGGTTTTCTGCAATCTTAACTAATTCCGGTGCACAATCCTTTGCATCTAATTCTTTTACCACAATTATGCTCTTCTCGTCAACAGCCGTCACAAAATCTTTAGAATTATTTCCATTCAAACGTCTTATGCTATCAAGCGCATTATTGTCTTTATCATGCTTTGTCTCGATGATATAAGCAACTCTTCTTACTTCCGTATCAATGTGTAACTTTTTTGCCCGATTATAAATATCAACTAATAACAAATTATCCAATAATAGGTTCTTTATAAAGTTGTCTTTATCAAATCGTTCTTTATACGCTACCAATAGATTTTTAATTTGGAAGACTGCAATTTTTCCCACCATATGAGTATTTTCAGAATCGCCTCTTACAAGTAAAACGTACTCTACTTGGTACTCATCGTAAACCTTGAAGTAATTATTACCTTGTATCTCCTGACTGTCTGCTGGAGAGTTTACAAATGCCACCACTTGTGCCTCAAATGATTCCGCACTCGAAAACGTACTGGTAATAATGTTCCCATCCAAATCTAAAATTCCTATGTCTACCTGAGTTATCCCTTTTAACCCATCAATCGTATTTTGTAGTATCTGATTAGATATCATACTAGTCTCCTCCACTCTATAACATATACATTTTTAACAATTATCAATACTTTCTTATGTTAAAAACGCACACTCACACGTATATACTAATATATATTAACAAAAAAATAAAGAGGAAATCCGCTTTTTTTGTGAACTTCCTCTTTTCTTAAGTATTGATTACATCAAACTTCTTCGTTTTTGTATCTCTTTTTTTAAAATAGTTTGCTTTAGAAATCGTCCCATTCTCGTACCAATAGAATTATTTTGTTCTACTTCACTAATTTCATTTCCCAGACCTAAAAATAATTTTATATTTAAAACGTTTTTATTTTTAATAATAAAGTCTTCTTGTAAGGGTGATTCTAGGAGTGATACTACCACATCAATCTCTTCGCCATTAATGGCATTGACTAACATGTCATCAGCGCGGTTATCTTTTACCACCTTTGCTGTCTCTACTAGGTCAATTCCACAATAGTCACGACTAACCATTTCCGAAAACCAAGTCCCGTGTTCTAGGGAATCTACTAAAAGGAACATCTTACATTTGTTCCGATGAAGAACTTTTAATATCGCCTTTACTAACACCTTTTTTTGGGTAGCTTCTAGGATTTTTTGATCTGCCACCTTCGCTGCAAGTAAAATGCCTTTATCACTTGGTAAGATTAAATCAAAATTTTTCATTTCTTCTTTGATTTCCGCTTGTTCTTCTAAAGCTATTAGAGACTCTGTACTAATAAAATCTACAATACTAATAGAATCTTGGTTCATAAAGGAAATGATTCCTTTAATTGCTTCTTTTGCTGTAACATTATTTATATCTATATCTAAAACATCTATTGTTTCGCTCATACTATCACCTTTATTCTTAATTAGTGCAGTATAACAAAGCTTAAAGATCATTTCAACAATTGTTACAGCCTTTTAATAGTAATTAACATTCGTAATATTTACGTCACTTTTTGCTTATGGTCTTTCTGGTATGATGACCGCTGCCACAAAATAAGCAATTAGTGCGGTTCCACAAGACAGCAAAGCGAATAAAACCGCTGCTAATCTAAGCAAATTTGCATCCACATTAAAATATTCTCCTAGGCCACCACAGACACCTAATAGATAACGATCTACTCTTGAACGATATAATTTTTTTGGTTCCATAACTTTCTTCCTCCTTTTTATTTAAAGTTTAACTTAACACTACCTACTCCGCAATTTACCTCTGCACTTTTTTTTGCTAATGCTGATTCAATATGTTTGTCTTTAATTCCGGAATAAGTATGATCACCAATTAATATTTCACCAATTCCCACTTCTAAATTATAATTAAAATCACTCTCTTGCCCTAGCAAGGTTAAGCTTACTTCTCCAACCCCACTTTCAATTTCAATTTTTTCTTTTACATCACCGGTGGCTTTAATTCTTCCCGCTCCCGTTGAAGCTTCTATTTCTTGTGCCTTAAAAGACTCTATAATTAGTTCTCCGGCATCAATATCTATATCTAATTTCGTTGCTTGAATTCTATCTGCCTCAATGCGACCCGCGGCTAAATCCAGATCCACCTCTTCAAATTCATAATCAGTCGGAACATAAATAATAATATGCGCATCATATTGATGTTTCCAATGCAACCAACTACCATCTTCGGATTTTACTGTTAATTTGGCATCCTCTTCATTATAGTCAATTGAAACATTTCTTTTCTCGGATTTATTAACTATTTTGATGCCTTCAATATCCTCTTTATGAATAATAACCACTTCGCCAAGATCAATATCTAAATCTAGTTTCTTTACCTCTTGATAAGATTCTTTTACTAGACTTAAATCATTTTGTTCCTTCTTATCTATCTCCTTCTTATCTATCTCCTGCTTATTACCACTTTCATAAATACCATACGTTCTTGCGGCACTAAAGATTGTTTTTTGGGTCGCTCCCATAGCTAGCCCAATTACAGCCATTATTAAGCCAATTCCAACCATGGATCCCGCTATAATAAAAAATACTCTTTTCCCTTTCCTATTTTTCATGACTCCACCGCCTCGTATAATATATTTTAGATACATAAATATGTACCTTGTAACTTAATTAATAACTGTTCAATAGGCTTAGTAAAGCCCATGATATAATTGTCTTAGTGCCAAT
>DXHJ01000037.1 GCA_019113475.1 Candidatus Dorea intestinavium | reverse complement strand
ATTTCTAGTTGTCCTTTTTTCGTTGCTACTACAATAGCATCTTTTTTCACTTTCGTAATAGTACCAGGACTAGCTGTGCTATCTTCTTCTAAAACATCGGCATCCCAAATCTTAAACACTTTGTTTCCTAGTTTAGTATAAGCACTAGGCCAAGGATTCATCCCTCTAATTAAGCGCTCAATTGAATGAGCGTCCTTATGCCAATCAATTTTTCCCATTTCCTTGTTGATCATCTTCGCATATTCAGTTGGACTCTCCCCTTGTTTTCTAGGCGTTATCGTACCTTTTTCTAATTCTTCTAGGGTTTTTACTAAAAGGCTTGCTCCAACTTTGCTTAATTTATCATGAAGACTTCCTGCCGTTTCTTTTTTAGCTAAAACAATTTCTTCTTCTAAGAGCATATCCCCTGTATCAAGGCCTTCGTCCATTTGCATCGTCGTCACTCCTGAAGTCTTTTCCCCATTTAGAATCGCCCACTGGATAGGTGCTGCGCCGCGATATTTTGGTAATAAAGAAGCATGAACATTAACACAGCCATAAGGGGTCATTTCTAAAATTTCTTTGGGTAAAATTTGCCCAAAGGCAATAACCACAGATACATCTGCTTGGTATTTTTTTAATTCTGCTATATGTTCTGGTTTCCGTATTTTATCTGGCTGAAAAACCGGAATTCCTAGTTCCAAAGCCTTTTCTTTAACAGGAGGATAGCATAGCTTTTCTCCCCGACCCTTTTTCTTATCCGGTTGGGTAACACAAAGCACAATTTCATGACCGGCTTGATGAATAGCCTCTAGTGTACCAACGGAAAATTCAGGGGTACCCATAAAAATCACTTTCATGGTTTATTCCTCCTCTTCTATTTCATCCATTAAATCTGCGGATTCTAGTTCATTCATGTTGTAGACACCATCTTCCGTTTTATCGACAAACATTTCTCCCTTAAGGTGATCTGTTTCATGACAAAAAGCTCTGGCTAAAAGGCCTTCACCTTCTAATTCTCGTATTTCCCAGTTTTCATCGTAAGCTCTAACTCTTACTTTGTTCGGTCTTTTTACGATACCTATTTTTCCTGGTACGCTTAAGCAACCTTCTTGTCCAATTTGTTCGCCTTCTTCATTAATGATTTCCGGATTAATTAAGACAATAGGACCTTCTCCCACATCAATAACTATGACTTGTTTTAAAACTCCTACTTGTGGTGCAGCAAGTCCAACACCCATAGCTTCATACATCGTATCAAGCATGTCATCTATTAATTCGGTAATTTTAGGTGTTATCTCTTTTACTGGTTTTGCTTTCTTTGCTAAAATAGGTTCTCCTATTTCTCTAATTTCTCTGATAGCCATTTTACTAGCCCCTTTCTAAATATTGTTCATTGGGTCAAAATCAAACTGAATGGATAGATTGTTAAACCCTTTGTTTAGGTCGATATATTCTTCAATCTTATCCTTCATATAAATAAGGTTTCGATTATCTATACTTTTAATATAAATTACTTTTTTATATAAATCTTTTATTTTCTTTATATAAGGAGTAGCCGGTCCGATAATACGAACTTCTACTTTTTTTTCTAATAGGTCACAAAACTTTTTTAAATAATCCATCGCTAAATCTAGCTCTTCTTCCTCTTTTCCCGTAGCAATAACAGCTACTAAGGAATAAACGGGAGGATATTCCATTAAATCACGAAAAGCCATTTCTTCTTGATAAAATCCTTCATAATCTTGTTCTTTTGCTTTTATAATCGCATAATTATCCGGGCTATAAGTTTGAATAACCGCCTGTCCTGGCACACTTCCACGGCCTGCTCTTCCCGCAGCCTGGGTTATTAACTGAAAGGTGCGCTCACCAGCTTGATAATCGTTGCTATATAAGGACATATCAGCAGCGATAATCCCCACTAAGGTAACATCCTTAAAATCATGACCTTTAACAATCATTTGGGTTCCTATTAAAATATCTGCTTCATGATTATCAAAAGCCTTTAAAATCTTTTGATAACCCTCTTTTTCTCTCGTTGTATCTAAATCCATACGTAATGTTTTTGCTTCTTTAAAGCGTTTTTTAAGATAGTCTTCTACTTGTTGCGTTCCTGCTTTAAATCCGCCGATAAAAGGCGAGCCACATTCCGGGCAAGACTTAACTTCTTTTGTTTCATAGCCACAATAATGACAAACCATCTTGCCACCTTTATGAATAGACAATGAAACATCACAGTGGGGGCATTTCATGACATAGCCACAAGCCCGGCAAGAAACAAAGCCGGAAAACCCACGCCGGTTTAAAAATAACATTACTTGTTGCTTTTTTTGCAAGCGATCTTCAATCAATTCTTGCAATCTGCTACTTAAAAAAGAGCGATTGCCTGACTTAAGCTCGGCTTTCATGTCGACAATCTCTACTGTTGGCAAGAGATTTTTGGTCGCCCTAGTGGTTAATTCATAGAGCTGATAATCTCCTTTTTCGCAGTGGTAGTAGGAGGCTAAAGAAGGCGTGGCTGAACCCATAACAACAATAGCGTTTTCTAGTTCTGCTCTTTTTATGGCTACTTCTCTGCCGTGATACCTTGGCATTTGTTCACTTTTATAAGTTCCTTCATGCTCTTCATCAATCACAATTAAGCCTAAATTGTTAAAAGGCGTAAAGACCGCTGACCTAGGACCAATCATAACATCGATTTTTCCTTCTCTTACCATTTCAATTTGGTCATAGCGTTCGCCATAGGAAAGTTTTGAATTAATGATAGCCACCCGCTTTTTAAAAGCCCCCATAAATCTCGCTACGGTTTGAAAGGTTAGGGCAATTTCGGGAATCATAATAATAACTTGTCGACCCGATTTTACCACTTCTTGGGCCATTTTAATGTAGACTTCTGTCTTACCGCTACCGGTAACCCCCTTTATTAAACAAGGTTTTAAGTTTCCTTTACTAAAATTTTCTTTAAAAGAAGAGAGAATCTTTTCTTGTTCTTGATTTAAGGAAACTTCTTCTTTCTTTTCTTCCATCTCCCACGTAGGGTTACGATAAATTCTCTTGGTTTCTACCATCACAAGGCCTTGTTTTACTAGAGCCTCAATAACCTTCATTTCTACTTTAAATTTATTTTTTAATTCTTCCTTTGCTAAAACCGGGTGATCAATAAGAGCCGCCAGTGCCCTTACCCGTGCTTTTTGATTTTTATAGAGTAAAAGATGTTCTAGCTTTTTTATGGCCTCTTCTCTTGGCACCGCTAAGCGAACATAGAAAGCTTCTTTCGTTTTTTCTCTTTTCTTGATAGGCAGAACCACTTTTAGTGCTCCTGCCATCGTACCGCCATATTCTTCTTTAATCCAAGAAGCAAGGGTAATTAATTTTTCTTCTATCGCAATACTTCCTGGTGCCAAATTGTGAATTTCCTTAATCAGTTTTTTATCAAAAGAAGGCTCTTTTAAAAAGCCCACAACATAACCGGTAATCTCTTTGTTTCCTCTGCCAAAGGGAATTAGGACTTTTGATCCTATGGTTATTTTATCAGCTAAATGTGAAGGAATCTTGTATTCAAATTTTTTATCTACTTTTTCATGAGTTATATCTACAATTATATCAGCATACATTTCTTTATTATACCATCTCTTAGGGTATTGTGCCACTTAAGACAATGCGTTACAATCTAATTAATCGATAAAATATTTGGGAGGTATGAAAGAATGACTAATTTAGAAAGACTACTAAAATACGTAGCAATCAAGACACCAAGTGATGAAAATAATGATCAAGTTCATCCTTCATCAGAAGTACAATTTAATCTAGCAAAAGTTTTAAAGGAAGAGATGCAAGAGCTAGGTCTTTTCGATGTTTACCTAGATGACACTTGCTACCTTTATGGCAAATTGCCGGCAACAAAGGGACTAGAAACTAAAACACCAATCGGTTTTATCGCTCATATGGATACGGTATCTACCCATGTTGAAGCAGAAATAAACCCCCTAATTACAAAAAACTACGATGGCGGCGAACTTTCTCTTTCCGATAGCGGCTTAGTTTTAAGTCCCAAGGATTTTCCTCATCTTCCCTCATTAAAGGGACGTACTTTAATTACTAGTGATGGCCACACCATCTTAGGCGTTGATGATAAAGCCGGTATTGCTGAAATCCTAACTATGATAGAACGTTTGCAAAAAGAAAACATTCCGCACGGACCTATTTCTGTGGCCTTTACTCCTGATGAAGAAATTGGTACTGGTGCACATGGTTTTGATGTGAAACGCTTTGGTGCTAAATATGCTTATACTTTAGATGGGGATACAGAAGGGGAAATCCAATACGAAAACTTTAATGCTTGTAAAGCAATCTTTAACGTAAAAGGTTTTGATGTTCATCCCGGATCTTCTAAAGATACCATGATTAATGCCGCTCTTGTGGCTATGGAAATTAATAGTCTCTTACCAGGATGTGAAACACCAAGAGGAACCGAGGGTTATGAAGGTTTTTATCACCTTGATGGTATGAGTGGTAATGTGGGCTCAGCTACCATCAGTTATATCGTCAGAGACCATGATGCTCATACTTTTGATGCTAGGAAAAAGACTTTAAAACTAATTGAAAAAAATCTTAATGAAAAATGGGGAGAAGGTTGCGTGACTCTTACTATCAAAGATCAATACCGCAATATGTCAGAAATTATTGCTGATTGCATGCAACTTATTGAAAACGCAAAAGAAGCCGCAACGAAAGCTGGTATCACTCCTATTATCTCTCCAATTCGTGGAGGTACAGATGGAGCAACCTTAAGCTTTATGGGGCTTCCTTGTCCAAATCTTGGTACTGGTGGTCACGCTTATCATGGTCCTTATGAGCACACAACCGTTGAAGGCATGGATGCGGCTACCGATATGGCAATCGAACTCGTACAACTAGATTTCTAATTTTTTATTACTGTCGGAGAATCCTTCTCCGACCACTTCATTTGATTCTACAATAATGGTAAAGGCAGCAGGATCGATTTCGTGGGCAATCTTTTTAATCGTAAACATCTGTTTATTATTACATGCGCACATTACTACATCCTTTTCTTCTCCAGAGAAGCTGCCTTTTCCTTTTAATAAAGTAGAACCTCTTCCTGAATAATTATCAATTTGTTTGGCTATTTCTTGACCCATTGATGTAACAATTAGGGTCATTTTCCCTTCATTTGTACCATAAAGGACACGGTCCATTACAACAGCCATCAGGTAAGTCACAAGAATTCCATAAATTAAACCATCGACATCTTTAAATACTACAATAAAGCCAATAACAATGGTCACAAGATCTAATAAAAAGGTAATAATTCCTAGCGTCATATGAGGCTTTACTTGTTTAATAGAAACGGAAATAAAGTCTTGTCCCCCAGTAGAAGATCCTCTTGTAAAGATCATGGCATAACCAACACCACAAAATACTCCCATACAAATCGCTGCTAGTAGTCTATCTCCGTTATAAACGGGAAATAAAGGAGCAATATGATCAATAATTAGTGAGGTAATAACAATCGTTTTAACCGACTTTACAAAAAAGGCTTTTCCTAAAAAACGAAAGCAAAAAATAGCTACTGGAACATTTAATAAAATGGTGCCAAGACCAATTGGCAAACCAAATAAATGATAAAGGACGATGGCGATACCAGAAAATCCTGCTACTGGAAAAGCAGCATTTAAAGCAAAGTTGTGCAGTCCTATGCCAATTAATAACCCGGCTATCACATCATATAGTAAGTCCATTGCTATATTCTTTTTAATTGTGTTGTTCATCTTTCATCCTCCCATTCTTTCCCACAAAAAAAGAGCGCTACATATAATAAAAAATAATTATTATACGCCAGAGCTCTTATCTACTTAGGTATTATATTACTTAAAAACAAATATTGTCAACACCTTATTTTTTTAATCCGTACCTTTTTTAAGAACCGCCTTGCCATACTTTGCCTTTAGCTCTTCCATAACACCCTTAAGCTTATGGTTCTTCACTAAATCTTCTTTAATATCAAAAAGACTGAGCTGTTCTGGCTCCTCTTGATCAACTAATTTCGAGGAACGTATTCCTAATAAGCGAATCGGTCTTCTATCCCATTTCTCATCAAATAATTCCAGAGCTATCTGGGTTATTTCGTTTGCTTCTTGCACATAACCGCTTAGCTGTCTCTGATGTGATCCTTGGGTAAAATCATTATATTTAATCTCCACGCTAATATTCGCAGCTTTTTGTTCCGACCTTTTTAACCGTCTAGAAACACTACCAGCAATCTCTGTTAATACTTTCTTGGCCTCATCAAAGCTTACCACATCTGTCGGTAAGGTTGTGGAACTACCAATTCCTTTGGCCTTTGCTGGTACTTTTTTTACCGGAGTATCATCTATTCCGTTAGCGAATTCCCACAGCTTTCGGCCATGACTTTTTAAATGTAATTCAATTAATTGTGGATTTGCTAGGGCTAAATCACCAATGGTATTAATTTCCAGTTTTTTTAAAGTATCAACACTAGCTTTTCCCGCCATATACAGTTCACTAATGGGCAGTGGCCACATCTTTTCCTTGATTTCTGCTTTAAAAAGTGTATGAATAAGATCTGGTTTTTGAAAATCTGATGCCATTTTTGCTAATAATTTATTCGTCGAGATTCCCACATTGACAGTAAAGCCAAACTGTTTTTTAACCCCTTCTTTTAGTTCTTTTGCTAGCGCCAAATACTGTGTCTCATCTTGAAGAATTCTGGTAACATCTAAAAAGCATTCATCCACACTTACTTGTTCAATAATTCCCCCACTTTTTCTTAGATACTCCATTAGTTTCTGCGAATACCTACTATAAAGTTCATGATCTGGTTTTGCTGCAATAAGTCCCGGACACTTACGAAAGGCATCCACAGCAGGTTCTCCTGTCTGGATGCCATATTGTTTAGCTGGTATAGATTTTGCTAAAACAACACCTCTTCGTTTATCTTGATCCCCACCGATAATAGCGGGGACCAAGCGCAAATCTATCGTACTGCCCGTTTTTAATTGTTCAATTGCCGTCCAGCTTAAATAAGCTGAATTTACATCAATATGAAAAATAATGGACACTTTAAAACTCCTTATTACTCACTTCTTGCTACAAGTTTATGATGGTCTACATCAATCTTTATCACTGAACCTGCCGAAATATTACCCTCAAGCAGCAATTTTGCTGCCAAGGTTTCTACATGTTTTTGTAAAAATCTCTTCAGTGGTCTTGCACCATAAGTTGGATCATAACCACCTTCAACTACAAAGTTCTTTGCCTCTTCGCTAAGAGAGATTGAGACTTCTTTATCGGCTAATCTCTTATTAACATCAGCGATTAGCAAGTCAATAATGTCATAAATATTATTCTTCGTCAATGGTTTAAAGTTAATAATCTCATCTAGTCTATTTAAAAATTCTGGTCTAAAATGAGCTCTTAACGTTTCCATTACTTGCTCATTTGCCTCGGGTGAAATATTGCCCTCTTCATCAATGCCATCAAGAAGATAAGAAGAGCCAATATTAGAAGTTAAGATAATAATGGTATTTTTAAAATCTACCGTTCTTCCTTGAGAATCAGTAATACGACCATCGTCTAACACTTGTAAAAGTACATTAAATACATCCGGATGAGCCTTTTCGATTTCATCAAATAGAACCACACTATACGGTTTTCTGCGAACGGCTTCCGTTAATTGTCCACCTTCATCATAACCTACATATCCCGGAGGAGCTCCGATTAGTCTAGAAACAGAGTACTTCTCCATATATTCGCTCATATCGATACGAACCATATTGCTCTCGTCATCAAATAAGTTTTCCGCTAAGGCTTTTGCTAGTTCTGTTTTACCAACACCTGTAGGTCCTAAAAATAAGAAAGAACCAATGGGTTTGCTGGGGTCTTTAATACCCGCTTTTGATCGAATAATTGCTTCCGTAACTAAGGTTACTGCTTCTTCTTGACCGATCACTCTTTTATGTAATTCGCTACCTAGATTTAACGTTTTATTTCTTTCACTTTCATTAAGCTTTGCCACTGGTATTCCTGTCCACCTTGAGACAATCTTACCAATTTCTTCTTCGGTAACACTTTCATGAACAAGCGCATAATCTTCGTCTTTTACTTTTGCTTCTTCATCTGCTAATTCTTTTTGTAGTTTTGGTAATTCACCATATTGCAACTGTGCTGCTTTTTCTAGATTATAAGCATGCTGTGCTTTTTCAATTTCTTTATTAACATCTTCGATTTTTTCTCGAATCTTTTGCACTTTTTCAACTTCAACTTTTTCGTTATCCCATTGGGCTTTCTTGCCAGAGAACTCTTCTCGCAAGGTCGCTAACTCTTCTTGAAGGTGTTCCAGTCTTTCTTTACTTAATCTGTCATCTTCTTTTTTAAGCGCTGCCTCTTCTATTTCTAGCTGCATAATTCTTCTTTGCAATTCATCTAGTTCAGTTGGCATAGAATCTAGCTCTGTTTTAATAAGAGCACAAGCC
>DXHJ01000007.1 GCA_019113475.1 Candidatus Dorea intestinavium | reverse complement strand
GGTCATGGCCAATATGGTCATGTAAAAATGACGTTTGAGCCTTCCGGTGACTTAGAGACAGCTTTTGTCTTTGAAGAAACAGTAGTAGGTGGAGCGGTTCCTAAGAATTATTTTCCAGCGGTAGAAAAAGGGCTAATGGAATCGGTAGTAAAAGGACCTTTGGCTGGTTACCCAGTAGTGGGAGTAAAAGCCACTCTTTATGATGGCTCTTATCATAGTGTGGATTCTTCTGAAATGGCCTTTAAGACAGCGACGATTCAAGCCTTTAAAAAAGGTTTCTTAGAAGCAAAACCAGTTCTTTTAGAACCCATTGCTGCTCTTATGGTGACGGTACCTGATGACTATACTGGTGATGTTATGGGAGATCTAAATAAAAGAAGAGGACGAGTTTTAGGAATGAATCCGGCGATGAAAGGGAGCTCCACTATAGAAGCAGAAGTTCCGATGACAGAGCTTTTTGGATATGGTACGATTTTACGTTCTATGACTGGGGGACGAGGCGAATATGCTTATGAATTTTCTCGCTATGAAAGAGCTCCTCATGAGGTCCAAGAAGAGGAAATAAAGAGACAAAATTAAGATTAGAATCAGTATTTTAAGGAAAAGCCTTTCTAGGCTTTTCCTTTTTGTATTTAGGTGTTATAATGCGATTATTGTTTTGAAATGAGGTTAATAAAAAAGATGAAAATTGTAATAATCGGAGACGGTAAAGTAGGCCATAAATTGGCTATTAGTCTATCTTCAGAAGACTATGATGTAGTGCTTATTGATCGTAATGAAAAGAGGATACGAAGTACCATAGATCAATTAGATGTCATTTGCGTTCAAGGAAATGGAGCAGATGCTCAGGCACAAAGAGAAGCAGGTGTTGGCGAAGCAGATCTTGTTATTGCCTGTGCTTCGGCAGATGAGTTAAATATGTTTAGCTGTTTACTAGCTAAAAGATTAGGGGCCAAGAAGACCATAGCTAGGGTACGAAATCCTATTTATTTTGACCAAATGGATCTTTTAAAAGAAGATCTTTTATTAACTATGGCAGTAAACCCAGAACTTTCAACAGCTAATGAAATTGCGAGAATTCTCTTTTTCCCGGATGTAAGTAAAGTAGAGGTTTTCTTTAAAGGAAAAATTGAATTAGTTGAACATGCTTTAATGGAAGATAGCCGCCTAATTGGTTTAAAACTTTCAGAAATATATAGTAAATTCCGAGTAAAAGTTTTAATCTGTGCGATAAAAAGAGGAAAAGAAGTTATTATTCCGGATGGTAACGTTGTCATTGAAAAAGGGGACGTATTGCACATAGCTGCTTCTCATAAAGACCTTGAGGATTTCTTTAAGGCAATTGGCAGAAGAAGCAAGAAGATTAAAAATGTTCTAATTTGTGGTGGCGGACATATTGCGTATTATTTAGCAAAGCAATTACTACCATTAAATATGAAGATAAAAATTATTGAAAAAGATAAAGAAAGAGCAGAACATTTAAGTGAAGTATTACCCGAAGTTTCCATTGTTCATGGTGATGGAACAAAAGCTGATCTTTTAAAAGAAGAGGGAATTGAAGAAGCGGATGCTTTAGTTAGTTTAACTGGTATGGATGAGGAAAATATTATTACCTCTTTATATGCACAAACTTTAGACATACCAAAGGTTATTGCGAAAGTTAATGAGGAATCGATGATTCAAATGGCAGAAGGTTTAGGAATGTATAGTACTGTTTCGCCAAAAAGTGTAACGGCAGATGCGATTATTCGTTATGTACGTGCTATTAATAATTCAGCAGAAAGCAGCAATATTCAAACGCTTTATCATTTAGTAAATGAAAGAGTAGAGGCGGCAGAAATTATTATTGAAAAAGATGCACACTTTGTTAATGTTCCTTTAAAAGATTTAAAAATGAAAAAGAACTGCTTAATTGCTTGTATTGGTAGAGGAAAAGAAATCTTAATCCCTGGTGGTGAAGACCGTATACAAGTAGGCGATAGTGTAATTGTAATTACCAGTAATCAAGGAATTGATGATTTTACTGATGTGTTGGTGTAGGAGTAGGTACTAATGAATGCAAAAATGACAAGATACATTCTTTTTAGAATGTTGGGGATGGAATCCCTTCTATTATTAATTCCAGCACTAGTAGGTTTGATTTATCAGGAACCGGAAGGAATGTGGTTTCTAGTTGTAGCAGGTATCGAATTAATTGTCTTTCTTTTATTTGGCCTTAAAAAGCCAGAAGATACAAAAATTTATGCTAAAGAAGGAATGATAATTGTTTGTCTTGCTTGGATTCTTTGGTCAGCTTTTGGAGCGCTACCAGGATTCTTAATGGGAGTTATTCCCAATTACGTTGATTCTTACTTTGAAATCATGTCAGGATTTACCACAACAGGATCAACGATTTTAACCCAAATTGAAGGACTACCTTATAGCTTCTTGTTTTGGCGAAGCTTCACCCACTGGATTGGTGGTATGGGTGTTTTAATGTTTGTTATGTTAGTAGGTGTAGCAGATCGAAGCAACTCTATGTATTTAATGCGCGCTGAGGTTCCGGGTCCGGAAATGGATAAATTGGTTCCTAAAGCAAAACAAACTGCTCGTCTTTTATATGGAATTTATCTAGGCATGACCATTATATTAGTTATTTTGCTCTTATTTGGTGGTATGAATTTATATGATAGCATAATGCATGCTTTTAGTACTGCTGGTACAGGTGGATTTTCTAATTATGGTCAGAGTGTGGCACATTTTAAGAGCAGTTATATTGAGTGGGTGATTACCATTTTTATGTTATTATTTGGTATTAACTTCAACCTTTTCTTCCTATTATTAGTAAAAGAAGTAAAAGCAGTCTTTAAAAATGAAGAGCTTCGTATTTATATACTTATCGTATTAGGCGCCATCATCTGTGTTACGGTTAATATAGCATCAGCTTTTGATCATATATCTGATGCCATTAGAACAGCAGCTTTCCAAGTGGCTTCAATTATTTCCACAACAGGATTTGCGACCGCTGATTACAATGTTTGGCCGATGTTTTCGCAGGTTATTTTAATGGTGGTTATGCTCATTGGTGCTTGTGCTTCTTCAACAGGTGGAGGAATCAAAGTTTCTCGAGTTTTGGTTATGTTTAAAAGTGTTAAAAAATTTATCAAACAACTTGTTCATCCACAATCGATTAACACCATAAGATTAAACGGCAAAAAAGTAAGTGATACAGTTATTAATGGAATTTACATTTATTTTCTTGGTTATGTTATTATATTTGTAACATCTGTAATATTAGTATCAGTAGATAATATGGATTTTGGAACCACCTTTAGTGCAGTTCTTACGACGATGAGTAATACTGGACCAGGTATCGGGGTTGTTGGACCAATAGGAAATTTCTCCGCTTTTTCCAATTTTTCTAAAATCATACTTATTATAGATATGTTAGTAGGTAGACTAGAAATCATGCCGTTCATGATGTTATTTACACTACCTATCTGGCGCAAGAAGTTCTAAGGAGAACGAGGGGGGAACGTATGAAAAAGAAAATGACAGTTGGGCTAACTTTGCTAACGCTTGTTGTAATTGCTATTTATTATTATGTGACGATACCAGCTTTTAACATCCATTCAAAAGATGTGTGGTTCTTTATTATGGTAGTGATTGCAATTATCGGCTTTGTTTATGCCTTAAAAAGAAAATTGGGGATAGCAGAAATACGAGAAGATAAGGGGCTTAAAGCAATTATAGGGGTATTGGTTGTAAGTATAGCAGTATTTTTAATTGGAACTTTATTGTCTTCACCTATTATTAATGCAAAAAAATATCAAAAACTTTTAGATGTAAAAGAAGATGTTTCTTTTCAAGAAGATATTCATGAATTAAACTTTGATCAGATTCCACTTCTTGATAAAGACTCAGCCGAAATTTTAGGCGATCGAAAAATGGGAAGTATGGTGGATATGGTTTCTCAATTTGAAGCAACCGATATTTATAGTCAAATTAATTATCAAGGAAAACCAGTTCGAGTAACTCCGCTTAAATATGCTAGTGCGATTAAATGGATTACCAATCAAAAGGATGGAATTCCAGCTTATATCAAAATTAATATGGCAGACCAAACTACAGATTTAGTGAAATTAGAGCAGGGAATTAAATATTCCACGAGCGAATATTTTAACCGTAATATCTATCGCCATTTAAGATTCCAACACCCTACCTATATTTATGGAGAGTTAAGTTTTGAAATTGATGAAGAGGGTGTTCCTTATTGGATTGCCCCAGTTAAAAAATTCAATATTGGCCTATTTGGTGGGGAAACCGTAGGCAAAGTAGTTATTTGTAATGCAATTACGGGTGAGTCTAAAACTTATCAAGTAAAAGATGTGCCTAAATGGGTAGACCGTGTTTACTCAGCCGATTTATTAGTAGACTTATTTGACTACTATGGCACTTTAAAAAGAGGATTTTTAAACAGTGTCTTAAGTCAAAAAGATTGCTTACAAACAACAAGTGGCTATAATTATTTGGCGCTTGATGATGATGTTTGGATGTATACAGGTGTTACTTCTGTTAATGGAGATCAATCAAATGTTGGCTTTGCCCTAGCAAATCAGCGTACTATGGAAACCAAATATTATGAAATTGAAGGAGCCACAGAAGCAGCGGCTATGGGCTCGGCAGAAGGACAAGTGCAAAACCTTAAATATAAAGCTACCTTCCCGCTATTACTTAATATTTCTGG
The DNA here is from genome assembly GCA_019113475.1 of Candidatus Dorea intestinavium. Lineage (GTDB taxonomy): Bacteria > Bacillota > Clostridia > Lachnospirales > Lachnospiraceae > Aequitasia > Aequitasia intestinavium. Next base: position 10,064 of record DXHJ01000007.1, on the reverse strand, counting down.
TGAACCAACGTATTTTATTGCTTTAAAAGATGATGCGGGGTTAGTGAAAAAATATGCCATGGTTAATGTGCAAAAGTACCAGATTGTAGCAATTGGAGATAATGTGGCTGATACGGAAAGCAATTATGAAGACCTACTTTTAAGTAATGGTATTCAAGAACCTAAAAAAGATGAGCGAGATACCAAAGAAATAACGGGAATTGTTACTACAGTAGCACAAGCGGTAATTGATGGAACCTCTCATTATTATTTGGTTTTAGATAATAAAGAAGATATTTATGATGTTTCAGTTAAAGACTATATTGATGTGATAAAGGTAAAGGAGGGAGACGCCCTTACTATTGAATACAAAGTTGGCGAAACCACAAATAATGTCACGAGTATTGAAATAAATAAATAATAAAAGTGCTATACCAATCAAGTTTTTTTGTTGGTATAGCACTTCTTTTATACATGAAATTTTTTTTGCATTTCTTCTTTTACATCTTTCCATTTAAAAACTAACAAGATTAAAATCAAAAGTAAACCAACTAATGCTGAGATTACAGAAAGATAAATGCTTTTAACAACGCCAGTTAATAAGAAAATAAAAGGGATAACAAAACCATAACTTGCTGCCATTAAAAGATAAATCATATATTCTTTGGCGGCGTGGGACTGCAGTCGCGTGATAATAATCATAGTAATTAAAACTAAAAGACTCATACCTGGGAAGACATAATCAAGAGACCAACCTTTAAAACCAAAGGCTAAATCCCAGATAATACTAGCACAAGTGATTAAGACTAGTTGCCACATCGAAACTTTTAAGAGATTGTGTCGCTTATAATAGGCAACGGAAAACGAAGCCCAAAAAGAAGCAATTCCAGCACAAGCAATAATCGACCATAAACTCGTCTTATAAAGAGAAAAATTAATTGCTATGGAAGTAAGAGCACTAATAATACAAAGGAAAGAAAACCATTTATAAATAGTAAGGCCCTTTAACTCCGGTGTATCGGTTTCTGGATATTCTGGTTCTACTGGTGTAGGAGACAGGTCATTTTCTTTTAATAATTTAGTAAAGTTATGAATAACACTATCAAAATTATATTTTGAAGTAAAGCTTAAGGTAATCGTATCCTTAAAGGAGCACATGGTAAGTTCTAATTTAGGAGTACTAGTATAGACACCAAAACGCTCAATATAGGGGGTAAATTCTTCTGGCATCTTAATCACACTCATATTTGAATAAATAGCGGTAATATCAGAAGCAGATTTTTTGGAGCCAATAAAAATAGCCGCATTTTTTAAGGAAATTGGGAAGAACTTTAAAATGGGATGCTTTTCTAAGGAAGTAAAAGTATTAATATGAGATTCCATAGTTTCCTTATTTAGTTGCTCTTTGTAGTACTTCTTTATGGTGTCAAGAACGTGATAAAAATCGGGCTCTTGATTATTGTCAAAGGTATATTCTGGCTCAATCCAAGCAAAAAAGTTTAACATGGATTCAGATTCAAAAAAATTCCGTAGATTAACAGGAACCATTAAACGAATAGGTTTTTTGGTATGCAATTTTGGTACTTCTTTATGGAGCGAATAAATTAAAATGGCTGTTAAAAAGACACTAATTGATACGCTAAGTTCATGAGTTTTTGCTAATAGAGAAGAAACGGGAAGAGTTAGTTCGTGAACGTTCATTTTCTGATTTTTCGCGGCGATTCTTCTCATTTGGATGGCCGGAATTTTCTTTTTCTTTGTTGTTTTCTTACTCGTATAATATTTAGAAAAACTGTCACTTTCCATTTCTTGCATAGGAATATCGGGATGCCACAAGGCGTCTCCAGGTAATTTTTCTTTTGCATGGGCAAGTAAAAGATAATTTTTAACAAGTTCTTTAATAAAGACAGAACCGCCGGTTCCATCCGTTAAAGCATGAAAGATTTCTAAATTGATTCTATTTTTATAATAAGTAACTTCAAATAACAAGCCTTTTTTATCATGATCGTAAATAGGCAGGCAAGGATCTTTATATTCTTTTCTAACAATCGGCTTGGTATCGGAATGTTCTAGATAAAGCCAAAAGAGACCCTCTCTCATGGTAGATTGAAATAAAGGAAAGATCTCCATTGTCTGATCTAGGGCTTGCTGTAATAAGCTTTCACTGATATCCTCGTGTAAAACGCTGTAAAAGCGAAAAACCCTAGGATCATTTTTGCTATTATCTGCCGAAAAAAGCAGAGCAGCATTATCTAGCTTTCTCCATGATTTTACTTTTTTTCCATTTGTTTTTTTCACTGTATCACCTTATTAATATTTTTTTAAAAATTCATTTATATAATCAAAACTTTCCTGAACATGAAAGTATTTTATACCAAGAGCAAAGTAGCCATGCAAGGCGTCTTTGATGCGATGAATCTCTACTTGATTTCCGGCTTCTTGCAAACGTTCGCCATAAGCTTCTCCTTCATCACGCAAAGGATCAAACTCTGCCGTAAGAATAAGTGTAGCCGGCTGTTCTCTAAAATCACTGGCCTTAATCGGAGCAAAGTAAGGATTATTTAAATCCTCTGGTTTACTTTTATAAAGATTAATATAATCTTCTAGTTTCCCTCTAGTTAAGAGATAATCTTCTCCGTTTTCGCTAACAGAAGGATAAGGAGAATTTAGAGAATAATCACTACTTACAGCGGGATAAATTAAAATTTGCCTTTTGGGGAAGAAGTCTTTTCTATCTCTAGCCATTAAAGAAATGGCAGCAGTTAAGTTCCCTCCAGCACTATCACCAATTAAAGTAATGTTTTCCGGTTTCACATTAAGGATAAATTGATTGTCATATAGGGCTTTTGCCACTGCGTAACAATCCATTAAACCAGTGGGAAAAGGAAACTCTGGTGCTAGGCGATATTCAACAGCCACAACCACTTGACTGGTGGCATTAGCAAGACGTGCACAAATCCTTTCATAATTATCCACATTATCAGTTACCCACCCCCCGCCATGGAAGAAGAGAAGAACAGGAATTTCATGGGTCCTTTTAAGTTCTTCGTCTTGCATTTCTTTAGTAGGAAAGAAGATTCGAACGGGAACTTCATAATCGCCATTATAAATTTTATAGTCGAGAGTCTTATAAAAAACCTTTAGTGGATCAATTGCTTTAAGATTGGCGAGATGCCTAGCAGCATTAACTTTGATTTCATCATAGGATAATGCCTTTAGTACTCGTTTCATGGTCTTATTTATGGCCATAACTCCCCCTTAATTCGTTTTGATAAAGTAAAGCTAACGCTTTATGGCGTTAGCTTTAGATTTAAAAATAAGTAATATTACATTCGGTTAGGTCTACCTTACTTACTTCTTCTTTTGTAGCGCTGATGCTTACATAAAAATTAATGTTGTACTCTTTTGACATGGTCTCGATGGAATTTAGCAGAACATCTAAATTATCCAGCCCGATTTGGTCAATTTTAAAAACTTCATCAATATAGATTTGTTTAATATCGGTATTTGAACTATAAATGCCGTATAAAAAACCAATGTAGCGATCTAAATTATTGATATTTGGAAAATCCTCCATACAAACAGTTCGAATATTAAAACTAATTTCCTTGGTATTGCGGTGAGTTTTCTTGAGAAAAATAACACTACCATGTTCTGTCTTTTCGTTTTCATTAGCTTTTTCAATCAAGACCGGGGTTTTACCGCTACCTTTTGGACCTACTAACAAATTTACCATGGGAATCCACTCCTTTTTAAGTTATTTGTCACGCTTTATATTATGCTTATTATACATGAAATAAAGTGGACATACAACTTTAAAAAGGAAAAAGAAATGAAGCCTTAAAACTTGACAGCACGCATGCTTATGGTACAATTAAGAGTAATGTTTCAAACAAGGAGGAAGCCAAATGAATACACCTTACAATCATAAGGCAATTGAGCAAAAGTGGCGTAAAAACTGGGAAGAAAATCCCGTAAATTTACAAATAGATAAAAATGGTAACGAAAAAGAGAAATATTATTGTTTAGATATGTTCCCTTATCCATCAGCAAATGGTCTTCATGTAGGTCATTGGCGTGGCTATGTTATCTCAGATGTATGGAGTAGATACAAATTACTACAAGGATATTATATTATTCATCCAATGGGTTGGGATGCATTTGGTTTACCAGCAGAAAATTATGCAATTAAAATAGGGACTCAGCCAGCAGTTTCAACAGCAGCAAATATTAAAAATATAAAGAAACAAATTAATGAAATTTCGGCTCTTTACGACTGGGATATGGAAATTAACACTACTGATCCTAACTATTATAAATGGACACAATGGATTTTTGTACAAATGTTTAAAAAGGGCTTAGCATATGAGAAAGAATTCCCAATTAACTGGTGTCCTTCTTGCAAAACGGGCTTAGCTAATGAAGAAGTAGTCAATGGTGCTTGTGAACGTTGTGGTACGAAAGTTACCAAGAAGAACTTAAGACAATGGATGCTTCGTATTACAAATTATGCAGAGCGTCTCTTAGCAGATCTTGATAAACTTGATTGGCCAGAAAAAGTTAAGAAAATGCAAGCAGAATGGATTGGTAAATCTTATGGTGCTGAAGTGGATTTTCCAGTGGAAAATAGCGAGAAAAGCATTAAGGTTTATACTACAAGACCGGATACTTTATACGGAGCAACCTTTATGGTATTATCACCAGAGCATGCGCTGGTAAAAGAAATTACGACTACAGATAAAAAAGCAGAAGTAGAGGCCTATGTCCATGCTGCTTCCACAAAATCTAATGTAGACCGTATGCAAGACAAAGAAAAAACTGGCGTCTTTACAGGGGCTTATGCAATTAATCCTTTAAGTAAAGAAAAAACACCTATTTGGATTTCTGATTATGTACTTGCTGATTATGGTACTGGTGCTATTATGTGTGTACCAGCTCATGATGACAGAGATTTTGAATTCGCTAAGAAATTTAATATACCAATTCGTCAAGTTATCGCAAAAGACGGTGTCGAAATTGCCGATATGGAAGAAGCATATACAGAAGCAGAAGGAGTTATGATTAATTCTGGAGCTTGGAATGGACAAGAATCTTCAGTTCTTAAAGAAGAGGCACCTCATGAAATAGAAGAAAAAGGAATTGGAAAGGCAACAGTTAATTATAAATTAAGAGACTGGGTATTTTCTCGTCAAAGATATTGGGGCGAACCTATTCCTATCGTTCACTGCCCTCATTGCGGAAATGTACCAGTACCAGAAGAAGAGTTACCATTAGAATTACCAAAAGTAGAAAGCTATGAACCTACAGGTACAGGTGAATCACCACTTGCTGATATTGATTGGTGGGTAAATACCACTTGTCCAAAATGTGGTGGACCAGCAAAAAGAGAAACCAATACAATGCCTCAATGGGCAGGATCTTCCTGGTATTTCCTTCGTTATATCGATAACCAAAACAAGGATCATTTAGTTGACCGTGAAAAAGCCGATAAATACTTACCGGTAGATATGTATATTGGTGGTGTAGAACATGCTGTTCTTCACCTTCTTTACTCAAGATTTTATACAAAATTCTTAAATGATATTGGGGTATTAGACTTTGATGAACCTTTTACAAAACTCTTTAATCAAGGAATGATTACAGGCAAGAATGGTATTAAAATGAGTAAGTCTAAGGGCAATGTAGTTTCTCCAGATGATCTTGTTAATGATTATGGTTGTGATTCACTTCGTATGTATGAACTCTTTGTTGGACCACCAGAATTAGATGCAGAATGGGATGAAAGAGGAATTGATGGCGTTAACCGTTTCTTAAAACGTGCTTGGAACTTAATTCAAGATAATAAAGATAAAGATGTCACTCCTTCAAAAGAAGTAATCAAAGAACGCCATAAACTTGTTTATGATATTACCACAAGGTTAGAAGCGTTTAGCTTAAATACAGTTATTTCTGGCTTTATGGAGCATAACAATAAGTTGATTGAACTTTCTAAAAATGAAGGCGTTGATAAAGAAACCTTATCAACTTTTGCAATCCTATTATCACCATTTGCCCCTCATATGGCTGCAGAGTTATGGGAACAACTAGGAAATGAAGGAAGTGTTTTTGAACAAAGATGGCCAAGTTATGATAAAGAAGCGATGAAAGATGATACCATTAAGGTGCCGGTTCAAATCAATGGAAAAACCAAGGCAGTCATTGAAATTGATGCCAATGCAACAAAAGACGAAGCGATTGCCAAAGCAAATGAAGCAATTAAAGATAAGTTAACAGGAAATATAGTAAAAGAAATTTACGTTCCTAAAAAAATTGTAAACATTGTAATGAAATAAAAAACAGGGCCGCTCTTTCGTGAGCGGCCTTATTTTGAAAGGAAATATAATATGAAGCTCTTTCATATATCAGATATTCATATTGGAAAAATACTTCATCATTATAATTTAATAGATGATCAGAAGTATATTCTAAGAGAAATCGTAAAAAAGGTTCAAGAAGAACAACCACAGGTAATGTTAATCAGTGGTGATATTTATGATAAAAGCGTACCTTCTGCAGAGGCCATGTCTTTATTTGATTTGTTCTTAAGAGATTTACACCGGGCAAATAAGGAGATGAAGATTCTTATTATCGCAGGAAACCATGACTCGGGAGAGCGCCTTAGTTATGCCGCTAATTTCCTAGAAAGTCAAGACATTTATATTGTTGGAACGCCGCCTAAAAATAAAGAAGACTTTATGAAGAAAGTAGTATTAGAAGATGAATATGGAAAAGTGAATTTTTACCTTTTGCCGTTTTTTAAACCTGCTTATGTTAAAGGTGCTCTAGAAGAAGATGGCTTAAGCTATGATGAAGCTTTTGCCCGGTTGATAGAAAGAGAAGAAATAGACTATTCCAGTAGGAATGTTTTATTAGCCCATCAGTTCTTTGTAGCGGGAGAAGAAAAACCGATTACTAGTGATTCAGAAATAAAAAATGTCGGTGGATTAGATAATATTGATGTTAAGTATATAAAACAGTTTGATTATGTGGCACTAGGACATATTCATCGTAATCAAAAGGTGGGTTATGATTATATTAGATATTGCGGAAGTCCCCTTAAGTATTCGGTAAGTGAAGCAGGCCATAAAAAAGCCTTAGTAAAAGTTCTACTTAAAGAAAAGGGAAAAATTGAAATTGAGGAAAATCTGTTACGACCAAAACGAGACCTAAAAGCTTTAAAAGGGGCGCTAACAGACTTTACCTCACAGCAAGAAGGACAGTTTGATAAAGATAAAGAAAGCTATGTTAGCATTACGCTAACAGATACCACGGAACTATTTAAGCCTAAAGAACAGCTGGAAAATGTCTTTCGTAATATTCTCGAAATTAAAGTAGATAATGAAATAACTAGAAGCTTGTTAGAAGATGAAACAATTAAAGATTTAGAACAATCACCGTCTGAATTATTTGCAAATTTTTTCAGAGAAATGCAAGGTAGGGATCTAACCAAAGAAGAAATAGAAATAATAGAGGGGTATATAAATGAGACCTATTAAATTAGTAATGTCGGCGTTTGGCTCTTATGCTAAAGAAGAAGTCATTGATTTTACTCATTTATCAGAAGGCGGTATCTTTTTAATTACGGGTGATACGGGTGCAGGGAAAACCACTATTTTTGATGGCATTACTTACGCACTCTATGGTGAGACCAGTGGGAAAAATAGAGAAGGAAATATGATGCGAAGTGATTTTGCTACCGCTGATACCATGACCTATGTGGAACTTACTTTTAGCTATAAAGATGCGACCTATCAGATTAAAAGAAATCCTGAGTATTTAAGACCGGCGAAAAATAAAAGCAAAGATGGCAAAAGAAAACTGGTTAGCGAGAAGGCAAAGCTGGAACTTACCTTGGCTAACGGTGAGGTCTTTCAAGGAAAAATAAAAGAGACACAGGAAAAAATTATTGAAATACTTGGCCTTGATGTTAACCAATTTACACAAATATCAATGATTGCTCAAGGAGAATTTTTAAAGCTTCTTTATGCTGATTCAAGAGAAAGAAAAGCAATTTTTTCACGAATTTTCCATACGGATCAGTACCGAAAACTTCAGGAAGTTTTAAAAGAAGAAACTAAGAACCTTAGTGAAAAAGTGGAAAATAGTATAAAAGAGCTACATAATTATTTTTCATTAATAGAGCTTGCTAAAGAAGATCAACATCGGTCTAAACAAGAAGAAATGCAAATGATGGATCTCATTCCCCGAGAAAAAAGTAAAGCATTTATTCGTTTGATTTTAGAAGAAGATGAGAATCTCAAAGAAGAAAAGGAAAAGATACTAACCTTAAAAACCAAAGCTTGGGATAAAATGAACCAAAGTTTAATTACAGCCAAAGACCAAAATGATAATATTGAAAAGTATCAAAAAGCGCAACTTTTAAGCCAAGAACTTAAAGAGAAAAAGACGGAAATCGAGTTTGCTAGAAAGAAAATATTAAAGATTCAAAAAGCTATACTTGTTGAAAATGAAGAACAAAGACTAAACAGAAATAAAAAGCAAGTTGTGGAATATAGAAGGCAGGAAGAAATATTAAAAGAAAATCTAAAGAGCCTTTATGCTCAAGAAGACGTATTAAAAGAACAGTATCTGGTAGCTAAAAAGAATTTGGCTGATAATGAGAATTTAATAAGGAAAGAATTACTAAAGTTAGAACAAAATAAACCATTATATAGAGAAATAGAAAAGTTTTTAGAAGAAATAAAAAAAGAAATAAAAACACCCCCCACAAAAGAAATAGATAAATGTACTGAAATAGAAGATATAAAAACATTTCTAGAGGAAAATGAAAAAGTATACCGAGAAGCAACTACTAAAATTATAGAAATAGAAGAAATAAAAAAAGAAATAAATAAATTAACTATAGAAAATGGGCAACTAAAGAAAAGGAGCATGCTTTTAGAGGAAAAAGAAAAGGTTTATTTGACGGCTTATGAAAGGCATGAAAAAGCAAGAAAAATTTACTTTGATTCTATTGCAGGTGTGTTGGCGAAAGAACTAAAAGAAGAGGCACCTTGTCCTGTTTGTGGTTCTAAAAGTCACCCCCAAAAAGCAATACTGACAAAAGAGTATTACGCAAAAGAAGAAATTGATGAGTTTACAAAACAAGAAGAGATTGCCCGAGAAAAAAGAAGGGAAGCAGAAGTCGCTTACCGAGAAACTATTATTCAGATCAAGGAACAAAAAAAGAATATTGAAAAAGAATGTTTTCGCCTAGGCATACCATATATTGAAGGAAGTTATGAAAAAATAACTCAAGCAGAAGAAGACTGTAAAAATACTCAGATTGAGGTCTATGAAAAATTAAGAAAGCTTGATGTAAAAAGCTTTACTCAAAAGGAAGTAAAACTAAAAAAACAACTTCAAGTTTGCCAGGAAATACTAGAGAAAAGCCAAAATGATTATCAAAAAAACCAAGAGGTAATCATGAAAAAAGAAGGCGAGAAAAAAAGAGTTAACCAAGAAATTACGTTGCGAAAAAAGGAAGTGGAAGACAGTTTAGCAGCTCTAAAAGAAGCTTTAGAAGAAAACGGCTTTGAAAGCTTCTTGGCTTATCAGGACGTAAAGAAAGATGAGAGTAAGCTGCCATCTTTGCAAAGACAAGTTCAAGAATATGACACGAAACTCACCACTGCAAATGCTATTGTTGAAACTTTAAAAGGTCAGGTGAAGGAAAAAGAAATTGTAGATATTGAGGCCTTAAAAGCTTTAGTGCGGGAAAAACAAAAAGAAGTTGAAGATGCTAGAGAAATCGTAGAAAATATCCAGCGCAGAATAGTAACAAATAAAAAAATTGGCAAAAAGATGGAAGAAATCTATTACAAACAAGAAGAAGAGCAACTCAAGTTTTTGCAGTTACAAACATTAAGCAAAACTGCTAATGGTGGACTTTCCGGGACTAGAAAATTGGATTATGAAACATATGTCCAAAGAAATTACTTTAAACGCATTATTGTAGCTGCGAATAAAAGATTAGAGAAAATGGCAGGAGAGACTTTCTTACTAAAAGCAAGAGATCTTGAGCGCATCAGCACCAGAGGACTAGC
>DXHJ01000036.1 GCA_019113475.1 Candidatus Dorea intestinavium | reverse complement strand
TTGCTAGTAAAGAGTTTGGGGTTAATATTCTGTCAGGAAATTCAGGAGAACTAGACTTAAAAAGTATTCGAGATGTAATTACACCGGTTTATAATGAAAACTTAAATGTTTCGGTTATGGCCTATGATAATAAAATTAAAAGCCTAGAATATACAGTCTATACTTTAGATGGAGAAAAGAAGCTATATAATAAGGAAGAAACTAAAATTGGTGATCAAGTAAACCTTGGTTTAACAAAAGAAGGATTATTAGATGAAGAGCGACTTCTTTGTATCGCGTTAGATATTGGTAAAAAGGAAAAAGTCTATTACTATACGAGAATTACAGAGGGCGAAAAAGTTGCAGCGGAAAATTGCTTTAACTTTATCTACAGCTTCCATAATTCAACGCTTGATAAGTCAGATGAAGTAGATATTGCTAAATACCTAGAGACTGACGTGGCAGTTACAAATACCAATGCCGCCCGGGTTACTTTAAAGAATAATTATGAAGCAGTTACTTGGGGGGACTTAGCACCTAGCATTATTGGAAAAGTAAAGTTTAATGTCAAAGAACTGCGTAGTAACTATACAGCGGTAAGCTTAGAATATTTAGTACGATTAGGAGAAGACGAGTCAGGTAGTCGTCTGGAAGTAAATGAATTTTACAAGGTTCGTTATGACAAAGAAAGAGATACCTTTTACCTATTAGATTATGTTAGGACAGCAGAAGAAGTAATTGAGAAAACCGATGATATTGTTACGGCAAAGGGCTTAAATCTTGGCTATGGTAGCAGTAATCAGCAATACTTAAGTAATAAAGACGGAAATATCGTGTCCTTTATCCAAGGAGGCGAGATTTGGAATTATAATAAAGACAAAAGTGAATTAGCAAAAATCTTTGCCTTTAATGATAAAGAAAGTTTAGATCTTAGAAACAGTATAAATAACCATGCTTTTAAAATTTTAAAGGTAGAAGATGATGGGGATACTATTTTTGCTGTTGTGGGCTATATGAATAGAGGAAACCACGAGGGCAAAACCGGAACCGGCATCTATTATTACAATACCAAACAAAACACGATTGAAGAACGAATCTTTATTGAAAGCAAAGAAAGTTTTGAAATACTAGAAGAAAAGCTAGAGGGACATATTTACTATAGCAAGAACCGCGATACTATTAGTATTGTAACGAATGAGTATTTATATGAAATCAATGCCTCAAGTGGGGTGGAAAAAACCAAAGACATTGGGGAAAAGGAACATGTAATCTCCGCCGATGGAACGAGAATTGCTTATAAGGATGGCGAAAAGATTATTCTTTATAACTTAGAAAGTGGAAAAGAATTTACCTTAAAAAGCGAGGGCGAAAAAGAACATATTACACCACTGGGATTTGTTTACAATGATTTTGTTTACGGCATCTATAGTGAAGAAGACACTTTAGAAAATGTTTTAGGTATTAAGCAAAAAGCGATAAAAGAATTAAAGATTTTAAATAAGAAAGGAGAAGAGGTAAAAAGTTATCAAGAAGAGGGCATCTTTATTAAAGATGTGGTAATCGAAGGAAACATGATTACGATTCATCCAATGAAGAAGGAAAATAACAAATATCATCCGATTGAGGATGATCACGTGGTTAATAATGAAGAATCAAAGGCTAGTAACATTGTCTTAGAGCCTTACGTAGATAAAAATCTAGGGACTCAGATTCGCATTAGCTTTGGTGATGGTATTGCTAATAAAGAAACAAAGATCCTAAGTCCTAAACTTATGCTTTATGAAAAACCACTAGTAATGGCAGCAAAAGAGGAGAATATTGATAAAGAGCTGTTCTTTGTTTATGGCGAAGGTAAGCTACTTGGCACCTATCATTTGGCAGCTGAAGCCATCCAAAAGGCCGATGAAAGTGTTGGCGTGGTAACAGATTATGCGAATAACTATATTTGGGAAAGAGGAAATCGCTCCTTACAATATGCTATGGATCCAAATAATGCTACTCTTACTGCCCTTTTGAAATTACTAAAAGAAAATAAAACTCCTCTAGAAGCAATCAAATCTCTGGAGCACTACAGCATGATGGATTTAAGCGGAAGTACGATTGAACAAGGAGCTTATATTATTAATAGGGATTTACCTATAATAGCTGTGACTCATGAAGGAGACTACTTGGTAGTAACAAGTTATAATGATACAGAGGTAGGTTATATTAATGCAAAAACGGATGAAGCGGGCAGTAATTCCAATGCGGAGTTTGATCAAAGAATAGAGGCTTTAATAGGCCTTAGACCGGCGATATTTTGACAGAATATTAGCGATATGATAAACTAAAATCGGAAAAAAATAAGTTCTTTAAAATAAAAAGAATGATGAGGTGAATCCTTTTGGATAAGTACGAATATAAAATAAAAACGGAACAAATGCTTGATTTAATGGAAAGCAAGCAATATAAAAAAGCAGCTGAAATTGCCGATACCATTGATTGGAGAAGAGTAAAAAGTGTAGCGATGCTTAATAGTGTTAGCGAAATTTACGAGCATACTTCTGAATTTAAAAAAAGTAGAGAAATACTTTTAGTAGCGTATGATCGTTCACCAAAGAGCAAAAAAATTATGTATCGTTTGGCTTTACTTGCTCTTAAAAATGGTGATACAGAAGAGGCAGCAGAATGTTATGAAGAATTTGTAAAACTTGCCCCAAAAGATCCAAATCAATATATATTAAAATACAAGATCTTAAGAGAACAAGATGCAGATATTAATGAGCAAATAGCTACCCTAGAAGAATTAAAGGAAGCTGAATATGTAGAGCGATGGGCTTATGAATTGGCCGAGCTTTATAGCAAAGCCGGAATGACTTCTAGGTGTATTGAAGAGTGTGATGATTTAATTCTTTGGTTTAGTGAAGGGACTTATGTATATAAGGCCATGGAGTTAAAGATGAAATTCAAACCATTAACACCATTACAACAAGAAAAATATGATGCTAGACCAAAAGCAAAGGCTTCTTATCAAGTAGATTCAGCAGCCATTAAACGAACCTTAACACCGAAGAAAGCAGAACCTGTCGTTGAGGCAGTAAAAGCAAGCGAAGTGGAAGCACCTAAAGAAGAAGTTGCAGAAGAAGTTACACCAGAAGCGACTACTGAAGGGTTAGAAGAACCAGTTGCAGAAGTGGAAGAAACGAAAGAAGCGAAAGAACCACAGGAAAATAAAACGGTTGTAAGTGGTGAAAACTTAGAAGACGCTATTACGAAAGGCGTTCGCTTAGCAAGTGGTATTAAAGAACCTGAGCTTGATGCAAAAGCTGGCCAAGAGCAAGATATGGAACTTAAAATTGCGGGTCAAATGAAAATTGATGAGATTCTAGGGGAATGGGAAGCAAAGCAAAAAGATCATGCAAAAGCTATAGCAGCTCAAAAAGAAATTGATGAAGCCCGCCTCGAAAAAGAAAGAGAAGCATCAAGAAAACGAATTGAAGAAGAAAAAGCCAAGGTACAAAAGCAATTAGAAGAAGATTATAAAAAACGAGAAGCACTGAAAACAGTAAAAGAAAAACCGGATTTTTCTACCACTAGACTCTTTAATGACGATGATTATGATGAAGAATTTGATAAAGAGCAAGAAGATGATAATGAAGACATTAAAATCATCTCAGGAAATGAAGACCTGGAAATTGTAGAAGAACCAGAAACTTTCCCAACTTTTAATCAAGAAGATTTTGCCGAGGATTTTGGTGACGTTATCGATGTGGATAAAAAAGGTTTTAAAGCTTTACCAAAAGAAGTGATTGAAGACGTAGAAGAGGACTTTGGTGACGAACCAGAAGTTGTAGAAGTTGAAGATGCTACAGAAATAGAAGAAGTAGTTGAAGATGCCGACGACTTTGAAGAAGAACCAGAAGTTGTAGAGGTTGAAGAAATAGAAGAAGATAATGACGACTTTGAAGAAGAACCAGAAGTTGTAGAGGTCGAAGACGCTACAGAAGTAGAAGAAGTGGCTGAAGATGACACAGAAGAAGTTGAAGCTGAAGCGAAAGACGAAGAAGATTTTGATGAAGACGACTTTGACGATGCCGATGATTTTGACGAAGAGGACTTTGATGATGACTTTTTAGAAGAACCGGAAATGGATGATTTTGATGAAGAGGATTTCGACGAGGAAGACTTTGAAGAAGCTGATTTTGACGAAGAGGACTTTGATGATGACTTCGATGAGAGCGATCTTGAAGACGAATTAAAACTTACTCCAAAGACAGATATTAAAGAAGTGGAAGAAGACTTTGAAGACGATTTTGATGATGATTTCATTAATGATTCCTTTGATGATGAGGATGAAGACGAAGACGACTTTGATGAAGACGACTTTAGTGATGATGACTTTGAAGAAGACGATTTTGACGATGATGATGACTTCGCTGAAGATGATTTAGAAGAAGAGGACGAAGAAGAATTTGACCTTGATAAAGCTTTAGCAGCAGAACAAGAAGAACCTTCAGAAGAAGAAATTCAAAAACGTATTAAAAAGTCTAAAGGTGGCGTACCATTTGATACAGGTTTTGTTGTAACCGGTCGTTATGACTTAAATGCAACTAGTGAGATTGGTCTAAAAGCTGGCCTTACCGAAGAGCAAAAGAAACTATTTTCCTACTTTGTACCAGTTCGAGGTATGAGTGAACAACTTGTTGAGGTACTTGATAATGACCGCCGTGCCAGAAGAGAAGGTACTTCAAGAACCGGAAACATCTTGGTTCTTGGTCGAAGAGGATCAGGAAAAACTGTTTTAGCAGTTGATATTGTCAAGGCAATTCAAAAACAAAGAAACTTAAAACAAGGAAAAATTGCCATTGTTACTGGTGAGTCGCTAAACAAGAAAGAACTTGGTAACATTATTACCAAACTTCGAGGCGGAGCAATTATTATTGAAAAAGCTGGAAAACTTAACTCTAGAACAGTTAAAGAGTTAAATGCACTAATGGATAAGAAAACGGGAGAAATGCTCTTTGTTTTGGAAGACCAAAGAAAGCCACTAGAGCGTATCTTAACAGCAAATCCAGAATTTAGAAAGAAATTTACTTCTAAATTGGAGTTACCAATCTTCATTAATGATGAGTTAGTTACCTTTGGCCAAACTTATGCCAAAGAAAACGGTTACAAGTTAGATGAAATGGGAATCTTGGCGCTTTATAGTAGAATTGATGCTATGCAAAGAGAGGATCATGCGGTAACGGTTGCAGAAGCAAAAGAAATTATTGATGAAGCCATTGCTCATTCAAAGAAAGCCAATGTAAAACACTTAGCAAGAAGAGTATTTGGTAAGAGTACCGATGGTGCTGATCGAATTCTTTTAAAAGAAGAAGATTTTAGAATCTAGAATAAGAAGTTTGACGGGACGCAAAATTGCGTCCCGTTTTTTGTATTTTTAGAGAGAAAAATCAAATAGAGTGATTAGGGTTTAAATTTAATCATCGATGAAGTATAATTTAGCTAGTATGGAAAATAAAGGGGACAATTATATGGCTGAAAAGTTTAAATATCAAGAGATCGGAGAATTGGATCATTATCTATTTGGTCAAGGAACGCATTATGAAATCTATAAGAAATTAGGGGCTCATGTAGGCGTAAAAGACAAATTAAAAGGAACCTATTTTGCCGTTTGGGCACCAAATGCTGTTGCCGTTTCGGTGGTAGGAGAATTTAACAACTGGGAGATTGGTAAAGACCCAATGACTAGACAAGAGCCGATGGGAATTTATGTAGCTTTTGTGCCAGAAGCAAAGGCAGGAATGATTTATAAATATTGTATCCAAACACAAGCAGGAGAAGAAATCTACAAAGCAGATCCTTATGCCAACTACGCTCAGTTAAGACCAGATAATGCCTCAAGGATTGCTGATGTATTGAACCTCAAATGGTCCGATAAGAGATGGTTAAATAAAAGAGAAAAGTTTAACTGTGTTAAAGAACCGCTTTCTATTTATGAAGTACATATGGGTTCTTGGAAAAAGCATCCAGTGGCAACAGAAGGAATTGAAGGTTTTTACACTTATAAAGAGTTTGCGCTTAGTATGACGGAGTATATCAAAGACATGGGCTATACTCACATCGAGCTAATGGGTATCCTAGAACACCCCTTTGATGGCTCCTGGGGCTATCAGGTGACGGGTTACTATGCGCCTACTTCAAGGTATGGAACACCAGAAGAATTTGCCTGGATGATTAATTATTTTCACCAAAATAATATTGGCGTTATATTAGACTGGGTTCCGGCACATTTCCCCAAGGATGCTTATGGACTAGCTGATTTTGATGGTACACCGACTTATGAATATGCAGATCCCCAAATGGGGGAACATCCAGAGTGGGGTACTAAAGTTTTTGATTTTGGCAAAAACGAAGTGCGAAATTTCCTAATTGCCAATGCACTCTTTTGGATAGAAAACTATCATATTGATGGTCTTAGAGTGGACGCAGTGGCTTCCATTCTCTACCTTGATTATGGTAAGGAAGATGGAGAGTGGATAGCTAATAAATATGGTGGGAATAAAAACTTAGAAGCGATTGAGTTCTTTAAGCATTTAAACTCTCGAGTTAGAGAGCGTAACAAAGGAGCAATGATGATTGCCGAGGAATCAACGGCTTGGCCTAAAGTAACAGGGGATGTAGAAGATGATGGGCTAGGCTTTTCCTTAAAGTGGAATATGGGTTGGATGCATGACTTTACAGAATACATGAAATTAGATCCTTACTTTCGTAAAGAACACCACAACCAAATGACCTTCTCTATGAGTTATGCTTATAGTGAAAACTATATTTTAGTTTTATCTCATGACGAAGTGGTTCATATGAAAGGCTCTATGATTAATAAAATGCCCGGAGTAGGAGTTGACAAGTTCTCCAATTTAAAGGCTGGTTATGCCTTTATGATGGGTCATAGTGGCAAGAAGCTGCTCTTTATGGGCCAAGATTTTGGGCAATACCGCGAGTGGTGTGAAGAACGAGAACTTGATTGGTTCTTATTAGCCGAAGAAGAAAACAAAACCCTTAAAACTTGGGTAAAAGATTTACTTCATCTTTACAAGGAACATCCTTCTTTATATGAATTAGATCATGATAGTAAGGGCTTTGAATGGATTAATGCTGATGATGCTAGTCGTAGCATTTTTAGCTTTATCAGAAAAAGTGCAAGTGGTAAGAAAAATCTCCTCTTTGTTTGCAACTTTACACCAGTAGAACGAGAAGACTATATGGTTGGAGTACCAAAACTAGGGGAATATAAACTTCTTATGCATAGTGATAAAAAGAAATATGGCGGTAATGGTAAAAGAAGAGCTGCTACTTATAAAGCAAAAGAAGGCGAGTGTGATCATAGACCTTATCACCTTAAATACAAACTTCCCGGTTATGGAATCGCTATTTTTGAATATGACGAATAATTAGCAATAAAAAAAGAATGCATCAGCTTTGATGCATTCTTTTTATTACCTTAAGTCTTGTAAACTCTTCACGTTCTTTTTCCTCTAGGGCATTGGTTATATTATGCACCAGAGCAGTGTACATCGGTATGGTAATATTCTTAAGAGCATTGGCTCTTTTTTGGGTCTTTTTAATATTCGTAGCAAGCCGATAAGCTGAGTTCTCCACCATGGAAAGTTTAATGGTAAGTTCTTTAACAGCAATAAAGGCTTCTCTAGTAATATCGATGGACTCATTGGTGGTATAGAAAGAATAAGTGGGATGGTTGTCCTTGACATCATTATATTTAATATGAGGAATTTCAGTACCCATAATACTTCTTGTCTGTATCTGAATAGATTCTTCTAAAGGTACAGTAAAAGCCAGCCCTTGAACACGGCTAATACCATGTTCGATATTTGCTCTTTGCAGGCAGGAATATGCTCTAGTAAAAGTGGAATCAATCTCATCTTGAATATTCTTAGCTTCATCAATAAGTCCCATTAGCTCTTTTAAGAGAATGTTTCTTTTCTTATCCATAAGATCATAACCTTGATGCGCAAGAGCAAGGGAGTTTTTAGCAAGCATAAGATTACCTTTTGTAGGAAACTCTCTGGGATCCATGTAGAAACACCTCCTTTTTATGCTTGGTTGTTAGACTCGCTTTCATAATCCTCATCATCACTACTTAAAGGATCTGGGTAATACTTGTCTACCAGTTTTGTATCAATACGGTCAAGTTCTGATTTTGGTAAGAGAGAAAGTAATTGCCAGCCAAGATCTAAAGTCTCGTAAATGGAACGATTTTCCTCTTTTCCTTGACCGATATAGCGGCTTTCAAATTCTTTACCAAATTCCAAATATTTTTTATCAATCGGAGAAAGTTCATCTTCACCAATAACGGAAGCTAAGTTTCTGGCTTCACCAACCTTTGCATAAGAAGAGAAAAGTTGGTTTGCTAGGTCTTGATGATCTTCTCTGGTGTAACCTTTACCAATACCATCCTTCATTAAACGAGAAAGCGAAGGAAGAATACTAATTGGTGGATAAACAGACTGGCTATTTAAGTTACGATCCAAAACAATTTGTCCTTCCGTAATGTAGCCGGTTAAGTCAGGAATTGGATGGGTGATATCATCATTTGGCATAGTTAAAATAGGTAACTGGGTTACACTACCCTTTGCTTCTTCAATGATACCAGCACGCTCATAAATAGTAGCAAGTTCACTATAGAGGTAACCAGGATATCCTTTTCTAGAAGGAATTTCACCTTTGGAAGAAGATACTTCACGAAGAGCTTCGGCAAAGGAAGTCATATCGGTTAGAATAACCAGGATATGCATATCATGCTCAAAAGCTAAATATTCAGCCACAGTAAGGGCAACCTTTGGGGTAATCAATCTTTCAACAACCGGGTCGTTTGCTAGGTTTAGGAACATGCAAACGTGATCGGAAACACCGCTTTCATCAAAAGTCTTTTGGAAGAATTCCGCAACATCGTGTTTTACACCCATAGCAGCAAAAACAATAGCAAAATCTTCATCAGAATCACTGCCAAGAGAAGCTTGTTTAACAATTTGGGCAGCTAGCTGATCATGAGGAAGTCCGTTTCCGGAGAAAATAGGCAGCTTTTGACCACGAATAAGAGTAGCAAGCCCGTCAATAGCGGATAAACCAGTGTTAATATAGTTTCTAGGGTATTCTCTCTTAACTGGGTTAAGAGGAAGACCATTTACGTCTCTTTTATCATCAGAAGAGACAGGGCCTAAATCATCAATCGGCTCGCCGATACCATTAAAGGTACGACCAAGCATGGAAGGAGAAAGTGCAATCTCCATAGGGTGGCCCGTTAGTTTTGTATGTGTATTTACTAAAGACATGTTTTCAGTTCCTTCAAAGACCTGAATAATTGCCTTATCTTCATATAGTTCAATGATACGTCCAAGTTTTTTGGTATTGCCTTCTACAACAAATTCAACAATTTCATCAAAGAAAGCATCTTGAACCCCTTCAAGGATTACAAGAGGACCATTTATGCTACTTAGACCTAAATATTCTATTCCCATAATAATTAGCTCCTCCTTATGCGTTCTTTGCTAAAACATTATTGTAAAAGGTGTCAATATCTTGTTTGTATATATCAAGTAATTGTAGATTATCATTTGGTACATCATATTTAATGTTAATAACTTTTTCAAAAATACCTTCGGCCTTTAAGACAGACATAGGCATGCCAAGAGCGATAAGTTTTCTACATTTTTTGTATAAGTATAAGATGGTATCCATCATTTTAAATTGTTTTTCCAAGGTAACAGAAGTATCTTCCTTGTGGAAAGCATTTTGTTGCAAGAATCCTAGTCTGATTACTCGAGAAATTTCTAGAGTTAATTTTTGATCATCAGGAAGAACATCGCCACCAATTAGTTTAACGATTTCCATAAGGGAGCTTTCCTGGTTAAGTAAAGCGACCAAACGATTCCTGTAATCCACAAATTTTGGTGAAACATGATCCGTATACCAACCACTTAAGTCACCAATATATTCACTGTAACTGGTAAGCCAGTTAATGGCTGGGAAATGTCTCTCATAAGCAAGAGCCTTATCAAGTCCCCAGAAACAACGAACGAATCTCTTGGTATTTTGGGTAACGGGTTCAGAGAAGTCACCACCTTGAGGGGAAACAGCACCGATAATAGAAACGCTACCAACGCTACCATTTAAGGTTTGCATCATACCCGCTCTTTCATAAAAAGCAGAAAGTCTAGAAGCTAGATAAGCTGGGAAACCTTCTTCAGCAGGCATCTCTTCTAGACGTCCAGAAAGCTCTCTTAAAGCCTCAGCCCATCTAGAGGTAGAATCCGCCATAATTGCTACGTCATAGCCCATATCGCGGTAATACTCAGCTAGAGTAAGGCCAGAATAAAGAGAAGCCTCACGAGCAGCAACGGGCATATTTGAGGTATTGGCAATTAAAACAGTTCGATCCATTAAGGGATTTCCTGATTTAGGGTCAATTAATTCACTAAATTCTTCCAGAACCTGCGTCATCTCATTACCACGTTCACCACAACCGATATAAACGATAATATCCGCATCAGACCATTTAGCAATCTGGTGCTGAGTCATAGTTTTTCCGGTACCAAAACCACCAGGAATAGCGGCTGTGCCTCCTTTAGAAATAGGAAACATGGTATCAATAACTCTTTGTCCGGTAATAAGAGGAGTACTCGCTGGGTAACGATGAAGAATAGGTCTTGGCACACGAATAGGCCATTTTTGGGTCATCGTTAATTCTTCTTTGGTGCCATCCGTTAATTCGATGGTAACAAGCGGAGTATC
>DXHJ01000035.1 GCA_019113475.1 Candidatus Dorea intestinavium | reverse complement strand
CCATTAAAATGGCATATCATATTGATGCTCTTCTTGCAGCATCATGTCTTTTACCTTCATTAGACGAATTTGCGAACTTCTTTCATTTTCATCTAGTTTCATCGAAATGTACTTAATATTATGTTGTGTTTGTGGAATAATAACATGCTCTAGTGCATTAACTCTACGTCTAGTTTTTTCAATTTCTGAAGCCATTAATTGGCATGACTTTTCCACTTCTGCCAATTTTAACATATCTGGTAAAATATCAGCTAATGATTTGACTGCTCCATCTAGGTCGCCGGAAGTAAACGCAAACCCATAAGAGTAAATATCATTCTCATCATTTGTCCTGGTTTTCGTCTCAAAAATCGGGGTATTAACACTCATAATATTTTTCGTTTCAACTGCTAACTCAATCTCTTGTTTAGGCGCCATCAGGGCAGTTTGTAAGGTCACTTCATCCATACCCGCTTTTGCCACCACGAAATTTTTATTCGCCTTGTTGATTCCCTCTTCGACCTTTACGCGAAGCTCCATATTAAGCTTAACCAGGTCTAAGAATTGGCGCATCAACTCATCTCTTTTGTCTTTTAAAAGTTTATGTCCTTTTCTCGCCGTTGCCAACTTTTTCTTTAAACGGCTAAGTTCCATTCTTGTAGGTATTACTTGGGTAGATGCCATGTTTTCACCTACTTTCTGTCATAATACTCATCTAAATACTTATCGTCGATACGTTTGAGCTCACTTCTTGGTAAGAGACGAAGAAGTTCCCAACCAATATCCATGGTTTCTTTAATGGAGCGATCGGTGTTATAGCCTTGAGAAACATATCTTTTTTCAAACTCATCCGCAAAATGAGCATATTTAAGATCCATTTCGGTCAGAGCAGCTTCCCCTAAAATTACCATTAACTCCTTAGCATCTTTACCACGAGCATAAGCGGCAAATAATTGGTTCATAACGTTAGAGTGATCAGCTCTGGTTTTGCCTTCACCAATACCTTTATCTTTAAGACGAGATAGAGAAGGTAAAACATCAATTGGTGGTTGTACACCTTTACGATATAAATCACGACTTAGGATAATTTGTCCTTCCGTAATGTAACCGGTAAGGTCAGGAATAGGATGAGTCTTATCATCTTCAGGCATGGATAAGATAGGAATAAGCGTGATACTTCCATCTTTACCATTTTGCTTTCCGGCTCTCTCATAAAGAGTAGCAAGGTCAGTATAAAGATAACCTGGATAACCACGACGTCCCGGTACTTCTTTTCTCGCTGCCGATACTTCACGAAGGGCATCTGCGTAGTTCGTGATATCTGTCATAATAACTAGTACTTGCATTTCTTTTTCAAAAGCTAGGTACTCAGCTGCTGTTAGAGCCATTCTCGGAGTAGAAATTCTTTCAATAGCCGGGTCATTTGCCAGGTTTACAAATAAAACGGTACGATCAATTGCTCCTGTTTCTTTAAAGGATTCAATAAAGAAGTTTGATTCTTCAAAAGTAATACCCATTGCGGCAAAGACAACGGCAAACTTTTCATTATCACCTAAAACTTTAGCTTGTTTAGCAATTTGCGCTGCTAAGTTAGCATGAGGCAAACCAGAACCGGAGAAAATAGGTAGTTTTTGTCCACGAACTAGGGTATTAAGTCCATCGATTGCCGATACACCAGTTTGGATAAACTCTTCCGGATAGCTTCTAGCGGCCGGGTTCATTGCTAAACCGTTAATGTCTTTTCTTTCATCAGGAAGGATTTCCGGACCATCATCAATGGGTCTTCCTAGTCCATCAAAGACACGTCCTAACATGTCTTCTGATACCCCAAGCTCCATACTTCTTCCAAAGAAACGAACCTTGGAATTACTTAAGTTAATTCCCGTAGCACTTTCGAATAACTGTACTAGTGCGTCACTGCCATTTACTTCTAGAACCTTACATCTTCTTCTCTCGCCACTGGCAAGTTCAATTTCTCCAAGTTCATCAAAGCTGACATTTTCAACGCCACGTACAAGCATTAGAGGACCTGCTACTTCTTGTATTGTTCTATATTCCTTAGCCATGATTTAGCATTGCCCCCTTTCAATTGCTGCTTGAACTTCTTTTTTCAATTCCGTCATAATTGCTGCAAATTCATTGTCTATATTTTCATCTAAAACATATTTAAAACGACCAATTCGCTCTCTGACTGGTAAACCAACAAGGTCATTAATATGAGCATGCTCATCTAGTGCTCTCTTGCCTTCTTCGTAATAAGCGATTACGGCTTTCATCATAAATAGTTGTTTTTTAAGTGATGTATAAGTATCAATTTCATGGAAAGAGTTTTGGTGAAGGAAATCCTCACGAATAGATCTTGATGCTTCCATCTTTAGCATATCACCAGGAGATAATGCATCCATACCTACCATCTTAACAATTTCTTCAAGTTCTGATTCTTCTTGCAGAAGGTTCATCATCTTTTGACGATCTTCCATCCACTCTTTTGATACATTTTTATCAAACCAAGCGCCCATATCATCTAAGTAAAGAGAATAACTAGTCAGCCAGTTAATAGCCGGGAAATGTCTCTTATAAGCAAGAGCACTATCTAGTCCCCAGAATACCTTAACGATACGAAGAGTTGCTTGGGAAACGGGCTCGGAAATATCACCACCGGGCGGAGAAACAGCACCGATAATCGATAAGTATCCTGTTCTTTCATCACTACCAAGGCTTTGTACCATTCCTGCTCTTTCATAGAACTGTGCAAGTCTAGAGCCAAGGTAAGCCGGGTATCCTTCTTCACCGGGCATTTCTTCCAAACGACCACTCATTTCACGAAGAGCTTCGGCCCATCTTGAAGTTGAATCAGCCATTAGCGCAACTGAATAACCCATATCTCTAAAATACTCTGCGATTGTTACTCCGGTATAAATAGAAGCTTCACGAGCAGCAACCGGCATATCTGATGTATTAGCAATTAAAACGGTTCGCTCCATTAGGGACTCCCCGGTCTTTGGATCTTTTAGTTCCGGGAATTCATTTAGAACGTCAGTCATCTCATTTCCACGTTCACCGCAACCAATATAAACAACGATATCAGCTTCTGCCCATTTAGCAAGTTGGTGCTGAATAACTGTTTTACCGCTACCAAAAGGTCCCGGAACCGCTGCTACACCACCCTTAGCAATAGGGAAAAAGGTATCAACAACTCTTTGTCCTGTTACAAGTGGCATCTTAGGTGGGAATTTATGAACATAAGGACGACCTTTACGAACGGGCCATTTTTGCATCATGGTAAGTTCTACATCACCCTTATCTGTTGAAAGAACTGCTACGACTTCTTCAACCGTAAATTCTCCCTCTTTAATTTCTTTAACTGTTCCTTTCATACCAACAGGAACCATAATTTTGTGTTCAACAACAATTGTCTCTTGCACTGTACCAATAATATCACCTTCGGAAACACTTGCTCCAAGGGCAACTTTTGGTTGGAATTTCCATTTCTTTTCTCTATTTAGAGAATCAACTTCAACCCCTCTTTTTAAACTGTTTCCTGAGACCTTCATGATTTCATCAAGAGGTCTTTGAATACCATCATATATACTTGAAATTAGACCAGGTCCTAGTTCTACCGACATTGGCATACCCATAGATTCTACGGGTTCCCCGGGTCCAAGTCCTGATGTTTCCTCATAAACTTGGATCGATGCTTCATCTCCATGTATTTCAATAATCTCACCAATTAGTCTTTGTTCACTAACACGAACGATATCGAGCATGTTTGCATCTCTCATACCGGAGGCAATAACTAGTGGACCGGCTACTTTTTTTATTGTACCTGTACTCATTTGAACCAATCACCCACCTTTCTTTATTCTTCACCAAACAGTATATCTGAACCAACAGCCTTTTCTACAGAATCTTTGACCGCTTGAATGCCATCTCCTGTGTTACAAGATACGCCTGGTATCAAGATAATTGCCGGTGTTACTTCTTCAGCATATTTTTGAATTTCTTCTTCTAATTCTTTTGCTAAAGCTTCCGTCATATAAATGACCTTATAATATCCTTTAGCTATTTTTTGAAATGTTTCTTTTCCATTTTCAGCTGTAACGGCAAAGATATCAATTCCTAGAGTGGCAAATCCATATATGCTGTCATAGTCACCAATAACTGCTATCTTATACATACATTTTCCTTACCCTTTCTCTAATTTCTTCTTCGGGAAGCTGGTTCCTTATTCCCGAAAGAATGATTCTAACCGTTTTTATTTCATTTTCTCTCGCAATAACATAAGCAAATACCGGACCAATCGTAAACGGATTGTACTTTTGTGGTGCTAGTATTTTAATTAATTGATTGTCACACCAACACTCAAAAACAGAAGGCGATTCTTTAAGAGCATCAGCTCCGTCTTTGTAAATCGTTTCTTCTAAGTACTCAATAATTGCTGCCTCGTTAATTTGTGTGGCTTTTGCTAAGCGCTCAATATTTAAGGTGTCGCAATGAGCTAATGACCTTTTTACAAAACTAAGCGATTTTTTTGTCATTTGCGAGCGAACTGCAATTTTAATATTTGCAACTGCTACTGTGGTCTCTGCATAAATCTCTATTATTTCTTCTTTTGATTCTTTACCGCATTGATAAATAGCATCAAGAGTTGCTTTATCTAAAATAATGTCACAAAGTTGTCCATCCTTTGTATGAAGAAAGGTCTCATTGGCCTCTTGGGCCGCCTCTCTCATAAATTCCGGCAAGGCAGAGTAATCTTTTTCTTTAATGATTTGCATTACCTTGTCTTTTGTTAAAGGAATCTCATCATAAAAGTATTGCCAATCAGGTTGGTCCATGCCATTTGCCTTGATTGCCGCTTTTACATTATGAAACCATTTTGGATAAGACAATACGTCAAACTTTTCCATCGGAACGCCTAGTTCCTTAACTGTTGCCCAGGTTTTTTCTTCCTCACTTTTTAGAATATCTTCTGAATTCGAAGAATTTGCCAGTTCACCCCAGCCTTTTTCTTCTAGAAAAGCGATGGCTTGACCTTCATCTTTGCAATTTATCAATTGTTCAATAACACTATCGGAGAATAGAGAGTTTTCCATTGAGCGCACTCTAGCGACTGCATAGGTATATTGTTCACTCATATAAGCTCCTTCCGGCTATAAAAACAAAAGTTTATGTAGACCATCTTTTAAGTCATCTTTTTTATCATTGAACAAAGCTTCAATTGTGCAGTTTTCTTCAATCGTGCCATAGGTAAGAATGAATCCGTTTTTAATCGCTTTTGCTTCCTTTGAAATCTCTAGGCTGCCACCTTTTTCTTTAGCCAGTTCTTTTGCTTTTAGGGCAAAACTTTCTGGCATTTTCTGTAAATCAGAAGCATTAAAAAACAGCGTGCCCTCTTGAGCTTTTAGGTTATTTTTAAGAACTTTTAAAAGGAATTCAAAATATTCTTTTTCCTCTAAGTTTTCTATTTTTACTAGAGCTTTATTTAAAAGTTCTTCAATAACTTCTTGTTTTGCTTCAAGAATTTTTGTTCTTCTTAGCATCTGTGCTGATGACTCAATTTTTTCATGGTGCTTTTTGATCTCATCAGCAGATTTTGCTGCGATTTCTTTTTGGATTATCTGGGCTTCATTTTTAGCCGCCCCTAGGATATCATTTGCATCTGCTTGTGCACTTTTGATTTTTCCTTCTGCAAGGTTCTTAGCTTCGTCAAGTATCTGTTCTTGTACTTTTTCTAATCCTGTCACCTTTGCACTCTCCTTCATTTAGATTTGAATATTGGTAACTGCTAAAATAGAAACTAGAAGTGCTAAGATGGCATAAGTCTCAACCATGGCTGGGAATAACATAGCTTTACCAAATTGTTCTGGTTTCTTTGCGATAATTCCAATAGAAGCTACTGATGTTCTTCCTTGATGCATAGCTGAAACAAGTCCAACAACTGCGATAGGAAGACATGCTGCGAAAATAAGTAATCCTGTTTCCATTGATAAGTCTGCTGCACTACCACCTAAAAGACCAACTCTTGAAAGTGTGATAAATGCTACAAGTAATCCATAAATACCTTGTGTACCTGGTAGTAATTGAAGTACAAGTACTTTCGCAAACTTACCTGGGTCTTCTGTTACAACTCCTGCTGCTGCTTGACCTGCTTTTCCTACTCCATATGCAGATCCACATCCTGATAAGATAACTGCTAATGCAGCACCTGCTAATGCCCATACTATTCCACTCATATTTTTTATTCCTCCTTAACGTCTATGTAATTAGTATTTTCTTTAAATGGGTTAAAGGGTCTTCCATCACCCTCATAAAACTTGCCAAAAAACTCTACATATTGTAGACGGCAAGTATGAACATATGCTCCTAGTAGGTTGATTGCCATATTGAAAATATGTCCTACGATAAAAGCAAATACAAATATTATAATTCCTAATACACCATTTCCAGCCATGCTGCCCATTTGGTTAACTACAGAAGCAACAACTCCTGTGGCAAGACCTAGGGCTAGTAGTCTTGAATAAGATAAGACATCACTTAACCAACCGGTAATGTTGTATAAATCATATGCACCAAGTGCAAGTCTAAGTCCAAAGTTTTTCGATCTTCTACCTGCCATAAGAAGAATTCCTAAGGCTCCCACAAT
The DNA here is from genome assembly GCA_019113475.1 of Candidatus Dorea intestinavium. Classification (GTDB taxonomy): domain Bacteria; phylum Bacillota; class Clostridia; order Lachnospirales; family Lachnospiraceae; genus Aequitasia; species Aequitasia intestinavium. The sequence continues at coordinate 6,666 of DXHJ01000035.1, read as the reverse complement.
AGCCATTCCTTTAGCCGTGGCACTTAGCCAGTCGGGGAAGACTACATCCATTTGGGACATAGAGACAAAAATCTGACTTGGAATTAGCATTAAAACAAGTCCTGTTACCATGACAAACCAGCAAACTACATCGAAGATAAATCCTACCATGTCCTTGTCGCGAATTGCCATATACCCTTTGATGCCAAGTCCTACATAAAGATGGATTAAGCCAAAGGCTAGGGAATAAATTAATAATCTCATTGGATCATCAAGTGGTGCAAACCAAGCTGGTTTTACGGTTACTTCATGACCGAAGAATAATTTACTAGCTATTGGTATCACATCGCCAAAATAGCCGCCGAATAAAATACCCCAAACCATGGTAGAAATACCACAATACATAAAAAGTCGGATGGATTGTTTCATCGCTGCACTCATTTTAGGGAACTTTTTAATGACAATAAAGCATGCTAGAAAGACAATTAGTCCATAGGCTGCATCAGATAACATTAAGCCAAAGAATACTACATAGAAAAATGCTGTAATCTTTGAAGGATCAATATCATTTTTTCCCGGTAAGCCATAGGATTCTACCACCCCTTCAACAGAGGAAGCAAAGGTACCATTTTCTAGGATTACTGGGACATCTTCGTCTTCTTTTATTTCTTCTACATCAATAGCGCAATTATAGCGACTACCGATTTTGTCTTGTATTACCGGAATCTTTTCTGCTGCCACATAGCCACTGACAAAGAAAGTGCGCTCCGATTGAGGCAGTTTTCCAAGTACTTCGTACTTGTCTTTTCTAATTCTGTAATAATCTGCTATTAGCTTTAATTCTTCTCTTTTTTTGCTAAGAGCAACTATCTGTTCTTTTTTTTCTTTTATCGTGCTCTCACGCGATAATATCTGTGCTTCTAGATTTTCCTTGTATTTACTAGGAACCTCATCTACTCTATTAGATGGTCTTGAAAAGCCGGCAAGTCTTAGTGCTTCTTCTACTTTTTCTGCCTCTTCCTTTAAGGCAATAACAGAAACATAGGAAGCATCCTTATCTTTGTTAATAATGGTTACATCAACTGCAGGTTCTTCCTCAAATTGTTCGTAGATGGCACTATAAATTTCTTCTAAAGTAATTTCATTACTCATAGTACCAATCATCAAGGCCGTCTTATTCGTTCCTTCATAGTTCATCGGAACATCTAGACTAAGCCACGGGGTAAGCCCCTCAATTTGATTTTCGATTTTCACCTGACTTGCTTTTATTTCTTCAATTTCTTTGTGGGTAAGAGTTATTTCCTTGGCAGAATTTAAAATTTCTTCTCTGTTGGAAATAAGGGTTTCGTAATTTTCCTTGGAAATATCTTCTTTCCCTTTCAAGCCATCAAATAATGAGGTTTTCGCAGGCGCGTATTGAGCGAGAATTTCAAGAGCATTTTCGACGAGAGCTACTTGTTTTTCAAAGCGCTGTCTCGCTTCAAATGTATCCATTTTTTCCAATTCATCATCATCAAAAGTATTGATTTCCATTACGCCTAAATTTTGCAATCTCTCCAAAATCGCCTTACGATTTTTCTTCATTGCGCAGATACTAACTCGTTGCATCTGCAATTTTGCCATAGGCAGTTCCTCCTTAGTTTCGTTTCCTTTCCGTTTCCACTTAGAATAAAGAAGTTAGACGAGCCCTTCTAAAATTAATTGAATGGCTTCATTCTCTTTTTCTTTCACCTTTTCATTTAACCCTTTAATTTCATTCTTCGTGTTTTCTTCTTGCTGCTGCAATACTTGATTGCCTTGTGCTTTTGCCTCTTCTAAGTCAGCTGCAGCTTTTTTTGTGCTACTAATTTTCGCATCTTCTTTTAGCTTAGAAGCTTCTTGCGTGGCCTTTGTGAGGATGTCTTTACTTTCCTGATCGGCTTGTTTGATAATTTCATCCGCCTTTTTCTCAGTATCTTTTATTGACTGAATCGTATCGACCACCATACTTCTCACCACCTCTCCTGTTATTTTTTAATCATTATTAAAATTATAATACGGTTAGATATAAATGTCCATAAAATAAAATTAGCCAAAGTGTCTCATTTGTCTAGGTATTTAAAGGGTTTTCCCCATATTTTCTTTTTCTGCATAAAAAAAGAAGCCTTTTACCAGCTTCTTTCATGTAAACTTCCATATTTCTCTAAAGAATCAAAATCTTTTTGCCGAAAGGCTTCATACAATACGATAGCAACGGAATTGCATAAATTTAAAGATCTACTATCACCGTACATAGGAATACGGATACAATTATCTCTATTTTCTACCAACAACTCTTCTGGTATGCCAGCGCTTTCTTTGCCAAACATAATATAACAATCCTCTTCATACTCGACGTCTGTATAGGTATGTAAGGCTTTCGTTGTGGCCATATAGATTTTGGGGTGATTATTTTTCTCTAAAAAGTCTGCAAAATCAATGTAAGTCGTAACATCAAGATCTGACCAATAGTCCATTCCTGCCCTTTTTAAGTTTTTTTCATTTAAACGAAACCCCATGGGTTCAATTAAATGAAGTCTTGTATTAGTTGCCACACAAGTTCTGCCAATGTTTCCGGTGTTTTGGGGAATTTCCGGTTCTAATAAAACTATATTTATCATAAATATCTCCTATTATTTATTTTATTTTTTCTATTTCATTTAGTACGGGTCTTTGTAAATGTTTCACTTCGTCACCGCTGCGAATTAGCTTATCTGGGCTTTCTGTAATGACGCCAATCAGCTGTAAAAAACCATCTTCTTCAATTAGATGTTTTATTTCTTCTTTTTTTGGATTTGCTATAATGAGGTAAGAACCCCCGGAATTAAACTGATAAGGATTAATCCGAAAGAGTTCACAAAGCTCAATGGTTTCTTGTAAAATTGGTATTTTAAAAATATCAATATCAAAGCCTACTTTTTGGCTCATTGCCATTTTGTATAAGGCCTGATAGATACCCCCCTCACTTAGTTCCTTAATATAAGCATCTTGAAAATAGCTTGCTACTTCCTTTTGCTTTGGTAAATGCAAGGTTTCTGCCTTTTTTTGTATTTCTCTGAGAAAGCTACTGGCATAATGGGCTTTTAACCTTTCTTCTTGTCTTTTAAGAATCTCAAAAGTTCCCTCAAGGCCGGCATATCCTGAGATAAAGATATAATCACCTGGTTTAATTTGTTCCATACTATTCCATTCCTTGTGCTTCATTAATGGCCTCATTGATGGTTGCTTTATCTTGGCTACCGATAGCACTTAACACCAAACTTGATGCCGCGGCATTATCTGAGGCCGTTCCTACTTTTATAATCTTGTCTGAACGATTATAGTGACTACTATTAAAAGGTTCTCGGCTTACTTCATTGCCATCTTGGCTCACTACTTTCCAAAGTTTAGCATCCATCTCTTCACTTGGGTAGCCATCACTATCCATAGAACCTAGGGCCGCACTTTGATCTGCTTTATAGACCACTTGGTAATCCTCTGTCGAAAGGACTTCACTTTCATACTCTACACTTCGTCCGGCTTCTCTTGTTTCTTTTCCGTAAATGTTAAAGGTTATTACCCCATCTTCCGTTAGAAAACCTTCTATATAAATAGGGCTATCATAATTGTTTTTAAATTTAAGATCTTTTACCTCTTCGGCAATAGCCGCATCTCTTGAAGGGTTAACATAATCTACCTGCATGGAATGAGGAAATCTTTCTACAATTTCAATTTCTGCATACAAAAGAGCATTGTATAAAGTCGTCGATACCTGGCAAATACCACCACCATAGGAATCAATTAAACGCCCCTCTTCATAAGCGCCCGCCTGAACATAACCATTTTCCGGCACAAAAGGAACGGTTTTTTCTAGGAAAGATAAAGTTTCTCCTGGTTTTAAAACTTGTCCATTTAATTTATTGACGCCCACTTGAATGTTTTGAACACGAACGCCACCACCAGCATTTGTCGAGAAGCTTCCTAATAAATCCTCTACCGAGTCTAAATCATTTGCTACTACCGTTGGTTTATCCACCGTTTCCACTGCTTTAATTTTAAGCTCTTGATAATCCCAATCTTTAAGCAGCTTTTTACTGACTAACTCCGTCGTTTTGTTAAGATCTACCTTTTTCCCCGTTTTCTCTTTGACAATATCAAAACCTGATGCTGTTTTTGTAATGGTTGCATTGCTAGCGTGCTCTGCTTGGGGATCGACATATGTGGTCAAAAAACTTGCTAAGGACTCCTTATTAAAAGTAAAAGCTTCTTCTATCTTGGCTGGCTCCTTTTTTAAACTGCGAAGCTTTGCATATCTTTTATAAATATTTCCTTCCTTGCCGTAGGAAATGGCCTTTTCTATAATAGCTTTTTGATCTTGATAGGAAAAATCTAAATCCGCCAAAGTAACTTCCGCTTGTTGACCATTTAATTCAAAGACAAGCTTTGCTTGTTTTGCTTTTTCTTCATTAGCTTTTAGTGCCTCTTCCGCTTCTTTTTTAGTCTTATTTGACATATCAGTAGAACCGATAAAAACATTATTAGCAATAATGTCCTGCGGATAACGTTTCACAAACTTGTAAATTTGATAGGAAAACATGCCATAGACAATTAGGATGAAAGCACAAAAAAGACTAAAAAGAAGTACTCTTCTTTTTCGCCTTTCTTTCATAATATATGCTTTTCTTCTTTTGCTTAATTCACTCATTCTATTCCTACTTTAAACAAGCCATGGCAAGATACCGGTTAGAACCATTGCCAAAATGACTACGATAATAATTATTGAAAAAATTCTTCTTGTTTTTTTATTATGAAAATCCATAACTCACCTCTTCTAATATTCGCCTATATCTTATACCCTTTTTATCGACTTTGCAATACCTTCTGATTTCGTTAATTATGATTTGACATTTTCTCATTATTCAAGTAAAATTATATTCTGTGCAGCCGGGGTGTTAGCGGTACCTTGAACCTGCAATCCGCTATAGCAGGGGTGATGTTACGCAGAGGGCTTTGCATTGTATGGCAGCCCTTGGTAAGTGGCGCTTACGACTTGGGTCTTACGCGACGGGAATCCATGAATCGTGTCAGGTCGGGAACGAAGCAGCACTAAGTGGAACCTTCCGGGTGCCGTAAGGGTGCCTGGGTCTAGTCAACTGCCAAGGTAACGCATGTGGTAATGAGTTCGAAGCGTAACGCACATAAAAGAAAAAGTAAAGCAGCAATCCTTTTTTGGGATTACTGCTTTTTTTTACGCAACTCTTTAAAAAAACTTTTTAGCAATTGACTCGACTCTTCTTCTAAAACGCCACTACTAATCTCGGCCTGATGATTAAAGGCTTCTACTTGTAATAAATTTAAAATGGAACCCCCACAGCCCGCTTTTTTATTCATTGCTCCCATAACCACTCTTTTAATTCGTGATTGAATAATGGCTCCCGCGCACATTTGGCAAGGCTCCAGGGTAACATACATAGTACAATCATCAAGGCGCCAATCTGCCAGTTTTTTATTGGCCTTTTTAATGGCTAAAATTTCTGCATGCGAAAGAGCACTTTTATCGGTCATGCGGCGATTATAAGCTCTCGCAATGATCTTATCTTCAAAAACGATGACACAGCCAATCGGTGTTTCTCCCAAGGCATAAGCTTTTTTTGCTTGTTTTAGTGCTTCCTTCATATACTTTTCATCTGTCTTGTCCATAAATCATCCTTATAACATTCCGTTTAATTCTTGGAATAGCCTTTTAGCAAAGCTATCCGTCATACCACAAATATAATCGGTAACTAGTAAAAGTCTTAGGTAAAGTTTTTCACCCTCATCTTTTCCTTCTGCCTGATTATGGTATGCTTTTTTATAATTACTAGAAATAAAACCAATCATTCTCTTTTCAATGGAGTTTAAAGGCTCTTTCGTATCATACCTAAGAGCTGCTTCAACAAAACGCTTCATTAAAAAATCTAAGATGCAAGCTTCCGTTGTTTCCATACGATATATTTTTCGCGAAGTAAAAACCCACCGGTAAGCTAAGTCACCTAGGCTCTTCATTAAGACTTCACCAAAATCCCCACTAAAAATATCTTTTGTATAAGTACCAGCCATTATGGCTTGATAATTTTCCATAAAATTTTTTGTCGCTTCACCAATCATGTAACCCTGGACTCTAATGACCCAGTTTTTAACAGCGTATTCTTCCGGCTTTCCTAAGTCTTCCTCTTCACAGCGTTTGTATAAGCGTTTTAGTTTTTCTGCCGGCCTAAAAGTATTGCCGGGATTTTCTTTTTCTAACCTTTCCATTTCTTGTAAGAGCGTTTGATAAGAAATCATTCCTTTTATATAAGCATCTTCTATATCGGCCGTTTTATAAGCAATATCATCAGCTGCTTCCAGCACAAAAGTTAGGGGATGTCTACACCCTTTTGCACCTGTCTCTTTTACTATTTCTTGATAAATTTCTTCATCAGCAAAATAATAACCCATTTTTTTATAACGAATATCTGCTGACTGACTATTAATCTCATAGGAAGGAATAGGGTATTTCACAATGGTATTTAAAAGAGCAAAGGTTAAATTCATACCATTTTCATCTACCAGAAAATGGAGCTTCGTTACGAGACGAAGGGCCTGCGCATTACCTTCAAAATGCAACAAATCCTCCTTCATCTGTTCCCCAATTAAGTTTAGGACTGGTTG
>DXHJ01000034.1 GCA_019113475.1 Candidatus Dorea intestinavium | reverse complement strand
GATTTTTTCATAGTTATTTTCTCCTAAGTAAATAATACGAGAAAATTCTACTTATGATCGGTATTATTTTTAGGGAGGACTACAATTTAAAAGACAATTTAGCAAAAAAAAACAGCATCAAAAGCATTGATAATACTAGCTTCGTCAAAAACCTTGGTGGGTAAATGCCCGTAATGGGTGTGTAAATGCCCGATAGTTGTTTTTAGTGTTTAGTGGGTAAATGCCCGATAGTATTTCCTTGACAGGTGTGTAAATGCCCGATAGTATTTAAACCTTAGTGGGTAAATGCCCGATAGTGGTATTTATCTTCACCCAAAAAAACGGGCTTATTCGGTGCGACTAACACCAAATAAGCCCTGACTTTTCAAACTGGATTAGGAGTTTAAAAAGCTATGGCAGATGATAACAAAAATAAAGGTTCTCTTACAGAAATTGAAAGAGATCCATTCACTGTTGATTGGATAGATGGAAGTAATCTAAATGGTAGTAAATTGAATAATGTAAAGCACCCTCAAAAAGATTTTTTTATTGCAGATTTATTTGATGCTGAAATTTTACAATTAGATCAAAAAAGTATGGAATTTCCCTTGTTTTCTTTAAGGGCTAGAGATGTAAAAGAAAGGGTCTATACACAAAAGGGATTTAAAGTAAAAATAGCGCCTAATCCGTCTTATGGAATGGCTACAATACATGACAAAGATATTTGGATTTATTGCATATCTAAATTAATGCAAGCCATTAGAGATAAAAAAGATATTGATAGAACAGTTCACTTTACTATTTACGATTACTTAGTAACAACTAATAGGGCTACTGGTGGTAAAGATTATGATAGGGCTAAAGCTAGTCTAGATCGTTTATCCAGTACTCGTATTACAACAGATATTGAAACAGACAAAATAAAAGACTCTAGAGGATTTGGATTAATAGATTCTTGGCGGATAGTCGAAGAAAAAGACAGTAGAATGATTCGTGTATCTGTTACTCTTCCTGACTGGTTATTTAGATCAATAACGAGTACCAATGTTTTAGAGATACATCAGGATTATTTTAGAATTAGACGACCATTAGATCGCAGAGTTTACGAGATCGCAAAAAAACATTGTGGCTATAACGATAACTGGCCTTTTAAGCTTGAAACCTTATATGAAAGGAGTGGTAGTACCGCCTCTTTAAAAGAGTTTAAAAGAAGTATTAAAGAGCTTGTACTGTCTAATCATCTACCTGATTATCGAGTTGAATTAAATGAGAAAACCAATGATGTTTTATTTATTAATCGTTCCCCAACGCTTAAGAAACCTACTGATTTAGCTAAATATGTATCCGTTGCAGAGTTCGAATCTGGGAAGTATGGAGGTAAGAGCGCTTCTGCTTATGAAACTGCCGTAGCAGTCTTTAAAGCAGGAAAGTATTTATCAAAAGAAGTCCAAGAAAAATATAAGATTAAAGACGCTAAATTTATGCAGGCAAAAAAACAAGCTCAAAGAGAATTACGGATAGAAGCTAATGCACAAAGATTTGACAATAACACCCCCTCAGAAAAAGAGAGTGATAAGCCAGAAACCAAGCAAGATTTTAATGAGGAAGATTTTGGCGATTTAGATATAATTTTAAGGTCTTATAAGTCTGAAATACTCATAGATCAAGCTACAAACGCCCTTTTAAGATTATATGAAAACTTTGGTGTTGAGAAAGTAAATGAAATGCTTGCTAAAGATTCCAATTTTGATTTAGAGCATTTAGAAAAATTAAATATTTTTGAGGGGGTTTATTGATGTCTGATTTTTTTGAAAAACGTCATAATCTTGAGCTTTTTAACGGTGAACTTATGGCATACGAAGAACTACGAAAGGTTTTCCAAAATTACGTAATATTTCGTACATCAGCAGATGAAATTCTCTTTGGTTATTGCTCTGATCTGTATCTTTATGCTGGAAAAAGTAGTTTTTCAGGGCTTAAAATTAAGCTACCTCAATATGATATTGAACAAGATTTTTTATTACGAAATTTAATCAGTATTAAAGCTGTAAGTATGAAAGAATTATTAGCTTTAAATGATTGAAAAACTACCATAAACTAAGTAATTAATTTTATTATAGGGGGCTTATATAAGCCCCTTTTTATTGCATTAAACTATTTTTTTATATGATATTCCTTATCAACAGTACCTAGGTTATTAGCACCAACAATTGCCGACCTAACCCATACTGATTTCCCTGATAATCTTCTTATGTGTCCTCTTCTAAAGTGGGTTCTTTTAGTGCCTCCCTGCTCTGTACCAACGCCATACATATTTTCATAACCTGCGCCACTAGCTTTGATAGTTAGGGCTTTATAACTGTATAGAGGCTTTAGACCTTTGCGGACTCTACTTTTTTGTTGCTTATCTGGGGGGCTGATAGTTCTTGTTCTTATGTTTTCGCAATTTAGAACGCAGCACACTTGCAAAATTGCCCACACCTCATGATTTATATCTAACCACAATTGCTTTTGTAGTGAGCTAGAACGGAAGTTATATTGCTTGTATAAAATATCCGTATAAAAAGGGAATAGATTGATTAAACGCCCGTATAAAGCACCATCATCTTTGGTTGATGGGTCAATGTCTTGGTTCAAGCTATACGGAAGAAATGCACCTGACGGAGCATAGCACCATTCTTTTTCTATGTGATTGTAAAAAAATACAGCGATACAGAATCCATCATAAGAATCTTTCTCTCCAACTAGGTAATTAGGCGAGTTTACAAAGTCATATTTTTCTAATATCTTATTTATTTTTAATATATCAGGGTCATCATGTTTAGGATTCCAACATAAAGCCACCCTTTTTTCAGATTGTACCTGTAAATTAATACCGTCAATTTGTTTAACTTTTTCAGTATCATGGTAAGTAAAGGGGATTTCAAATGCGACAATAGGATAAGGTAAAAACATAAGATCAACCCATTCCCGATTAAATTTATTTTGCTCTCCCTCTTCAGCATTATATGAAGTTAAAATCTCCCCTCTTTCGGGAAGAATAAATTTAATACTCTTATCTAATAATGATAGAAGTTCTTTTAAAGCTGTTTTCTCTTTTTGCTCAATTAATTGAGTAGTTTTATCATTCTTAAAAAAATCTATAATTTGCTTTGAATAGTTTAAAGATGTCATTCTTTACACCTCCAATTATTGAAATTCATCAGGATTATTTTTTATATATTGGCTTAAAGCCCTAAGTAAAAAATCTGTCACTGTATTAGGGCTTTCCCCATTGTTTTTATTAATTTTTGCTTGGGTTTCTAATTTCTCTTTTAGTGAGCTTGGCGCTCTAAAAGTGATATTTACTAAATCATTTTTATTTTTATCCGCTTCTACCCACTGTGGCTTATCGCTAAGTTTATTAATGGTTTTTGATAGGTTGTTTTTATCCTTTAATACATTCATTTGATTAGGCGATTTCATTTGATAGCTCTTCCTCTGTAAGTTCATTTATTAATGATTGATATTCCGCTAAGGCTTTCGCTGGTTTTTCATCTTCTGAATAGTCGAAAATTCCTTTTCCTTCTGATATACAATCCTTAAATATTTTTCGCTCGGATATGCTTGTTTTTAATAGTTTCAAGTTTGGTAGTTCATCTATAAACTCTTCGATATTCTTGCGCTCTGTATTCTGTATAAAAATATTCGTTGTCGCTCGATTGTGTAATATGTAAGCCCTATCAATTAGTTTTTCGTTATAGCCCTTAAACACCTCTATTTGCTCGTTTAAATGCAGTAATGTGTTTAAATCTAATTGGGTACATTGAACGGGGCTAATAAAAATATCGCATATACTTAAAACGCTTAAAAACTCCTTACTATTACGACCCGCAACATCAACTATAATAAGGTCGTATTTTTCTGAATACTTTATTAAATCACTAGCAATCTCGCCATAAAGACAAACAAAATCAAAAGGTTTAAGGCTTCCCTCCTCTCTGAGAGCGTTCCACTGAACCAATGATTGTTGGTTATCACTATCACACAACAAAACATCTAACTTTGAACCAAAATAACTAGCTAAGTTAACCGCTGTTGTGGTCTTGCCTGTGCCACCCTTATTTGAACCAATTAAAATTATCATTTTCAAGCCTCTGGATTGTAATATCCTGCAATATAAAATAATACAAGGCAAGGCATTGCCTTGCAGTAGTCTGCAACATTATGCAGGGCGGAATAATATCTTGCAATGCAATATATCGCAAAATTAAGCTGTAAGCCAATGCTTAATTATTCCTTGAGTTATGAAAAAGCCCTCTATTTTGAGGGCTTAATTATTTTTGTTTTATAGGATTGGCTTTTACTCTGTTTTCTTGGCTCTTGTTTTTACCGCTGTTCCTGTATAAGTCGTATAAAGAAAAGTACCATTTGAAAAACTAGCAATTGAAGTAGTAACTTGAATGCCAACTACCGCATTACCTCCCCATCTATTACAAGTTTTAGTCAGGTAATCGTATGCGCTTGTAATAGGGCATTCTTTTTTGCTAGTAGGGAGCCTGTCCTAAATTTTGTGTAAGTCCTATTTTTTATTTATTCTAAGGATTTATACTTATGACAAAAGATATACAACAATTGGC
>DXHJ01000033.1 GCA_019113475.1 Candidatus Dorea intestinavium | reverse complement strand
CCAATAAAGAAAACGCGGCAATTGCTCTTGATACTTGTCAGGATTTTGTTAAAACCTTTCAGAGGACTAATGATAATCTCCTCTTATTAGGGGATACAGGGGTAGGAAAAACTTACTTGTCTCACTGTATTGCTGGTGCCCTTTTAAAACAATCCTATTCTGTTGTCTATTTAACAGCTTCCGAGTTTTTTGACGAAATGGCAAAAACTAGATTTGATAAAAAAGAAGATAATGGTCACATCCGTGACTGTGACCTCTTGATTATTGATGATCTAGGAACAGAACTTAGTAACACCTTTACCAATACCGAATTTTTTATTGTTATCAATGATCGATTATTAAGGAAGAAATCCACTTTGATTTCTACCAATCTTTCATTAGAAGATATAAAAACTATTTATACCGAACGTGTTTTTTCACGTTTAACTAGTAACTATACTATGCTTCGCCTCACGGGTGAAGACATAAGAATCAAAAAAAAGCTTAGATTTTAGGAGGAAAAAAAATGTTACGACGTACCGACCGAACCCTGGACAATATCCCTGTAGGATCTCTGGGAATTATCGCTTTAGACGGAATTAAAGATATGGGAAGTAAGGTAAATGATTATCTTGTTAAATGGAGAAGAGAAGATGGTCACGAACACAAAGATGATATCGTCTTTACCGGCTACGAAAAAGATAGTTACCTAATTGATTCACAAGTACCAAGATTTGGCTCTGGTGAAGCAAAGGGCATTATCAATGAATCTGTTAGGGGCAAAGACCTCTATTTGATGGTTGATGTTTGTAATTATAGCTTAACCTACTCTTTAACTGGTCAAAAGAATCACCTCTCACCTGATGATCACTACCAGAACCTAAAGAGAATTATTGCTGCTATTGGTGGCAAAGGACGACGCATTAACGTTATTATGCCTTTCCTTTATGAAAGTAGACAACACCGCAGAAGTGCTAGAGAATCTCTTGACTGCGCCTTAGCTTTACAAGAATTAGTTCATATGGGTGTTGATAATATTATCACTTTTGATGCTCATGATCCTCGAGTATCAAATGCAATTCCTTTAAGTGGCTTTGAAACTGTTCGACCTACTTACCAATTTATCAAAGGCCTTTTAAGAAACGTAAAAGACTTACAAATCGATAGTGACCATATGATGGCAATTAGCCCTGACGAAGGTGCAACAGAAAGAGCTGTTTATCTGGCAAACGTTTTAAACCTTGACATGGGTATGTTTTATAAGAGAAGAGATTATACCAGAATCGAAAATGGTCGCAACCCAATTGTCGCTCATGAATTTTTAGGTTCTTCTGTGGAAGGAAAAGATGTTATTATCTTAGATGATATGATTTCTTCTGGCGATAGTATTATTGATGTTGCAACTCAGCTTAAGAACAGAAAAGCAAAACGTATTTATGCTGCTGCTACCTTTGGCCTTTTCACCAACGGACTAGACAAATTCGACCGCGCTTATGAAGAAGGACTAATTAACGGCATTCTTACCACTAACTTAGTTTATCAAACACCAGAGCTTTTAGAACGTCCTTGGTACATTAACTGTGATATGAGCAAATACATTGCTTTAATGATTGACACCTTAAATCATGACGGTTCTATAAGCAGTATTCTCAATCCAATTGAACGTATTCAAAACGTAGTAACTCGCTATAAAAACGGGGAAACTATCTAAACAAGAAATTATCACCCAGTCATCTGACTGGGTGATTTTTTATAAGGAAATTTTTTGGTACGGAGCTCCTAATTCCTCCAACATGTGCATTTCTCTTTTATGGCAGCTAAAAATAATAACTTGTCTTTTGCTCCCTGCCAAATAGTTTAAAATACGCTTGATTCGCTCATCATCAAAATAAATAAAAGTTTCATCAAAGATAAACGGTAGTTCTTCTTTAAATAACATCTGGGAGATAGCGATTCTAAGAGCTATATAAAGTTGTTGAACGGTTCCTTCACTTAATTTAAAGAGCGGTATTTTTTGTTCACTGGTTAAAAGATACATTGAATAATCCTCATCAATAAATACCTTTTCGTACTTATCACCTGTGATTTCTGTAAAGATTTCTCCTATTTTATCATTTAAGCGACTTTCCATATCTTTTCTTAAGTTCTTGGATAAAAGCAATAATTTATCTTTTGCCATTTCGATGGCTTTTCTTTTTTCTTCTTGCCGGATTAGCAAATCAGATAGTTCATCTAAATCTTGTAATTGCTCTTTTAAATTATAGTAAGCTTGTTTCTTATCCAAAAGTTCTTCGTTAACTCGCTCCTTTTTCCACAATAGTTGCTCTAAGGGTAAAGGGCTGTTTTCTTTTGACAAGGTTTCTAGGATACGTTCTGGTTCGGTCTTAATTTGATTTTTACTAACCTTTATCCTATTCCAAACATAAATAATCCCCAATAAGAAAATAACTACTGCACTCACATATCCCCAAGGCCTTGGTACCACAACAAAAGCAAAAGCCGTGGCTAATAAGATAAATAAGAGTTCCACCGGATGCACGCGAAAAGAGGAGGTACTCGTTACATCTTGCTTCTTTTTCTTTTCTTTTTTCCTAATTTCTATTTCTTCACCTAAGCTATCTAGCTCTTCTTCTAATTGGTGAACATCACGCCAAATATAAGTCATTTCTGATTCTAGAGCTTCTTTTTTCTTTTCTCTTTTTTCTAAGGCAATTTTTATTTCTTTGCTTTCCTGTTTCCTTTTTTCCTCTAAAATTTCAATGGCTCGTTCAAAGTCAATATCCGCTTCTCCGGTCATATAATAGCTCGTTGCATAGTTATTAAACTTAGCAATAAGATTGGAATTTGGTTCAATCCCCAACTGGGAAATAGCAATCGTACTATCAAAGACCTCCTTGGTAAGGCCACTTAAAATCATTTCTAGGTCTCCTTGGTCAGGATCTAAAACTTCGCCATCATCAATACAAATCAGTTCCGACTTTTTCTCCATTTTATTAAAGTTGCGGCTCAGCATAAAATGGCGACCTGCCACTTCAAATTTAAGTATTCCGGCATAATAACTGCTGGCTTCAAAAGGTTCGTATTTGGTAAAATCATCCTTTAGCGAAGCTCTGCCTCTTCCTCTTTCCATGCCAAAAAGCATGCTTCTAATAAAGGCAAAAATCGTTGATTTTCCCGCCTCATTTTCACCATAGACGATATTCATTTCCTCACTAAAACTGTATCTAACATTGGTCAGTTTACCAAAGTTTTTTATGATTATTTCATTTATTATCACGCTATATTCTTGTAGCCTCCATTAATGCTGTTATTCCTTGTATCATAGCTTCATATTCAATGCTTTCTTTATCACTATCAATAAACTCTTCAATAAACTTTCCGATAATATTATCTTGGTTGTTCTTTCTAAGTTTTTCGAAATTATAAAAAGGTCTTGTATCATCCATTAGGTCAATGATATTTCCCATGGTATCAAAGTTGGTTAAATCTAAGGAAATCTGTTCTTGCCTATAACCTCTTAAACGGACCTTAAAAATATTATTAACACCCAGTTCTTTGATTTCTTTTACCACTTCATCCTTCATTTCATAAGCTGTCATGCTCTGATTAACTTTGATGTCTAAGTTAACATAACTTCTTTTAGCAAAAGGAACAAATGTGATTTTCGTCTTTCCTTTTGCTAGTTCCCCATAAATATAGCCATGTTTTCCTACATCATTTCGATCAATCGGTTCAAGTGCTCCCGCATAAGCGGCCTTTCCCGCAATGACAATTTCTGGCTTATGAATATGGCCTAAAGCAATATAGTCATAGTTTAATCCTCTAAGCATTTCCTTGGTAAAAGGAACATGTTTTTGATCGCCACCGTGGAGCAATAAGATTTGGTTTTTACTACTTTCTAAGGCTGGCAGTTTTTTTAGTTGGGGAATTAAAATCTCTCTTTCATGATAGCTAAAACCCGAAACCAAAAGATTAAGTCCTGGTATCTCGATGGTTTCTTTGATTGGATCTTTAATCATAAAAACATTAGCAGACCACTTAAAACTATGATAAAAGGAGCTTCCTTTCATATGATCATGGTTTCCTGCAATTAAAACTACCTGGGTTTTTACTAGTTTAGAAAAAAGATAATCTACTTCTTTTAATTCTTTTAAAAGTGGCTGAGCATGAAAAAGGTCTCCCGCAATTAAGAGCAGATCAATCCCTTCTTCATTGCATAAGTTTAGCACTCTTTCAAAGCTTTCCCAGAGTTCTCTAGCTCTTCTATTTTCATAAGCTTTTCCGGCGTCTGGTTGTGCTCCTAGATGCACATCGGCGATATGGATAAACTTGATCATTTCTTATTCCTCTTTCTCTTTTTGATTCTCTGGTAAGGTTACAATAAATTGGGTTCTAAAATCATCGCTTTTCGCAATAATCTTACCGCCATGCAGTAAAACAATCTTTTTGGCAATAGCTAGCCCAAGTCCCGCTCCACCGGTGCCGCTAGATCTAGCTTCATCTACGCGGTAAAACTTTTCAAAAATAGTTTGGAGCATATCCCCGGGAATTCTTTTTCCTTCATTCGAAAAGACAATTTCAATATTTCCTTTTTTCCTTTTTGCAGTAATTAAAATCGTAGAGTTTTCATAGCAGTAAGCAATAGCATTTCTTAGAATATTATCGAAAACACGAGCCATCTTATCTGGATCCGCCTGAACAACCATGTTATCTTCTACATCAACTTCACATTTTAAATTCTTTTCTTGTAAAACTCCATACAGCTCATCAGCTAGTTGTTCTAGCATTAGAGAAATATTAATTTCCACCGGCTCTAATTTAATCTCTTCTAAATTAAACTTCGTAATATCAAAGAACTCGTTAATTAAAACCTCAAGGCGCTGGGCTTTATCCGTAGCGATTTGGGTATACTTAATGCGTTCTTCTTTAGAAAGGTCTGGATGTTCTTCTAAGATAGAAAGATAGGCTAAGACTGAAGTCAAAGGCGTTTTTAAATCATGGGCTAAGAAAAGAACCAAGTCACTTTTTCGCTTTTCTGCTTGCACTGACTCTAACTCTTGTCTTTTAATCGTTGCCTTGATTTCATTTAGTTTTAATTCAATGGGCTTTAATTCAGTGGTTAAACGAATGGGATCAGTCGAATCCACAATAACGTTTTCAATTCCCTTTTCTACTTGGTCTAAATATTTTGTCATTTGTGTTAAAGAAATATAGAAAAAAATGGCAAAAAGAATAAGAAAGCCAATCAATAAGAAAAATTCTCTATTTTCTCCGATTACCTTCCAATACAATTCTTTTGCCACTGTTTCATTGACATCAAAAGTCATTAATATTCTTACAAATCGATCGGCAAAGCTCCGGTTAAACAGCCCATTCACCACATAATCCAAAAAGGCAAGGCTGACAAATACCGTTAAGCTTGTAACCAGCAACGACTGCAATAAAATACTAAATTTCAGTTTTTTATAACTACTCTTCAACTTTATAACCTACTCCCCAAACAGTTTTAATAAAGTTAGATTTACCTGTTGGTCCACTCATTTTTTCTCTTAAATGTCGAATATGGACCATTACCGTGTTGTTGCTTGATTTATAATATTTTTCTTTCCAGACTTTTTCAAATAGTTCTTGCGAGCTAATTACTTTCCCTCTGTTTTCACTTAAAAGCCAAAGGATATCAAATTCAATAGGTGTTAAGGTTAACTCTTTTTCATTATAGGTACATTCATGAGAAGAGCGATTAAGGACCAGCCCTCCAAAGTCAATAATGTCCTCTTCTTCCTTCGGTGCATCATTATACTGCGTATATCTTCTAAGCTGGGCCTTTACTCTTGCTACCACTTCCATCATATTAAAGGGTTTGGGAATGTAGTCATCAGCCCCTAAAGTTAGACCTGTAATCTTATCCACATCATCCCCTTTTGCCGTTAGCATAATAACGGGAAAGGTGTAATTTTTTCTAATTCTTTTAAGAATCTCAAACCCATCAATATCGGGAAGCATAATATCTAAAATAGCTAAATCAATTTTGGTGCTTTCAATTACCTCTAGTGCATCTTTTCCTGTATAACATTTTAAAACATTGTATTCATCATTTTTTAAATACAGTTCAATAATGTCTGCAATTTCTTGTTCATCATCAACTACAAGTATATTCTTCATAACAGACCTCCCATGTTTACAGATTGGCGTAATTTACAAATCGCAGTTTCCTGCTGTTCTTGGGAAGGGAATGACATCTCTAATATTGCTCATACCCGTTAAATACATCACGCATCTTTCAAAGCCAAGACCGTAGCCGGCATGTTTTGTTGAGCCATATTTTCTTAAATCTAAATAGAAGGAATATTCTTTTTCATTTAGGCCACATTCTGCCATTCTCTTCTTCAGAATTTCTAAGTCGTCTTCTCTTTGGCTACCGCCTATAATCTCGCCGATACCAGGAACCAATAAATCCATGGCTGCAACTGTTTTATTATCCTCATTCATTTTCATGTAAAAAGCTTTAATTTCTTTGGGATAATCAGTTACAAAAACCGGTTTTTTGTATAATTCTTCGGTTAAATATCTTTCATGTTCCGTTTGTAAATCCGTTCCCCAGCTTACTTTATATTCGAAACGATCATTAACTTTTTCAAGGAGTTCTACTGCCTTAGTATAAGTAATGCGTTCAAAGTCCGAAGTAGCCACATGTTTTAATCTTTCTAATAAGCCTTTGTCAATAAAGCTATTAAAGAATTTCATTTCTTCTGGTGCTTCCATTAAGACGTAATTAATAATATATTTAATCATGTCTTCTGCTAGCTCCATATCATCTTCTAGATCAGCAAAAGCAATTTCTGGTTCAATCATCCAAAATTCCGCAGCATGTCTTGAGGTGTTAGAGTTTTCGGCTCTAAAAGTTGGACCAAAAGTATAAATATCGCCAAAAGCCTGAGCGAAAGTTTCACCATTTAATTGACCACTTACGGTAAGATTTGTTTCTTTACCAAAGAAATCCTCGCTATAATCGATTTTTCCTTCTTTGGTCATGGGCAGATTGTTAAGGTCTAAGTTGGTTACTTGGAACATCTCGCCAGCACCTTCTGCATCACTACCCGTTATAATTGGGGTGTGAACATAAACAAAACCTCTTTCTTGGAAAAACTTATGAATAGCAAAAGCACATAAAGAACGAACGCGAAATACTGCTTGGAAGGTATTTGTTCTTGCTCTTAAATGCGAAATTGTTCTCAGATATTCTAGGCTATGTCTTTTCTTTTGTAATGGATAATCAGGAGCTGATTCGCCCTCAATAATTACTTCTTTAGCTTGAATTTCAATGGGTTGTTTTGCTTGTGGGGTAGCTACTAGGGTTCCTCTTATTACTACAGCAGCTCCCACATTTAGTTTTGAGATTGCGGCAAAGTTTTCTAATTCATCGTGATAAACAACTTGAATGGGATCAAAGTAAGATCCGTCACTTACTACCATAAAACCGAAGGTTTTTGAATCTCTAATGCTCTTAATCCAACCTCCTACTGTAATTTCCTTATCTAAAAACTTTTCTGAATTTAGAAAAGCTTCCTTTATCTTTGTCTTCTTCATCGTAATTGCTCCTTTTACTATCTAATCTCTCATAAGTATATACTATTTTCACTAATACAACAAGTTTACACCCACTATAAGTATTCGTATTTTTCGCAAGTTTATGTTATACTAACTAGGTACGTCTGTTCGAAACCATCCAGACGCTAATAAAAACTAGGGAGATTTAAGAAAAATGAAGAACAAACAGATTTTATTTTTGGTGCAAGCAGCGATGATTGCTGCTATTTATGTTGTAACTACGGTGATTTTTGCACCCCTTTCTTTTGGTGAAGTACAGGTTCGTTTTGCGGAAGCTTTAACCATCCTTCCTGTATTTACCCCAGCTGCCATTCCCGGCGTATTTATCGGTTGCCTGGTGGGTAATATTCTTGGTGGCGCCATCCTTCCTGATATTATTTTTGGAAGTCTTGCTACCTTAATAGGAGCCTTAATCACTTACAAAATCGGTAAAAATCATCCAATACTAGCAACATTTCCACCAATCATCTCCAATACCATTATTGTGCCTTTTGTCTTATCCTATGGCTATGGCATCAATTTACCAATTCCTTTATTAATGGTTACTATCGGTATTGGCGAAATTCTTTCCTGTGGTGTACTAGGTTACCTTTTATACCACGCACTAAAACAATATGAAATGGTTATTTTTAAGGAGGGTATTTAAATGAAATTTACTTTTGCGCACTATAATTTTAATGTTATGGACTTGGAAAAAAGCGTAGCTTTTTATCATGACGCATTAGGATTACTACCAACAAGGAGAAAGGAACCTGGTGATGGTAGTTTCGTTTTAATGTATTTAGGGGACGGCGTTACTAATTTTAGGTTGGAACTAACTTGGCTTAGAGACTGGGAAAAACCAGCTTATGATCTTGGCGATAATGAATTTCACTTAGCTTTTGAAGTGGATGATTTTGATGCTGCTTATAAAAAGCACAAAGAAATGGATTGTGTTGTTTACGAAAACAAAATGATGGGTGTCTACTTTATCACCGATCCAGATGGTTACTGGATTGAAATTGTACCTTGTGATACTCGTGAACATCGTGAAAATAGATAAACGTTAAAAGGGACTTTAGAAGGGAAATTCTAAAGTCCTTTCTTATGAGCTAAATACTGGTTCACTCCAAACGTAATACTACCATCCATAACGGTACCAATATTTTTTTCCATTTCTTCATTGGATTCTTTCATGCCGTGGCTTAACCATTCTAATAAGGTTCCTGCTAGGGCATAACTATAAAACTTCGTAATAAAGACTTTGCCCTTATCTTCCAAATTCTTGCCTTTACTAATTTCTGTCACAATCCGCCCAACTAATTCGTCAAATACGTCGTGTAAAAAACGCTCTAAATGTTCCCGGCCTAAAGACCGATAGGTATTAAGACACAGAGCTTCATTGTTTCTCATGTATTCAATAACAGTGATCAGTTCTTCTTGCCAGGTCTTTAAATTCAGCTGGTTTTCAATTGAGGCTACGGCTTCGCTTCTATAAATAAAGGCTAATAAATCATAGATATCTTGAAAATGATAATAAAAGGTTTGCCGGTTAATACCACACTTTTCTACCAACTCCGTAACGGTAATTTTATCAATTGGTTTTGTTTTTACCATTTCTTTTAACGTATTTGCTAAGATTTGTTTCGTAAAAATTGCCATCTGCTTCGCCTCCTTTTTTTCATAATACATACAAATACTAAGATTTGTCAAAAAATACGACAAGTGGCTTTACCTGTCTATTTATTTCACCTATTTCTCGAGTTATATTACCTTTATCAAATGAACAGGAGGAAAAAAATTATGTATTATAGTAATGGAAATTATGAAGCATTTGCTAAACCCAAAAAACCAGAAGGTGTTGATAATAAATCCGCTTATTTAGTTGGCGGTGGACTCGCCTCTTTAGCTGCTGCCTCTTTCTTGATTCGTGATGGTCAAATGAAAGGGGATCACATTCATATATTAGAAGAATTAAATATCGCCGGAGGTGGACTAGATGGCCTTTATGAGGACAACCGAGGCTTTGTCATCAGAGGTGGTCGAGAGATGGAAAACCATTTTGAATGCCTTTGGGATCTTTTCCGCTCCATCCCTTCCCTTGAAGTAGAAGACGCTTCCGTTTTAGATGAATTTTATTGGTTAAATAAAGAAGATCCCAATTATTCCCTAGAACGTGCCATCCAAAATAGAGGAGAAAGTGCTCATACCGATGGTAAATTTACTCTTAGTAATGAAGCTTCAATGGAAATTATTAAACTCTTTTTTACACCCGAAGAAAAATTAGAAAACCTTACCATCACTGATGTCTTCTCTAAAGACTTCTTTGAATCGAACTTTTGGCTATACTGGCAAACCATGTTTGCCTTTGAACCATGGCACTCTGCCATTGAAATGAGAAGATATGTGACTAGATTTATCCACCACATCGGCGGACTACCTGATTTCTCAGCACTTAAATTTACCAAATATAACCAATACGAATCTTTAACTCTTCCTCTACTTAACTATTTAGAGGGACACGGAGTTGATATTCAGTACGGAGTAACTGTTACAAATGTCGAATTTGATATTACTAGTGATAAAAAAGTGGCGAAAAAAATTGTAGCTGTCAAAGAGAATTCCTCTTTTGGTATTGACCTTACCGAAAATGATCTTGTTTTTATTACTAACGGAAGCAACACTGAAAGTTCTGATCTGGGCGATCAAAATACACCGGCTAAACTAAAAGAGGAACTTGGTGGTAGCTGGAATTTATGGAAAAATATTGCTGCGCAAGATGATTCTTTCGGTCATCCTGATGTCTTTTGTGGTGATATTGCTAGAAGCAATTGGGAATCCGCTACGATTACAACCTTAGATATGAAGATCCCACCATATATTGAAAAAATCTGCAAAAGAGATCCTTTTAGTGGAAAAGTTGTAACGGGTGGTATTGTCACCATTAAAGATTCTAACTGGTATATGAGCTTTACTTTAAATAGACAACCTCATTTCAAAAAACAACCAAAAGACCAATTAGTCGTTTGGGTTTACAGCCTCTACTGTGACAAACCAGGTAACTACGTTAAAAAAGCAATGAAAGATTGTACCGGTGAAGAAATCACCAAAGAATGGCTTTATCACTTAGGTGTACCAGTAGAAGAAATTGATGACATGGCGAAAAACTCAGCTAATAGCATTCCTTGTATGATGCCTTTTGTTACTGCTTACTTTATGCCAAGAAAAGCCGGCGATCGTCCAAACGTTGTTCCTGATGGTTGCATCAACGCTGCTTTTATCGGTAACTTTGCCGAAACACCAAGAGATACCGTCTTTACTACTGAGTATTCTGTTCGTACTGCTATGGAAGCGGTATATACTCTTCTTGATATCGACCGTGGTGTACCAGAAGTCTTTGGTTCCGCCTTTGATGTTCGTACTTTAATGGATTCTACGGCGAAGATGATGGATGGTAAGAAGATTACAGACATTAAGCTACCACTAAGTGCTAGAATGGCTGAAAAAGAAGCACAAAAGAAATTATCCGGCACTGTCGTAATGGATTTATTAAAAGAATACAAGTTAATCTAAAAAGGATTACAAAAAAGGAGAGAGGATTCATAAACGAATCCTCTCTTATTTATTATTTATTATTTCATATATTTCTTTTCTAACTCTGTTAGTACGGATAATTGGTAATCTCTTTCCTTGGCATTTTCTTCATTTGCTTCAAACTCATTGGTTTGTTCTTCTATCCATTCTAAGGATTTAGGTGATAAGTTTTTCTCGCCAAAAGGATAAGCAACTCCATTTTCTTTATCGATATGTCTTCGAAGTAGTTGTTCATAACTTCCTGCTGCCACAATAATCGCCCATTTACTTTCCGTGTCTTTATTTTCTTTGTAAGAATCAAGAGCGGCATCTAATTGTGATACATAAAGACGAGCAAGGTCATGTTCTACTAACATTCCGTGACTCACTAAGTTTTTGGCAATGTTTCCTAGCTCTTCTACCATTACCTTAAACATAAAATGTTCTTCTTTACCGTGGTGGGTCTTATCCGCATATCTTCTAATAAAGTCTACCATCTTTTTAAAATCATCGACATTTATTTCGCCACCTTCAAGGGCCGAAATAGCGGCTTTATGAACCACATCTAACATTCTTTTAATATTTTCATGCTCTTCTACTAATAATTCAATACTTTTCATCTTATGCTTCCTTTCTAATACTGTGAATGCCATTATCTCTTACGTGAGATAAGTTGCTACCTTGTAAATAACCTGCTACAAAAGCGTCGCGAAGTTGATAATAATAATCTTCTTTGGTTGCGCCCCAATAAAAAGAATGAGGGCACTTTTTTACTTCCCACTTCACTTCTGTTTCATTCTCTTCTAAAACTTGGAAAGGAAAATCACAAGGCATGCCATCTAATAAGATGTTATGAATCACCGTAAAAGCTTCACTTGGTGTTTCTGGGTTCGCGCTCTTATACTCTTTTCCAAATTCTGCCATAATGGCTTTATATTCTTCTAAAAGGGCTGGTTGCGCTTTCATAGAAGCGGTGACAATAAAACTGAATCTTTTTTCGCAATTTTCGACAGCCTCACTTAGCCAACCATGAATGTTGCTTTCATCAATAATAGTTTCCAACGCAACCTTTTGCGCAGCCGGGTAAAGTACCTCGACATCTTCTCTAATACTACCATCATGATATTCTTGTTCATACTTTTCTAAAAATGCTTCACTCATACGATCTTGAAACAAAATTCTGTCATACATCTTAACATGTACCGGTCCTAAAAAAGCGCTCATGTTCTAACCCTCCAATTGTGCGTTTAATTTTGCTACGAGTTCATCGGCATTTACCCCATGTACTAAGCAAGCATCGGATAAAGATTCCATTTGTGAAGAAGGGCATCCTAAGCAGTGCATTCCTATTTCTAATAGAGTTGGTGCTAAATTGCCATCTACTTTTAATACATCACCAATTAACATATCTTTTGTAATTTTTTTATTCATCTTAATAACCTCCTTGGTTAAGTTTTGACATTTTATTCGTTTTACAAGAGCTATCATAGCATCTTTTTCTATTATTTTATGTTGCATATGCAACATTTTTATTGTAATATGTGTTCAGGAGGTGAAATTATGAAAGTCGATAACGCCTTATTACAAAAGTCTCCGATTTTTAAAAATATCAAACCGGAAGAGTTTGGTTCTCTCTTTGCCTGTGTGGGCGCTCACCGGGAAAACTTTAAAAAGGGTGAATTTATCTTTTTAAATGGCAATAAGATAACCGATATTGGCATTGTTCTCTCGGGACATGTCCAGATTATTAAGGAAGATGTTTATGGCAATCGCACCATCTTAAGCGATTTAAGACCGCCCCATACCTTTGGTGAATCTTTTTGTTGTGGCAGCAAATTTATTCTGACAGTTTCAGCTATAGCTTTAGAAAATACCAGTATCTTGTTCCTGCCTTTTGAAAGGGTTATGCACATGTGTCCAAGTGCCTGTGGCTATCATAATCTTCTCATTCATAATATGGTAGAAATGATTGCTACAAAAAATATTGGACTTTTAGAAAAGTTAGAAGTTACCACCAAACACTCCCTCCGGGAAAAGATTTTCACTTATCTTTCGCAGCTTTCCCAGGAGCAAAACTCAACCACGGTGACTTCTTCGCTGGGCCGCGTGGAATTAGCTGATTTCTTTGGCGCTGATCGCAGTTCCTTAACGAGAGAATTAAACAAGATGCAAAAAGAAGGCTTAATTAGCTTTAACCGCAACACCTATAAGCTCTTACATTATGATTTTTCTTTATAAATTTTATTATGCGTGACATTTGTCACGCATTTTATTTTCTCTAGCAGTTATTATTTCTTTAGCGCGAAACACAAAGCTTCGCAAAGATAACATAACTTAGGAGGAATTTATAATGAACGATATGTTTTGTTTCCAATGTGAACAAACGGCAGGCGGACACGGCTGTACAGGCAGCAAGGGTGTTTGTGGAAAATCTTCATCAAATGCGAAATTGCAAGATCAATTAACCGGTGCTTTAATTACTTTATCTAAATTAGTATTAGGTAAGGGCTCCAGTAAAGAATCTGATAAAGTAGTTCTTGAAGGCCTATTTACAACCATTACTAATGTTGATTTTGATGATGATACTGTTATTAAATATATTAATAAAGTCCATGAAATCAGCGGTTTAGTTGATGATTATGATATGAATGATATTTGGAATGCCGACGAAGACATTAGAAGTTTAAAGAGTCTTTTACTCTTTGGTATGAGAGGTATGGCCGCTTATGCTTACCACGCACTTGTACTTGGTTATGAAGATAAGAAAGTCACCGACTTCTTCTATAAAGGTCTCGCAGCCATTGGTCAAGATCTTGGTATGGATGAACTTCTTCCCCTTGTGCTTGAATGTGGCAATGTAAACCTTGTTTGCATGGAATTATTAGATAAGGCAAATACTGAAAGCTATGGTATTCCTACCCCAACAAAGGTACCTCTAACCATCGAAAAAGGTCCTTTCATCGTTATTACCGGTCATGACCTTTATGACTTAGAACAATTACTAAAACAAACAGAAGGAAAAGGCATCAACGTTTATACTCATGGTGAAATGCTACCAGCTCATGCTTATCCAAAGCTTAAAGCTTATCCTCACCTGAAAGGAAACTTTGGTACTGCTTGGCAAAACCAACAAAAAGAATTTGATAATGTACCTGGCGCTTTCCTCTTTACTACGAACTGCTTAATGCCACCTAAAGCTAGCTATGCTGACCGTGTCTTTACCACTGAAGTCGTTGCTTATCCAGAAATGGTTCACATCGGTGATGATAAAGACTTTACTCCAGTGATTGAAAAAGCTCTCGAACTTGGTGGTTATAGTGAAGATCAAAAGCTTACTGGTATTAACGGTGGTGATACCGTTACAACCGGCTTTGGTCACAACACGGTTCTTAGCGTTGCTGACAAAGTAGTAGACGCCGTAAATGCTGGCGACATCAAACATATCTTCCTAGTTGGTGGTTGTGATGGTGCCAAACCAGGTAGAAACTACTATACTGACTTCGTTGCTAAATCGCCTAAGGATACGATTGTTCTTACGCTTGCTTGTGGAAAATATCGTTTCAACGATCTTGAAATCGGTGAAATCGGTGGCCTACCAAGACTTATGGACATGGGACAATGTAACGATGCTTATAGTGCCATTAAAGTAGCTAGTGCCTTAGCAGAAGTATTTAAGACTGATGTTAATGGACTTCCTCTAAGCCTCGTACTTAGCTGGTATGAACAAAAGGCCGTTGTTATTTTACTAAGTCTTCTAGCACTAGGTATTAAAGATATCCGCTTAGGACCAACACTTCCAGCTTTTATCTCACCTAATGTTTTAAATGTTTTAATTGAAAACTATGGTATTAAACTAATTAGTACTGCTGAAGAAGATTTAAAAGATATTCTTGGTTAATCCCCTTCCATAAAATAGTATAGATATACGAAAAACCCCTAGCCTAAGCTAAGGGTTTTTCTCTATCATGATTTCGTTGTTGCCTATTTATAAGCGATGCACTCAATTTCTACCAAGCCATCTTTAGGAAGTCTAGCTACTTCAACACAAGAACGTGCTGGGAATCCTTCTTTAAAGTAAGATCCGTATACTTCATTAACTGCGGCAAAATCACCTAGATCTTTAACAAAGATTGTTGTTTTAATAATTTTGTTAAGGTCACTGCCACCTGCTACTAAAACGGCTTCTACATTTTTCATTGATTGATGTGCTTGTGCGACAACGCCGCCTTCAGGATATTCGCCAGTGGTCGGATCAATTCCTAGTTGGCCTGAGGTAAAGACAAAGTTTTCAATGGTTGCTCCTTGGATATAGGGTCCGATAGCTGATGGTGCTTTTTTTGTATCTATTACTGTTTTATTCATAGTGTCTCCTTCTTATTTAACAATTTTTCCTTGTTTACGTAATACTTTTCCGCCACGATTTCCGGTCAGTTTCTCATTTTCAATGGCCACAACTCCGTTAACGATGACGTGAATAATTCCTTCGGGGAATTGAACTGGATCAACAAAAGTTCCTTTATCAATCACAGTATCTGGGTTAAAGATGGTAATATCAGCCACATTTCCCTCTACTAATTCGCCTCTACCTACCATATTGAAAGTAGTGGCTGGTTTTTTAGTCATTTTATAAATAGCTTCTTCTAAAGACAAAGCTTTATCTTCTCTAACATATTTTCCGAGGATTCTGGGGAAAGCGCCATAAACTCTTGGGTGAGGTTTTCCGCCAAGTAAACCATCTGTACAAGCATTCATTTCTGGACGTTTCATAAATAATTGTACGTGTTCTTCGGTGCCGTAGAAATCTACCATTCCAACAGCGTTTTCTTCATCTTCAAGTAAATCAAAAGTAGCATTATAAGCATCTTTACCACGAAGTTTTCCTAGTTCTGTAAGGCTTAAGCCGACAGCATCTTTGTTTCTTTCTTTGGTTACACTAGTTACGAAGATTTGATCAAGACCGGCAAAGTCAACGAAGTTATCCCAACCAGGAATGCCGTTTTCCATATCTTCAATCATTTTCTTTCTAAGTTCTGGATCACCAAGACGTTCAACAACTTTATTAGTACCACCATCGTGTACCCATGGAGGGAGGATAACACCAAGCATGGTACTGCCAGCTACGTAAGGATATTGGTCAAAGGAAACTTTGATTCCTTCTGCTTCTGCCTTTTCTAGAAGCTCAACTACCTTGTCAATTTTGTCCCAGTTTTTCTTTCCACATACTTTAAAGTGTGAGTAGTGAATTCTAACACCGGATTTACGTCCGATTTCAATAACTTCTTCCATCGAATCAAGGATGGTATCAGCTTCACTTCTTTGGTGAATAACAAAGAGTCCGTCATATTCTGCGACAACTTTACACATTTCAATGATTTCGTTGGTTTCACCATAAGCACATGGCATGTAGATAAGTCCCGTTGATAGACCAATGGCACCAGCTTCCATCTCTCTTCTAGTGATGTCTACCATCTTCTTTAGTTCTTCGGCATTTGGTTGACGATTATCTAGTCCCATTGCTTCCATCCGAATGTTACCGTGAGGTACTAGGTAACTTTCGTTTAAGCCTGGTTTAACATCTTCAATCATCTTTAGATAGCCGGCAGTGTTTTCAAAACCCCAATCGATTTCATCGCTGACGCCATCAAGACCAGCTAAGTTCTTTCTCCAAGGGGAAATGTACTCTTTAGGAAGGGGTGCCATAGAGATACCATCTTGGCCAAGGACTTCTGTAGTAATACCTTGGCGAAGTTTTGGTTCAACTTCCGGTGTTAAAAGGACTTGTAAATCACTGTGGCTATGCGTATCGATAAATCCCGGGGCTACTACAAGCCCTTTGGCATCAATTACCTTTTCCGCTCCACTTTCATTTATTTTTCCGATGGCTTTAATTAAGCCATCTTCGATTAATACGTCTGCTTCGTAGGATGGTTTACCACTACCATCGACGATTTTTCCGTTTTTAATTACTGTTTTCATAACTACCTCCTACTTTTCATCCAATTCAAGTGGTGGTGCTGGCTTTACGCCGGCCTTATTTTCAACTGCCGTAACTAAGAATATTGCGATAAATGCGGCAATTCCACCTGGTACAATTGCACTTAGATCCCATGGTGATTTTAATCCGTAGATCCAAATTGCTGCCACTACTGTTCCGGTAACGATTGACCAAAAACCAGCATTTTTTGTGACTTTTTTAGAGAATAAGCCCATGATAAAAGCGGCAAATGGTCCGGCACTTCTAAGAGCAAAAGCTCCCATCATAACGGCAATAATATTAGAAGCGGTAAGAGCAACCACTAAACCAACAATACCGACTGTTACCATGACAATTTTAGAAATCTTAACTTCTTTTTGATCATCATGTTTTCCCTTATTAATATAAGGACGGAAAACATCATTGGTAAACATCGTTGCCGTTCCAATCATGTTACCGGAAGCACTACTCATCGTTGCTGCAACAATTGCTGCTAGAACGATACCGGCAATAATTGGGGGCGTAAAAGTAATGGTTGCATCAGCCAATGCATTTTTTTGGGCACCAGCACTCGCATAGCCATCAATACAAGCATAGGCAATAAGACCAATAATAGCTGGTACAATTGCATATACTGCTGATAAACCACCAGCGATAAAGGAACCAAATTTAGCGGTTTTACCATCTTTAGCGGAACCAAAAGTTTGAACAATTTCTTGACCTGTGGGGAAGGTCATAAAGTACATGGCAACATAGCCTAAAATTGTCGGAGCTCCTATCTTAACCATACTTAAAAAATCAAGATTCTTTCCGCTGGCATCACTGACTGTTCTGGCTTTATCAAAGAGTGCACTAAATCCGCCAATGTCTTTGTTATTTACCATGATAAACATAGCAATCGTCATCCCAACGGTAATAAAAAGTACATGCATCATGTTAGCAGCGGTGACTGATTTATAACCACCAAACATGGTGTAGACAATAACGATAGCCGTTGTAATAATTGCGGCAATTTTGTAATCAATACCGGTAACAACACTAATGATTGATGCGGTGGCGATAATTTGTGCGCCGGTTGCTAAAAACAGAGCACCAATAGAAGTGATTGCAGTAAGAATGTGGGATTTCTTACCATATCTTTTTCCTATAATTTCCGGCACGGTGCTAGACTGTGAACGTCTAAAATAAGGAGCGATAAAAGCAACTAAAATAAATCCTATTCCGGCTGCAATAACGTACCAGCTAGCTGATAAACCATAGCCATAGACATTGGTAGCAATACCTGTTGTACTAGCACCACCTGTATTTGATGCAAAAAGTGTTCCGGCAAGGGCCAAAGGTCCTAGGGACTTGCTTGCCATTAAAAAGTCTTCATTACTTTGCTTGCTGCTTTTCTTCTTTTGTCTTGAAGAAGCAAATAGACCAACGAATACCGTAGCAACCATGTAAAGTATGATCATGATTAAGGCAGTAATTTGAATCTTACTCATTTTTCATTTCCTCCTGTTTGTATAATACTTATACTAATAACGCTTCCATTACTCCTTCGTAGCAATCGGTTACTTTAACTAATTGATCGATTTCAATATATTCATTTACTGTATGAGCCAAGTTTTCTTTAGATGGTCCAAGGCCAATTGTCTTAATGTTTGCTTCACCTGCATAGTGACTACCATTGGTACAGAAGTTATACTGAGTAATCTCTGGAGTATAGCCTTTTTCTGTAAGTTTTTTGTATACGTTTTGAACATAATCTTCTGACTCATCGTATAACCAACCTGGGAAGAATCTCTCTCCTGTGATTTTTTCTCCGGTGTAGCAGGTTTCTTCGCCAACGACATAAGATACTTTTGCTTTGAGCTTTGGATCTTCCTTCATCAACTTATCTAATAATTCTTGAAGAGGGGCCATAACACTTTCTTTTGTTTCTCCAACAAGAAGTCGGCGATCATAAGTTGCACGGCAATATTCTGGTACAACAGAAGCGCCAGGAAATGGTGCAGATTTAATATCCGTTAATTCTAAGATACCGTCACCTAAAACTGGATGAGAAGTTGGTTTTAATTCTTGGATTGCTTTAATCACATCACAGATTTTATAAACCGCATTAATTCCTTTTTCTGGGTTAGCAGAGTGAGCCGGTACACCAAAGGTTTCCAGAGCGATTTCTGCACGACCTCTTTGGCCAATTTTAAGATTTAATTGTGAAGCTTCACCTATTACTACATAATCTGGTTTGACAATATCACTAATTGATCTTGCTGCTACACCTTCAAAACATTCTTCATGAACCACGCCTGCTACATAGATTTCACCAGCAAAGTCACGGTTGGTATCTTCAGCGAAGTTTTTAGCGGCACAAACAAATCCGGAAACAGCACCTTTCATATCACTAGTACCACGACCATAAATCTTATCATCATGAATTTCTGCAGCAAATGGAGGGAATTCCCAAACTGATTCATCCGTTACAGGAACTGTATCGATGTGGCCATCAAAAAGGATTTTCTTGCCTGGTTTCTTTCCTTTTAGGCAACCAATAACGTTACCATAAGGATCCACCATAACATCATCAAATCCTTTTTCTTTCATCGCCTTAGCGAGGACATCAGCAACTTTGTCTTCTTCTCCTGAATAGCTTTTTGCTTGAATCATTTTTTGACACAAGTCAATGACTTCTTGTTTTCTTGCTTCGTTCATCTTTTTTCTCCTTTTATTTATTAATTGTTTTTTATTTATTAAAGCTTGGTTCTTTACCGTCCCAAACAATATTTAAATAGTTCTCTTCGTCTGTATCACCCTCTGTGCTAAAGCATAATACAGTTGAATTTTCGTCTAATTTCAGTTCTTTTTTAACTTCCGCAAAGTCGGGATTTGCCATAATTTCTGCTACTACGCCAAGGGTTACCGCACCACTTTCGCCAGAAATCACTTTATCATCACCACGAAGTGGATTGCCAAGGATGCGCATTCCTTTTGCAGAAATATAATCGGCACAAGAAATATAATTCTTTGCATAGTCTCTTAATACTTCCCAACCAACGCTACATGGTTCACCACAAGCAAGGCCAGCCATAATAGTTGCCATATCATCTGTTACAAAATGTCTCTTACCATCGTTTGCTTTAGCCGTTCTAAAGAGGCAATCTGCTTTGTCTGGTTCAACAACTGTAATAATAGGGGCATCATCTCCGGTTAGCATACTAGAGAAGAAGCCGGTTACAGCAGCTGCTAGTGAACCAACACCCGCTTGAATAAAGATATGAGTTGGTTTTTCTTTTAACTGGGAATAAGCTTCAAAAGCCATCGTTGCATAACCTTGGATAATCCAAGTTGGGATATCAGTGTAGCCTTCCCAAGCAGTATCTTGAACCATAATCCAGTTGTTCTTTTGGCCGTTTTCGTAGGCATAGCGAACGGCCTCATCGTAATTAAAATCAGTAATAGAAGCCTCTGCTCCTTCTTTTCTGATTGCTTCTAGTCTTTGTTTGGCACTACCCTTTGGCATATAAACGACAGCGCCTTGTTTTAATTGATTGGCTGTCCAAGCAACGCCGCGACCATGGTTACCATCGGTAGCAGTCACAAAAGTAATGTCGCCTAACTTTTCTTTGATTTCTGGTGAAGTCATTTTTTCAAAAGGTAATTCAGAAATATCCATTCCTAGAGTCTTTGCTAAGTAATTACCAATAGCAAAACTTCCACCTAGTACTTTAAAGGCATTTAAACCAAAACGATAAGATTCATCTTTTACAAAGAGATTCTTAAGTCCTAATTTTTTTGATAATGCTGCTAGGTCAACTAGAGGAGTCTCCTTATACATCGGGAAACTTTTATGGAAGTTGCAAACCTTTTCTACTGTTTCCTTGTTTAAAAAGTCGAGAGATGTTTTTTCACCCTCTCTTTCTGGTAGTTGAACTAATTTAATGTCATTTTTCATATAAATTTCCTTTCCAAAACTCGTTATTTAGTCATTTAGTACAAACCTTTTATGTACCCCTATCTTAGTGCCAAAAAATATAATTGTCAATAGTTTTTTATCATACAAATAAATTATTTTCTCATCGATAGCTTTTAATTAAGATTGATAAAATAATCTCACTTGTGTTTTTCTTCTATTCCTTCTATATAAAGGGAAAATAGCCATTTATACCTAAGATAGGTCTTCCATACCCTTGACATTCTCCGCTGATTTATATTAAACTATTATTTGTATGAAAATATTTTATTAGTGAAAGAAAAAATTTGGAGGCGTATAAAGGGTTATGCATAAATTAATGGAATGGTTAACAAAAATGATAGAATTTCTAGGAATTGCTTTAGGAGAAGATTGTGAGATAGTTTTGCAAGATATTAATCACGGTATTATTGCTATTGCCAATGGACATGTTAGTAATCGTACCGTAGGTGCTCCCTTAACAAACTATGCTCTAAGTATTTTGTCTTCTGGCATTTGGAAAACAAAAGATTATGAAGTAAATTATGCTGGAAAAACGGAAGCTGGTGATATCTTATGTTCTTCTACTTTCTTTATTAAAGATGAGGATAAGCTAATAGGTATGCTTTGTTTAAACATAAAGTCTAACCCGCAAAAAGATATTGAGACTTGTATTGATACCCTAAAAGGTCTTTTAGACACCCATTTAACCGCTGATTCTACTTCTGGAAAGATGGCACTGCCAGTTAAAAAAGAAGAAGCCATCACCCAGAACTTAATTGAAAACTTTTCCCAAAATATTTCTCAAGTTTTAAAAAATGCTTTACCAGAAGTTCTTCATACCACCGAAAACATCCCCATGTCACGTCTTACTACTCAGGAAAAAACGGAAATTGTTAAACGACTCTATGATCAAGGGATCTTCCAGATTAAGGGTTCTATCCCCGATGTTGCAAAAGAGCTAATGGTTTCAGAAGCCACCATTTATCGTTATTTATCCAATATACAAAACTAAAGCAAGGTACTAAAGCGAGCAAATAACCGCTCGCTTTTTTATTTTTATTTTTGTGACTGACTCTTGACACTTAGTCAGTCATATTGTAAGATTTAAACGTATCATAAGACTTAATAAAGGAGGTGTGGTCTTGAAGAAAAAGCGCGTATCAAAGGCACCAGAAATGCGAAAAGCCGAGATCATTACGGCTGCCAGAGAGCTTTTTGACTTAGAAGGAATTGAAAAAACGAGAATTTCTGACATTGTTGCAAAAGTCGGAGTAGCAAAAGGGGTCTTTTATTATTACTTTAGCTCTAAGGATGAGATTATTGAAACCATTCTCTTAGAAATTGAAAATGAAATGACCCTAAGTATCAATGAAATCTTAAAAAGTGATACGACTATTTATCGAAAAATATTTGAAGTCATCGCTCTTTATCTCGATTTCATCGATCAGTTTACTACGGATACAAGCAATAAACTTCCTGATTACAAGGAAATTCAAGGCAATGTTTTAGGAGCAAAAAGAGTACGGACCTTACTAATGAATACTTTACAGACTTTAATTGAAGAAGCTGCTACAGACGGACTTTTAAATGCCCCCTACCCTCTTCTTACTTTAAATGTCTTAGAATGTGGTTTTATGAACACCAAAGAGATTGATGCTATTACGGCAAAAACCATCTATTCTATAACTGAAAATGCTCTAGCTATGCCAAAGGGAGCATTGACAGATTTTATAGACCAATAAAACAATGCATAATTTTGAAAGGAGTTAAAGATGAGTTTGTTTTATAACGAAACTGTCGAAAATGTTGAGAAAGAATTAAATTCTAGCATTTCATCCGGTTTATCTAAGGAAGAAGCAGATAAACGACTAAAAAAAGATGGTCCTAACCGTCTTGAAGGAGCAAAAGAAAAAGGGCTTTTTGCTATGGCTCTTGATCAATTAAAAGACTTCTTAGTTATTATTTTGATTATTGCTGCTATTATTTCGATCTTCTTGGGCGAAATTTTAGATGGCAGTATTATTCTAGCGATTGTAGTGCTTAATACTTTTCTGGGTGTCTACCAAGAAAATAAGGCCAGTAATGCGCTAAAAGCTCTAAAAGAAATGGCTTCTCCCCAAGCAAAAGTTTTACGTGGCGGCCAAATTATTGAGGTTCCTTCTAGTGATGTCGTCGTTGGTGATATTGTTATTTTAGAAGCTGGTGATTATGTACCCGCTGATATTCGCCTGGTCGAAGCGGTGAACTTAAAAATCGATGAAGCGGCTTTAACGGGTGAATCGGTTCCTGTCGAAAAAGAAGCAGCTAA
>DXHJ01000032.1 GCA_019113475.1 Candidatus Dorea intestinavium | reverse complement strand
CTTAGTCCTACTATATTTGATTTTAGGCTCATCCAAAAGGGATGTTTATTTTCTATACACTTTTTTAAGTCAAAACTTTTTTTAAAAAATTTTTCTTTTTCTATTGACTATTCATAGTTGGTCTCCTTTATAATTCCATCATTTTTCGGTATTTAAGAGGAGAACAACCTTTGTATTTTTTGAAAACTTTAATATAGTAATTGGCACTAGAAAATCCTACTTCCTCGGCAACATCAGCAATCAAATAGTCAGGATCAAGAAGCAACTCTACGCTTCTTTCAATCCGATATTCTTGTAAATAGGAAAACAAAGAAATCTTCATGCATTTTTTAAAAAGTTTGGAGCATTCTCCTTTGCACAAATGAATTTCTCTAGCTATCTCCTCTAAGGTAATAGGGTCTTTATAATGGTGATGAACATAGGCAATCATTTCATCCATTCGTTCATATTCTTTGGGATTAATTAAAGTATCTGCCACTTGGTCTTTTTTTTCATAGATAATTTTCCATATTTCTTGCAGTAAATGGGTAATCTTTAATTCAGCAAATTCTTCTTTTTTGCGATAACAACTAATTAGTTCCTGTACCAGGGAAAACAAACGATCATAGTTTTTTGTATTTTCAGCAAAATAAAGCGATGACAAAGCTCGATTAAAAATAATCGGCTGTACATACTTGGTATAAATTAAGCTATCTTTAAAACCATAAATGAGTCGTGGATGAAAGGTGATAGAGATATATTTACAATCCTTTTCCTCTTTCATCTTTCCCGTATGAACCGTATTAACATTACCAAATAAGATATTTCCCTTGGTTAACAAATAAGTTTTATCTTGAATACGATAAAGAATCTCTCCTTCTACGATTAAAGTAATCTCAATTTCTGGATGCCAATGCCAAATAAATGCTCCCGAAGTATAATTTGATAATTTCTCATCACTGATTAAAATGGGAAATTGTGCTTTTCCATGGAGCTTTAATTCTTTCTTTTCTTCATTAATTTGGATTTGCATATTCTCTCTCCTATCCAATGATATTACTATTTTTAGCCGATTAATCTAGCCTATAAACTACACTTTCCTTTTATATTACTATTTTATCACAAAAAAGTATCTTTTTCTTTCTTCTTTATTGGTTATAATAAAATAAGAAAAAGTAGGAGGTTTTAAGATTATGATCCCCAACCAAAAAATACTAAAAGAATTATATCAAGACATTAATGAAGCTAAAAATAGATACGAAAATTTAGCAACCAGGTTCCAGGAAAAGTTTAATTCCACTACCATGGAGTTCTTCTCTTCTCCTGGGCGAACAGAAATCATTGGTAATCATACAGACCATAACGGTGGCCTTATTCTAGCTGCTAGTATCAGTATGGATACCATTGGCGCTGCTTATCCTAATGACTCAAATGAGATTCATCTTTTTAGCGAAGGTTATACAGGTCCAGTAATCATAGACTTAAACCACCTTACTAGCATCCCTAAAGATTCTGGCACTTTGTCTTTAATAGCCGGTATGATGGTGGCTATCAGAGAAAAAGGTTACGTGGCCAAAGGCTTTAATTGCTATGTTTCTTCTACCGTTATCCCGGCTGCCGGCGTAAGTTCGTCCGCCTCCTTTGAAATGCTTATTTGCACTATTGTGAATCATTTCTTTAACCAGAATCAGATGTCAGCCATGGACTATGCTAAAATCGGCCAATATGCTGAGAACAAATTTTGGCACAAAAAATCAGGCCTTATGGATCAAATGGCCTGTGCTGTTGGTGGGGCTATTTTGCTTGATTTTTCTGATGCCGAAAACATTAAATATCAACAAGTACCCTTTACTTTTGAAGAAATGGGTTACAAACAAATTATTGTCGATACTGGCGATAGTCATTCTGACTTAAATAAAGAATACTCTGCTATTCCCAAAGAAATGTTCGAAATTGCCAGTAAGCTTGGTGCTAAAAGACTCTGTGATACTTCACTAGAAGCTTTAATTGCACATCTTGCGGATTTTAGTAATGACCGCGGTGTTTTACGTGCTATTCACTTTTTTAAGGAAAACGAACGCGTAAAAGAAGCCCTTCATTCTTTTGCCGCTAAAAACTATGAAACTGTTTTAAAAGAAATCAAAGACTCTGGTGATTCTTCTTGGAAGTTATTGCAAAACTGTTATTGTCCTGACTCCCCTAAGGATCAACCCATTCCTAAAACTCTCACTTTAAGTGAGCTTTTCTTCGAAAAAAATCACTCTGGTGTCTGCCGGGTTCACGGTGGTGGCTTTGCCGGAGTTATTATGTGTGTTGTAAAAGAAGAAGAAAGCGAGGCTTTGATTCATTATCTTAGCCACTTTATTAATCCTAGTAAGATTTATCCTCTCTCTATTCGTCCTATTGGTGCTACTTACTTGGCTAAATAACCCCAAAGAGACCTTTTATAAATTACGTAGTAAAGGGTACTTCCTAAGAAATAACACAAAAGATCTTTATAATCACAAACAGAAGTTGGCTTTAATAAAGGAATAAGAAACTCCCAAATAACGCCTCCCAAAAGGCCCCAAAAGAGAACGACTTTATAAGTGCTCATTTCATAGCCAGCCCAAATTAGTAAGACTTGTACACAGGATAAATAAAACAAAGGACAGATTAAATCATTAAAATAAAAACGAAAGAATTCACCTATACTTCCAGCTAGCTGTGGACTTAAAACCAATTTGTTCAGGCCATAAAGCAGTAGCACAATTAACATTAAAGGTAAGTGAATCTTTCGTTTTATTATGGCTTTTTTTAAGCTTATCTCCATCCTATTATTCCTAAACAAAACCAATGATAAAAGCAATGGCTATAATGACAACAATAGCAACAAGAATCTTCCACCAATTTCTTTCCATAACTACTCTCCTTTAACCCACTCAACCTGATAGGTTTTACCCATTTGCTCACCGACATTTTGTATGTATTGTTTTAAAAGTTCTTTCGCATTACTTTTTGCCTTATTTAAAAGACTTTGATCCGCCTCTGCATTTTCACGCATGGTTTTTTGGGCTACAGAAAAAGCTTGTGCTTTTTCTTCTGCGGTAATTTTCGTAAAGACACCTGTTTCCTCAATGGGTATAGACATCGAATCTTTTTGGGCATTTACTTCTAAAATCTTTGCATCTGGCACAAAAACCTTAACCACCCCATTTTTATCCGGATCACTTACCTTTACTTCACCGGCATCGATCCCAATTTTAATAATTCCGTTGTATTCCATCCACATTTTTTTGGCTCCGTATTGAAAGACTCCATACTTAAATAAACCATCTGGATCTTTTTGAAATTCCGCTACATCGTGATAATAACACTCCAAGGTTGCTAGCTCAAAAATTTTGCTTATATCAGAGAACTCCGATTCCTCTATTTTGGTCTTTTTCCGGCTCGGGATTACTAAAATCAAAATAGCAATTACCACAAGGATTAAAAAAATGAAGAGATTTCTTTTTAAG